>DATBRO010000047.1:0-26512 GCA_036560265.1 Gemmatimonadaceae bacterium | reverse complement strand
ACGACGATTCCGGAGGTCATCCGGACGTCGGCCCCCGGCAAGATGGGGGAGTATCTCGCGAGCGGCCGTCCCATTCTCGCGCATGCGCCCCGGGATTCTTTCGTCGCCTGGTACTTTCGCGAGTACGACTGCGGCGTGCTCGTGGACGAGCGCTCGCCCGACAGGATGACGGAGGCGCTGCGGCGCCTTACCGAGGACAAGGAGCTCGTGGCGCGGATTGCACAGAACGCGAGACGTCGGGCGGAGATCGACTTCCATCCACGCAAAGCCGAGTCGGCGTTCCTCGCGGCGGTGCAGGGAGTGGAAGCCTAGCCTTGCGCATTCTGTTCGTGGCGATGACCGAAAGCGTTCACACCGTTCGCTGGATTCGCCAGCTCCAGGGGCAAGAGTGGGATCTGCATCTCTATCCCAGTCGTGAGGCCGGGGAGGCCCACGTAGAGCTCGAGGGGGTCACCGTCCATCAGGGCATCGTCGGGAGCCGGAAGGGGATGCATCCGAAGCTCAAGGTCAAGGGCATTCGCACGCTGTCCCGCCTGAACGAAAGGCTCGCACGCGGCGTGATTCGCAAAGTCGCTCCGGACTATCATCGGGACGGGCTGGTGCGGACCATCCGAGCCTTGAAGCCCGACGTTGTCCACTCGATGGAGATTCAGGCCGCCGGTTATCTGACCCTGGATGCTCGAGAAAAACTCGCCGGCCGATTCCCACCGTGGATCGTGACGAACTGGGGCAGCGACATCTATTTGTTCGGACGACTGCCGGAGCACCGCGATCGAGTGCGGGCGGTGCTCGGTGCCTGCGATTTCTACTCGTGCGAGTGCGAGCGTGACGTGCAGTTGGCTCGCGAGTTCGGCTTCGCCGGCAGCGTGCTTCCCGTGGTGCCCAACTCCGGCGGCTACGACCTCGAGCGCGCGGTCGCGCTGCGATCGCCTGGGAAGACATCCACGCGGCGACTGGTGCTGCTCAAGGGATATCAGAATTGGGCCGGCCGAGCGCTCGTGGCGTTGCGAGCCATCGAGCTGGCCGCTGACGCGCTGCGTGGGTATCGCATCGCCATCTATGGGGCCTCGACGCGCGACGTGCGAATCGCGGCTGAGCTTCTGCGCCAGTCCACGAGCCTCGACATCGAGTTGGTCCCTCCGCTTCCCTACCAGGACATGCTACGGCTCTTCGGCCAGGCGCGTGTCGCCGTAGGATTGAGCATCTCCGATGCGATCAGCACACTGGTGCTCGAGTCCATGGTGATGGGAGCCTTTCCCATTCAATCGTGCACGTCCTGTGCTTCCGAGTGGGTCACGGACGGCAAGACAGGAATGCTGGTTCCGCCGAACGATCCGGAGCCCGTGGCGGCCGCGATTCGTCGGGCGGTAACAAACGACCCGCTGGTCAACTCGGCCGCCGAAGAGAATCTCCGGGTCGCGCGCGCTCGGCTCGACGCGGGACGCATTCGCGAGATCGCGATACAGATGTACGAAACGGCATCAGCGTTGCTAATCCGAGCCTGATGGACTCGGCATCATGCCTCGTGTGCGGTGGATCGCCCGTGACAGGCAGGTTCTCCCTTCCACGCGTCGAGATTCGCCAATGCCTGTCGTGCCGTAGCTGGTCCGCGCACGAAAAAAGCGAATCTTCCGAGACATCGAGTCAGTTTTACGCCGACATCGACGAGCGCGTGTATCGGGAGTACTTCGAACCCTTTCGGAGCGGGCAATACCGCGAGACGCTGGCACGATTGAAAGCGAGAGTCCCGCAGGGCGCTTCATTGTTGGACGTCGGCGCCTCGTACGGATGGCTGGTGCGTGTGGCGCGCGATCTCGGATGGAACGCCATTGGCATCGAACCAGCGCGCATTCAAGTCGAAGCATCCGTCGCCGAGTACGTACTGCAGAGCACATTGGACGATTACGTGACCCGGGCGAAGCATGCGCGCGCTGATGTCGTCACAATGTGGCACGTGCTCGAGCACATTCCGGATCTCGTCACGACGATGGCAGAGTTGCGCGCCGTCTGCGCGGAGGGTGGCCACCTGCTCATCGCCGTTCCGAACGCCGAGGGCCGGATGTTCCGACTCGCGGTGTGGCTGGCTCGCTTCGGCGCACGCGGACTCCTGCGCGAATTGTTCTATCTGCGGAATCCGAACATGCACTATCACTATTTCACGCCCGCGGGGCTGACCTCGCTGCTCACCCGCTGCGGGTTTGCGGTCGAGGACGTTTTTACGCTCGAAGCGTTTGACTGGCGCCGGGCGCACATGCGAATCGGAAGGACAATTCCGCGAGGGGTTCTTCGCGCCGTCGGGCCCCTGATTGCCGCCAGCAATTTCACGGGTACGGAGAATCTCGTAGTTCTGAGCCGGTCCGTTGCGGCCTGAGCAGCGAGTTACATGCACTTGAACCATCCGCAGAAGCTCGAAGATGCGTTCAGCTCCCACAAGCGCCACGCGTGGTGGCCTGGCAGCTTCTGGATGCGGGAAACCAGGTAATGCGGAAGCAACCTCGCATCCTCCTGGTGGCGGGAGCTCGGCCAAACTTCATGAAGATTGCGCCCATCATCCGCGCGGCGCGTGTCGTAGGTGCCGAAACGGTGCTCGTCCACACCGGCCAGCACTACGACGCGACCATGTCGGACACGTTCTTCAAGCAGCTCGAGTTGCCCGCGCCGGACCATCACCTCGGCGTGGGCTCGGGAAGCCACGCAGCGCAGACCGCGCGCGTGATGGACGCGTTCGAACCCGTGCTCATCAAGGAACGGCCGGACTGGGTCGTCGTGGTGGGAGACGTGAACTCGACGCTGGCGTGCGCGCTGGTGGCGGTCAAGCTGAAAGAGGAGATCGGATGCCGAATCGCGCACGTCGAAGCCGGCCTTCGCAGCGGCGATTGGCGCATGCCCGAGGAAGTGAATCGGGTGCTCACCGACCGCATCTCCGATCTCCTGCTCACGCCGTCGGAAGACGCGCTGCCGAATCTCATCGCCGAGGGAATTCCGGCCGAACGCGTCGTCTTCGTCGGGAACGTGATGATCGATACGCTGATGCACAGCTTGTCGTGCGCGCGGGAGCTGGGCTATCCAAAGAGCCTGGGACTCTCCGCCGGACGCTACGCCGTCGCGACGCTGCACCGGCCGTCGAACGTGGATTCCGCGCCGATGCTGCGCTCGGTGCTCGACGGACTGCGCCGCGTGTCGAGCCGCTTCCCGCTGGTGCTCCCCCTGCATCCTCGCACGCGGCAGAACATCGACGCGCTGGGAAGCGGCGACCATCTCGGGGGAATCATGTGTCTCGAGCCGCTCGGCTATCTCGAGATGCTGGCGTTGACGGACGGAGCCGCAGTCGTTCTCACGGATTCGGGCGGCCTTCAGGAGGAGACCACCGCGCTCGGGGTTCCCTGCATCACCCTCCGCGAACAGACGGAGCGACCGATCACGGTCACGCATGGGACCAACCGGCTGATCCCGTGGCCTCCGACGCCGGAGCAGATCGAGGAGGCGGCCATCGACGCGGCGGAAAGCGGCCGCGCGAAGCTCGGGGAGCGCAGTCCGCCGGGCTGGGATGGACACGCGGCGGAGCGCGTCGTGGCTGAGCTCTGCCGTTCAACACCGTGATGCAGAACGCGTTACACGTAGACATCCACCGCGTCAAACACTAGGTTGCCGGACCTGCAATGAGTTCAATCGTGAGGAGTGGTAATCGATGAAGCGAGTATTGATATCCGGCGGATGTGGCTACGTCGGCGGGGCCGTGGTCGACGCGCTCATTGAAGCCGGACATGAAGTTCGCGTGTACGACGTGCTGCTGTACGAGGAGCAGTACCGCAAGCGCGTCCCGTTCATCCGTGGAGACGTTCGGGACGTCGCGAAGTTGCGCGAACACCTCGACTGGGCGGATTGCGTCGTCTGGTTGGCGGCGCTCGTTGGCGATGGCGCATGCGCGCTCAATCCCGAGATCACGCTCGAGCTGAACTTCAAGTCGGTGGAATGGCTCCGACGCCACTTCGACGGGCGTATCATCTTCGCCTCGACGTGCAGCGTGTACGGCGCACAGGATGGTGAGCTCGTCGAGACGTCACCGACGAATCCCCTGTCGTTGTACGCGGCCACGAAAATACAGGCAGAGACCGCCCTGGCGGATTCCGACGCCATCTCGTTCCGGCTCGGGACGTTGTTCGGCGTCGGGGACGAGTTCTCCCGCATCCGGCTCGACCTCGTGGTGAACACGCTCACGGTGCGCGCGCACGAGCACGGACGCATCAGTGTGTTCGGGGGCGACCAATTCCGCCCGCTGCTCCATGTGAAGGACGTCGCGCTCACATTCGCGCGCGCCGTGGAGCAGCCGAACCGCGGCGTGTACAATCTCACGGCGAAGAACACGCGGATCATCGACATCGCGTACCAGATACGCGGGCACTTTCCGGACTGCGTCATCGAGGTCAGCGAGGCGATGTTCCAGGACACGCGGAACTATCGCGTGTCGGCCGCTCGAGCCATCAAAGAGCTTGGCTTTCGCCCGAAATACTCCCTCGACGACGGCATCGAAGAGATCAAGCAGCTGGTGCTCGACGGCCGGATCCGCGACACGGGCCTCGACCGGTACTCGAACCTGGCCTACCTCTCGGCGCTCCTCAAGCAAGAATCGTCAGCGTTGGCGTTCAACGAGACGCCGACGTTCGTCGCCAGATGACCGCTGACGAACCGCGCCTGATCGTCGGCGGCAGCGCCACCGACGATCGCGGCACGCTGTACTTCGTCAACGACTTCGATCCGTCCACGTGTCACAGGTCGTACGTCGTGACGAATCATTTCGCCGGCTTCGTTCGTGCGTGGCACGGGCACCGCAAGGAAGGGAAGTACGTGACGGTGCTGCGTGGCGCGGCGATCGTGGCCGCGGTGCGGGTGCTCGACTGGAACAATCCCGACAAGAACGCCAAGGTTCATCGGTACGTGCTCTCCGAGCGCGCGCCCAGCGTCCTGTTCGTCCCGCCCGGATACGCGAACGGCGCGATGTCGCTCACGAACGACACGATGATCCAGTACTTCTCGACGGCGACGCTGGCGGACAGCAAAGGCGACGACATCCGCATCGACGCGCGTTTCTGGAATCCGTGGCAGGTCGAGGAGCGCTAGCTCCTCCGTCGAGCCGTCCTTCCTCCTGAACGATGCACGCTCACGCGCGAAAACGCCTCGCCGTCATTCTGGGAATTCGCCCCGACGTCATCCGCGCGTCGTTGATTCTCCGCTATCTACGGGACGACGCGTCCGTCGACCTGCGTTTCATCTGGTCAGGTCAACACTATTCCGACAACCTGAAGGACGTGTTCTTTCGCGAGCTCGACGTCGCTCCCGCGGACATCGAGCTGGGCGTACAAGGCACGACGGACGCGGAGATTTCGGCCGGGATCATCGCCCACCTCTTTCCGGTTCTCGAGGAGCTGCGACCCGAGGCGGCCGTGTTCCTCGGAGACACCAATACCGTCGTGGGGTGCATCGCCGCGGCTCAGCTCAACATTCCGGTGGTTCACATCGAAGGCTGCATGCGCTCCTACGATTGGCGCATGCCGGAAGAGAAGTACCGCACGATCTCCGATCACCTGTCCGACCGGATCTACGCGTATCTCGAGGAGTACCGCGCGCAGGGGATCGCGGAAGGATTGAATCCGAATCGCATCACGGTGGTGGGCAATCCGATCGTCGACGTGCTGAACGAGTATTACCACGGCCGGCCCGAGCGGTACGAGCGCCTCGCGAGCGCCACCTTCTTCGCGGATCGCGGGGTGACACGCGGTGAGTACTACCTGATGACGTGTCATCGGCGTGAGAACGTCGGCGACCGCGCGGCGCTGTCCCGCGTCCTCGCGCTCGCGGGTGCCGTAGGCCGGACTGTGTACTTTCCGGCCAGCTACCGCACGCAGCGGATGCTCAAGGAATTCGGGCTCACGGTGCCGCGCAACGTGTCGATGGTGGATCCGATCGGATACGACGAGTTCCTGACGCTGCTCGTGCACTCACGCGGCACGCTGTCGGACTCCGGCACGGTCGTCGAGGAAGCCTGCATTCTTCAGCTACCGTCGGTGCAAATGCGGCGAGCCACCGAGCGTCCCCAGGTCTACGACGTCGGCGCGAGCGTGAAGTTCGACCCGTCCATCGAGCAGACGGATGATGCGGTCGCCGCGGCGGTGGAAAAACTCGAGCGGCTGCATGGAGCCACCTGGAAGCAGCCTTTCGGGGACGGGCGCTCGTCGCGACGCATCGCCGATGACCTCATCGCCCGACTGAAAGGCGACAGCCTCGGCACTCACGCCGCCGCGGCGTATCACATTCCCATCGCCCACTCTTACCGGGACGACGGGCTCGAGACCAGCGCGATTCCCGCCGGAACCCAGCGCTCTCGATAATCAGACTTCTCATGACGACCGTACTCGTTCTCGGCACGACCGGGATGCTCGGCTCCATCGTCTATGACTTTCTTCGCAGGGACAAGTCGCTCCGCGTGAGTGGAACGGCGCGAGACGCCACGTCGTCGGGTGGATCCGCCGCTTCCATGCGAGCGCTCGACGCCGAGGGTGACGGCGCCATCGATCTCGCGGGCGTGGATTGGGTGGTGAACTGCATCGGCGTGATCAAGCCGTACATCCACGACGACAATCGCGATGAAGTCGTCCGAGCCATTCGCGTCAACTCGATGTTCCCCATTCGGCTCGCGGTCGCCGCCGAGCGCAGCGGCACCCGGGTCATTCAGATCGCGACGGATTGCGTCTACAGCGGGCGCGATGGCAACTACGACGAGCGCGCGGCCCACGATCCGACGGACGTGTACGGCAAGACGAAGAGCATGGGCGAAGTGACTTCGTCGAACGTCAACCACCTTCGGTGCTCCATCATCGGACCCGAGGTGAAGGGGTTTGTCTCGCTGCTGTCCTGGTTTCTGAAGCAGGATGCGAACGCGACGCTCAACGGGTATCGCAACCATCAATGGAACGGCGTCACCACGCTGCATTTCGCGAAGATCTGCGGCGGTATCATCAAGGAAGCGCCGAAGCTCCCGCACGTGCAGCACGTGATTCCCTCGGGGGACATCACCAAGGCCGATCTGCTGCGGAGCTTCGCGCGCGAGTACGATCGGAAGACCGTCACGATCAAGGACGTGGATGCGCCCAGCGTCATCGATCGCCGGCTGCGGACGACGAATGCCGAAGTGAACGCCGCGCTGTGGAAGGCCGCCGGCCACGCTCAACCGCCGACGGTCGAGGCGATGGTGCACGAGCTCGCGGTGTACCGGAGCGGTCTGTAGCGGCCGGTGGACGGAGCGCCACCGTTCGCATGCAACGACAGGTCGTAATCGTCGGCGGCGGCATCGTCGGCCTCGCCACCGCGTACAAGTTGCTGCTCGGCAAGCGGCACAACGACGTCGTGGTCCTCGAGAAGGAACGCGACGTCGGCTTGCATCAGTCCACGCACAACAGCGGCGTATTGCACGCGGGGCTGCACTACGCCCCTGGTTCGCTCAAGGCGCGGCTGGCGCGAGAGGGCATTCGCGAGATGGTGGCATTCTGCCGCGAGCACGGCATTGCCCACGAGCAGTGCGGCAAGCTGATGGTGGCCACCGACACTGCGGAGCGCGACCGGCTCCGCGTGTTGTTGGAGCGCGGCACCGCCAACGGCCTGCGTGGCCTTCGCTGGGTCGAGGGTGGCGAGCTTCGCGAGCTGGAGCCGCACGTCGGAGGGGCGTGGGGTGTTCACGTGCCCGAGGAGGGGATTGTGGATTACGGCGCGGTGTGCGCCGCACTGCGACGCGAGGTGGAGCGGCTCGGAGGAGAGGTTGTTGTCAATGCCGGCGTTCGGCGATTGCGTCGCGAGCCCGGCGACGCGGGAGCCTGGGTCATCGAGTGCGAGGGGCGCACGGAACGCGCGAAAGCGCTCATCAATTGCGCGGGCCTGCACGCGGACCGCGTCGCCCGCATGGCGGGCGAGCGGCCTGACGTGCGTATCGTCCCGTTCCGCGGAGAGTATTGGACGCTGCGGCCCGAGAAAGCCACGCTCGTAAGGAATCTGATCTACCCGGTGCCCGATCCCGCCTTCCCCTTTCTCGGAGTGCATTTCACCCGCATGGTGCACGGCGGAGTGGAAGCGGGTCCGAACGCAGTATTGGCGCTGGCGCGGGAGGGCTATCGTTGGCGGAACGTGAACGCACGCGACCTGGCATCCGCGATTTCGTTTTCCGGCCTGTGGCGCTTCCTCGCCCGCTACCCTGGCACCGCGGTGTACGAGGTGGCCAGATCATTGAGCCGCCGGCTCTTCGTGCGATCCCTGCAGAAGCTGGTGCCACAGGTGACCGGAGATGATCTTGTTCGCGGCAACTCGGGGGTGCGAGCGCAGGTCATGACTCCGAGAGGCGAGCTCGTACACGACTTTGTACTCGTGCAAAGACCCGACGCCGTGCACGTGCTCAGCGCTCCCAGCCCCGCGGCGACCGCCAGTCTTGCGATCGGGTCGGCGGTCGCCGGAATGCTCGCATAAGGTGGCAATCGCGACCGAGCGCCCGCGTGATGAGGGGCTAGGTGTGCCAACGAATCAAAATTGGCTCTCCCGCGCGCTGCCTCGCGCCACGATCGGTCTCTTGCTACTGGCGATTGTCCCCTTCGTCATCGTCGCGAGATATGCGCACCCTTCCTACGACGACTGGTGCTTCGCCGAGCGGACGCGAACGCTTGGCTTTTGGGAGGCGGCGAAGTTCTGGTACAACGGATGGACGGGACGGTTTACCGCGATCGTGGTGATGAACCTGACACCGGTGTCGCCCCCATCACACAGCGGTTACAAGCTCGTTCCGGTGATGCTGCTTGCCGGTCTGTACCTCGCCCTGTTCTGGCTCGCCGTAGAAGTATTGCGCGAAAGGGTTCGCGCGAGGGCCGTCGCCGTGTTTTGCCTGGGCGTTCTCGCCGTATTCCTGTACCGGATGGCATCACCGGCAGAGGGCTTCTACTGGTACAACGGCGCGAGCGTGACGACGTGGGGATCGATCTTCGCGCTCGCCACGTTCGCAGCTGCCATTCGAAGCCAGAGAGGCCGGTCGTCGGCCACCGCGTGGGGCTGGGCTGCGATCGCCGGCGTGCTGGCGGCTCTCGCCGCCGGAATCAACGAAGTTGTCCTGCTGCTTCTCGGTTTGATTCTCGTTGTGCTCGCGTGGGTGTCACGGCGCGACAAGGTCGCGCGCTGGCATCTCTGGCTCGTCCCGCTCACGCTCGCCGCGGCGGCGGGGGTCTTCGACGTGCTTGCTCCGGGCAACGCCAAGCGAGCGGCGGCCACCGGAGGATTGTCGCGAGTGGTTGGTCCCTTTCTCGGGTCAGCCGCATTTTCGGCTGCCACCGTGATCGAGTGGCTCTCGAGCGCGCCGTTGCTCGTGGGCGCGTTGGCGGTATTCCTGAGCGGCGTGGCGGCATCCGCGCAAATTCCCGCGGGTTCGCCGTGGCGCAAAACGTCGTGGCGTCTACCGCCTCTCGTCGGCGCTGCCGGCGTGTGGGGTGCGTTTTTCTTTACGCACTGGGCATCGGGGTTCGCGTTTCGCCCCGGCCCGCCCGATCGAGTGATAAACGTGGCGCTGCTGTTTTTCCAGCTGCTCGGGATGCTCTCGGTCTTCACGGCCGGGATTCAACTGTCCGACCGGTTCCGCTCGCCGGTTTCCGAAGTGCGGCTTCCTCTCTTTCACGGGTGGCTCGTCCTCGCCGTGACCGTAATGTTGTTCGGCGATGGCAACGTTCGTCAGGCGTATGAAGATTTGATTACCGGCCGCGCGGCGACGTACGACCGGGAGCTCACCGAACGCGACAGCTCGCTCCGGGCGGCCGGTCATCGCAGTGAGGCGGTGACCGTTCCGCCACTCAGCCGCATTCCGAAGACGATTCTCTTCAAGGACATCACAGCTGATCCCGCGCACCCCCATAACCAGTGTTACGCCCGCTTTTGGGACGTCCCTCAAGTGAAGGTGTTGCCGCAGTGACGTCTATATCGACTCTACAATCGCTTGCCCACTGGGTTGATGCGCAGCCGGTCCTTCTCGGCGCGGAATGGATTCGCTCACTCGAAAGGCGCAAGCGGGATGAGGCGGATTTCCACGATGCCGAACGCTCGGTGGACGACGAAAGGCAGGCTGCCCATGGCTCGAATGATGGCTCGAACGAGCGATTCTATGTGGCGGCGGAACCGGTTCGCTCATACGTGAAAGCATGGATCGAAAACACTGTGCCGCAGAAGACGTTCCTCGATTACGCGTGTGGTAACGGGGGCAGGGCGATCGAGGCAGCTCTCGCGGGCGCCGAACTGGCGGTTGGCATCGACATCAGCGCCGTCTCGGTCCACAATGCTGCAAGAGATGCGGAACGGGCCGGCGTGACGAGTCGGACTCGCTTTCTCCAGCGTGATTGCGAAGCGACCGGCTTCCCGGACGATTCCTTCGATAGCTGTCTGTGCAGCGGCATGCTGCACCATTTGGATCTCACGCGAGCTTTTCCCGAATTGCATCGCCTCATGGCACCTTCTGGCCGAGTGTTCTGTCTCGAAGCGCTCGGGTACAATCCGGTAATCCAATGGTATCGGAATAGGACTCCGCAGCTGCGCACGGCCTGGGAAAAAGATCACATTCTGACGCTGCGCGAAGTCGCGTTCGCGCAGCGGTGGTTCCGCGTCGAGAACATTCGCTTCCACCTTCTGACAGCGCCGGCCGCAGTGCTGGCCCCCGCGCCGTTGCGCAAAGTGGCCATCGACGTCGGCCACACTCTCGACAAGGTGCTGACAAGGATTCCATTTCTGCAGAGGTGGAGCTGGATGTTCACCTTCGAGCTCGTGAAACGTTGACCCATTCACGAGCGCGACAGTTGCCGAACGGACCAGGCGTTGGCGCACAGAGTCAGCCGCGACTGATCGGGCTCGACGTGCTTCGCCTGCTCGCAATTCTCCTCGTGCTCGGCCGTCATATGTCGTTGGCGCCGGACACGTGGCCGAGCGTATCCAGAGCATTCATCGCCACGTGGCAACGCGGCGGCTGGGTTGGCGTGGATCTGTTCTTCGTGCTCAGCGGCTTTCTGGTATCGGGGCTTCTATTCACCGAATACAAGTCGCGCCAGCGCCTTTCGGTCGGCCGTTTCTACATGCGGAGAGGATGGAAGATCTATCCGCCGTTTTTCCTGCTGATCGCGATCACCGTGATCGCGGCGATGATCCAGGGAAGACCGATCCAGCGATCGCAACTCGCGTCGGAGCTGACGTTTTTCCAGAGCTATTTCCCTGGGATGTGGGCGCACACCTGGTCGCTCGCGGTCGAAGAGCACTTCTACCTGCTTCTGCCGATAGCGCTGCTTCTGATTTTGCGATTGAACAGAAAATCGAAAGCGCCACTCGAGCCGGTGTTTGCCACGGCGCTATGCGTCGCAGCAGGCGCGCTGGGGCTGAGGCTGATCACCTGGTACTTCGATCCAACGTTCTCGTTTCTGAGGCACAATTTCGCCAGCCACCTGCGGCTCGATTCCCTGTTCTTTGGAGTCGCGATTTCCTATGCCTATCACTTCCACACGGACAGATTCGAATCCCTGCGGCCCTGGCGCTGGCCACTGATGCTCGGCGGGTTCTTGTTGCTAAGCCCGCCGTTTGTCTTTCCGTTGGAGAGCACGCCGTTCATTTACACCGCGGGCTTCACGCTCTTCTATCTCGGGAGCGGCATGGTGATGGTAGGCGTGCTGCTGAGCGACACTCCCCGCAATCGTGTCTGGCGGCTTGCCGCGGCGATCGGCGCGTACTCGTACTCGATCTACTTGTGGCACCTGTACGTGGCATCCACGGGCGTACGGCTTGTGGAGCGTGTCGCTGGAGCTCCACTCGGATACGGCGCCGCCGCGGCGACGTATGTCCTCGGCGCACTTGTCGTCGGCACAATCATGGCACGGATCGTCGAGATTCCAACGTTGAAGCTCCGGAACCGACTCTTCCCGGCTCGTGACCGCGGCGCGATCGAGAACTCGCGTAGTCACGTGGTGCAGCCGCTCCCGCGGGGCTTGACGCCAGCCGTGGGTCCTCGCGCTGAAGAACCCTTCGCTGCCGTTCTGGATGGGACCCGTGGCGAGCGCTGATACGCGGCCGCTGCCGGAGCTGTGCATCGTCGTTCCGGCCTTCAACGAACAAGAGAATCTGCCGGTGCTGTATCGCGAGCTCGCGCAGGCACTCGACGCTCGCGGCGTCTCATTTCAGCTTCTCGTCGTTGACGACGGCAGTCGCGATCGCACGCCCGAGATTCTGCGGCAACTGGCGCGACAGGACGCGCGGGTCATCGGTCTTCGGCTGAGCCGCAACTTCGGCCACCAGGAGGCGATCTCCATCGGGCTTCAGCATGCCAAAGGGAGATCGGTGGCCATCATGGACGCCGACCTTCAGGACCGGCCCTCCGACCTGCTCGCACTCTATGAATGCTGGCGCGGTGGCGCCGACGTGGCGTATGCGGTCCGGCGGACGCGGCGCGAGTGGCTCGGACGCAGATTGGCATACCTCGCGTTCTATCGTGCGCTCGCGAGGCTGGCCGATGTGCAGATTCCCCTGGACTCCGGCGACTTTTGCGTGATGGACGGCGCGTTCGTCGAGCGCCTCAATGCCCTGCCGGAGCGCCTCCGCTTCGTGCGCGGCCTGCGCGCATGGCTCGGTGGCCGGCAGGAGGCGGTTGCCGTCGACCGCGATGCGCGGCGCTTCGGAGAGCCACAGTACACCTTCAGCAAGCTTCTGCGGCTCGCGCTCGACGGCCTGTTTTCCTTCTCGGATGCGCCGCTCCGACTGGCTTCGCTGGTGGGAGCCTCCATCTCGATGCTTGCATTCGCCGGAGCCGTCGTCATCCTCGTGTGGAAATTCATGGGTGAATTGCCGAGCGGAGCGGCCACGGCAACCATCGCGCTTGGAGTCTTCTTTCTCGGCGGTCTACAGCTCCTGACCATCGGTATTCTCGGTGAATACATCAGCCGGATTTTTCGCGAGGTGAAATCCCGACCCGTCGCCGTCGTGGCCGAGATGATTTCGGGCGCCGCGACACCTTCCTCCCTGCCGCAGCATGTCGACTCCGAACACCTTCGACCAGTACGCCAGTGAGTACGACGCGACCGTCCAAGCGGCGATCAACGCCTCGGGAGAGTCGGTCGCGTTCTTCGCGGAACTGAAAGCGAAGTTGGCTCGCGAGCTCGCGCCGGCCAGCACGTCGTGCGTCCTGGATTTCGGCTGTGGCATCGGCAACGCGTCTCGCGCGCTCGCTGGGCAGTTTCCGCGAGCGAAGGTGGTTGGGGTCGATCCTTCTCAGGAGAGCCTCGACGCAGCACGGGCGAAATCGCCGCGCGACATCGATTTCGTCCAGCAACCCGACGATCGACTTCCCTTCGATGACGGACACTTCGATCTCGCAGTTGCGGCGTGCGTGTTTCACCACATTCCAGCCGGCGAACAGAAAGGCTGGCTCGACGAGCTACGGCGCGTACTGCGTCCCGGCGGCCGCCTCGTGTTGTTCGAGCACAATCCCCTCAATCCCCTGACGCGTCGCGTGGTGAACGCCGTCCCCTTCGACAAGGACGTCGTTCTTCTGCGCCGACAGGAGGCCGTGCGTCTGATGCGCGGGAGCGGCCTCGAGATCCGCGACTCAAAGTTCTACTTTTTCTTTCCGCGTGCTCTCGCGGCGCTCCGGGTACTGGAGCGATTCATGGGATGGGTGCCCTTCGGCGGACAGTACCTGGTCGTGGGAGAGCGGTGAGCACCGCACTCCGCGGCGCCGAGCATTCCGGCACGCGGCGCGGAGCGGCCGAATGAAAATCTCGGTGCTCGTGGCGACTCGCAATCGCGCAGCACCACTGTTGCATTGTCTTGCGAGTATCGCGAAACAACGCGTCGCGGCCCACGAGGTGCTCGTGCTCGACGACGCCTCCGATCAGCTTCGCGTGTCGGACGTCTTGAAGGAGGCCGGGATCCGGGATGTGCGAGTTCTACGGGCACAAACCCCGCTCGGAATTGCGGCGGGTCGCAATCGGCTGGTCAATGAAGCCTCGGGAGAAGCTTTGTTCATTTTGGACGACGACGCTTATTTCGATGGGCCTGACTGCCTGACGCGCATCAGCGACATCCTTCGCGAACGCCCCAAGACAGCGATCGTGGCGACGCGCATCGTGGACCACAAGTTTTCGGTTCCCCGACTGCTGATTCCCTTTCCGCGGCATCAGCAACGGTGTTCACCGGGCTTGGTCGATCGAGCCCAGCTCGTTTCGTACTTCCTCGGCGGCGCGCACGCCATTCGGCGCAGCTTATTCGAGAGAATCGGGGGCTATCACGACAGCTTCGTGTTCGGGGAGGAAGAGCTCGACCTGTCGTACCGGGCAATCCAGGCCGGATATGAGATCTTCTACTCGCCCGACATCGTCGTGCACCACGATCCAATGCCATCAGTCTTGCAGTCGATGGGTCGGCCGCAAGCCGAGATCTTTTATCACGTTCGCAATCGCCTGTTCCTCGCGAAGCAGTTTCTCCCGGCGGCCTACCTCGCGCCCTACCTCGGTCTTTGGCTGAGCCGATACGCTATCTCCGCTCTGCGCAACGGAACTTTTCCCGATTATATCGGTGGAATAAGGAGCGGATTGCGCACGCTTGGGGCTCATACGCGGACGCCGCTTCAGGGAGCGGCACTCTCGTATTTGCGGTCAAATCATGGACGGCTCTTGTTCTAGCGGCGAGGTAGACGATCCCGCTGCATGCGAAACGCGCTGCGTACCCATCGCGATAGCAAGCAAGCGGTGCCTGAGCTCCTCGTTCGGTGAAGCGAATGCACTAGCTAACCAGAAGTAAACACGTAGATTAGCTCGCTCTTCTCGGCTTCGGGTTGTAACGTACGGCCTCGGGAAAAGTCTTAACCCAACTGATGAAGCGCTTCAGAAACCGATACCTGCTCATCTCCGACGCCGCACTGCTCGCAGTGCTGCCGTTTGTCGTTTACGGACTGCGCTTCGAAACCTTCGCGTGGGATCCGGAGCACACGCGGACGGCGTTCGCGTTCGCCATCCTGATGGTGCCGCTGGAAATCGCGATTCTGCTGAGCTTCGGTCTGTACCGGCGCCTGTGGCGCTTCGCCAGCATTTGGGAGTTGAAGCTGATCTTCGCGGCGGGGGTTGCCGCCGCTCTCGTCGCATGGATTGTGGGTGGGACGGTCTTACCCTTGTCGGGGCTCACCACCGTCCGAGTTCCGCTCTCCGTGCTCGCGATGTACTCGATCTTCAGCATCGCGGTCGTTGCGACGCCGCGGCTGCTTCTACGGGTAACCGGAAAGACGTATCCACAGCGCCGCGCCACGGACGGCGACCGTCGCGTCCTGATCGCGGGCGCAGGTGCCGCGGGCGAGATGGTGGTGAAGGAGATTCGTTCGAATCCGCAGCTGGGACTGACGCCGGTTGGATTCGTCGACGACGATCATACGAAGCTCGGACTGCGGTTGGGCAGCCTTCGGGTGCTTGGGACGCTCGAGCAAATCCAGCAGGTCGCGGAGAGGGAACGCGCGCAGGAGCTGATCATTGCCATGCCGCGCGCCCCCGGAAATGTCGTGCGAAAGGTCGTCCGCGCCGCGTACGAAGCGGGGCTTCGAACCCGGACTGTGCCTGGCCTCTTCGAGATCCTCGATGGTCGCGTCAGCGTCGCCGCGCTGCGGGAGGTTCAGATCGAAGACCTGCTGCGCCGGTCCCCGGTCCAGACCGACCTCGAGGCCGTTCGGCGGCTCGCGGCCGGACGCACCGTGCTCGTCACAGGCGCCGGTGGCTCGATCGGCGCAGAGCTGTGCCGTCAGCTCGTCGCGCTCAACCCGAAAAACTTGATTCTTCTCGGCCACGGCGAGAATCCGATTTTCGAGATTCTCCACGAGCTGATTGCGGACGCGCCGAGAAATGCGCTCATCCCCGTGATCGCGGACATTCGCGACCGCCAGCGCATCCAGCGCATCTTCGCCGAGCACAAGCCCTACGCCGTCTTCCACGCGGCCGCGCACAAGCACGTGCCGCTGATGGAAGAGAATGTCACTGAAGCCATCACGAACAACGTGCAGGGCACGCGCAACGTCGTCGACGCGGCCATCTCCTGTGGCACGCAGCACTTCGTGCTCATCTCCACCGACAAGGCCGTCCGCCCGACCAACGTCATGGGAGCGTCGAAGCGCGTGGCAGAGTGCATCGTGCAGAACGCCGCGCGCGCGCACAATCGCCACTTCGTGTCCGTGCGGTTCGGCAACGTGCTCGGTAGCCGCGGCAGCGTCGTGCCCACCTTCATGCGCCAGATTCACGCCGGCGGGCCCGTCACGGTGACGCATCCGGACATGCGCCGCTACTTCATGACGATCCCAGAGGCCGTGCAGCTCGTGTTGCAGGCGGGCGCGCTCGGCCGCGGCGGTGAGTTGTTCATGCTCGACATGGGTGAGCCTGTGCGCATCGTGGACCTCGCGCGCGACATGATCCGACTTTCCGGACTCGAGGAAGGCAGCGATATCGAGATGGAGTTCACCGGAATTCGGCGGGGCGAGAAGCTCTATGAGGAGATGTTCTTCGATCACGAGATCGCCGAGCCGACGGAGCATCCCAAGGTTTTGCGGGCTCGCAACGGCCATCACCACACGTGCACCGACTTGGACATTGGTGCGCTCATCGAGGCTGCGCTGAGTGACGTCAACGAGGAACGTCTCCGTACCGAGTTACGATCGCTCGTACCGGACTTCGTGACGAACGGAACGCCGCAAAACGGCGTACCCTCGCTCACGGATCCGCCGACGCGCCAGCGCAAGGGGCGGCCGTCGGGCGAGATGCGCCAGCTGGTCTGAGAGAGCTATCGTCTCGGACTTTCGGCCAGGCCAAGGCGTTCCCCGCGATACGAACCGCTGAGGACGCGCTCCCACCACCATCGGTTCGACAAGTACCAACCGACGGTCTTTCGAAGACCGCTCTCGAACGTCTCACTCGGTGCCCAACCCAGCTCTCGCGCGATCTTGGTCGAGTCGATCGCGTAACGCAGATCGTGGCCAGGCCGATCCTCCACGAACTGGATCAGGCTCTCCCGCCGTCCGATTCGCGCGTCCGGACTCAGTTCGTCGAGCAGCGCGCAGAGGGTTCGAACGACATCGAGATTCTTGCGCTCGGAGTTGCCACCGACGTTGTACGTCTCGCCGATCCGACCCTCTCGCAGCACAAGTACGAGCGCCCTCGCGTGGTCGTCGACATACAGCCAGTCGCGAACGTTCGCGCCCTCGCCGTACACCGGCAGTCGCTTTCCCGCGATGCCGTTCAGGATCATCAGGGGGATGAGCTTCTCGGGGAACTGATACGGGCCGTAATTGTTCGAGCAGTTCGTTGTGAGGCACGGCAGCCCATACGTGTGGTGCCACGCGCGCACGAGATGGTCCGATCCGGCTTTGCTCGCTGAGTATGGCGAGTTCGGCGCATACGGCGTGAGCTCGGTGAACTTGCCATGCGGACCCAGCGTGCCGAACACCTCGTCCGTCGAGACGTGAAGAAAGCGGAACGACCGGCGACGCGTCGGTGAGAGCGCCTTCCAGTGATGCCCGGCTTCCTGTAACAGCGTGAACGTTCCGATCACGTTCGTCTGAACGAAATCGGCGGGGCCGTCGATCGAACGGTCCACGTGAGATTCCGCGGCCAGGTGAATGACTGCCTCAGGATCGTTGTCGCTGAAGACCCGTCGCAGCGCCGGCGCGTCGCAGATGTCTGCCTTTTCGAAACGGAAACGTGGGTCGTCCGCAACAGTCGATAGCGAGTCCAGGTTTCCTGCGTACGTGAGCTTGTCCACGATAACGACGGTGTCGGTGGACTCCGCAATCAGATGCCGCACCACCGCTGACCCGATGAAGCCCGCGCCGCCGGTAACGAGGATCGTCATCGCTGCGGCTGCTCCGACGCGGAGATGTACCGCGGCTGGTCCTCGAGGAGGCTCAGGAGGTAGTCGCCATAGCCGCTGTTCTTGAGCGGCGCGGCCAACTTACGAAGCTGCTCCGCATCGATGTAGCCAAGTCGCAGGGCGACTTCCTCTGGACACGCGATCTTCAATCCCTGCCGCTGCTCGACCATTTCGATGAACGCGGATGCGCTCTGAAGCGCCTCGTGTGTCCCGGTGTCGAGCCAGGCCATTCCGCGACCGAACAGCGACATGCGCAGGGCGCCGCGCTCGAGATACGCGCGATTCACATCGGTGATCTCGTATTCACCTCGCGCCGACGGACGCAGTCCGGCCGCTATCGAGATGACGTCGTTGTCGTAGAAGTACAGCCCCGTCACCGCATAGTTCGATTTCGGCCGCGCGGGCTTTTCCTCGAGGCTGGTGATCCGGCCCGACGCGTCGAGCTCGGCGACGCCATAGCGCTGCGGATCCTTCACGTAGTAGCCGAAAATCGTCGCGCCGCGCATTTGGCTCGTCTCGCGCTGCAGCATGCCGCGCAACCCATCGCCATGAAAAATGTTGTCGCCGAGGATGAGACCTACCGAGTCTCCGCCGATGAAGCTCCGCCCGATCACGAAGGCCTGCGCGATTCCGTTCGGCGCGGGCTGCTGCGCGTAACTGAGCGATAACCCCCACTGCCCTCCGTCCCCCAGCAGCTCCCGGAACCGGGGCAGATCCTCCGGCGTCGTGATGATCAGGATGTCCCGAATGCCCGCAAGCATCAACGTGGAGAGCGGATAGTAGATCATCGGCTTGTCGAAAACCGGCAACAGCTGCTTGCTGACGACGCGCGTGACCGGATACAGACGTGTGCCCGTGCCGCCGGCGAGGATGATCCCTTTCATGTAGCTCAAGCCTATCACGGAAATGGTGGTTGTGGTAATGCCGGGGAACGTTAGTCTCTCCAGCCAATGATCCGTCTCCTGCTGCCCGCCTTTACCCTCCTCGCGGCGTTCTGGGCAGCGCGAATCGTCAACCCCTCCGAGCTCGACGATCGCTTCGAGCGCTTCGAGGCGTGGCTGCGGAGATTTGGCCCGCTCGCGGCCGGCATCGTCTCCGTCCTCGTCGTCTGGTGGACGTGGGGCGACGCGAAGCCGCTTCCTGTCATCCACGACGAGCGCTCGTACGTGCTCCAGTCCCAGATCTTCGCCCGCTTCGCGTGGACCGCGCCAAGTCCGCCGATCCCAGAGTTCTTCGAGCAACCGCAGGTGCTCGTCGTCCCCGCGATCGCGTCCAAGTATCTGCCGGGGCACGCCCTGTTGCTCGCGATCGGCGCGCTGCTTCGCTTTCCTCCCCTGATCCCGCTGCTGATCGCCGGCGTCACCGCCGCGCTCCTCATGATGGTCGCGACGCGGGTCACGAATCCGTGGACCGGTCTGCTCGCGTGGATCGTCTGGCAGACGACCCCGCTCGTGCTCCGCTTTCAACCCAGCTACTTCGCCGAGACGACCAGCACCGCCCTCGTTCTCGCGGCGTGGTGGTGCCTCCTCGAGTGGCGCGAGACGCGCAAGAAAACGTGGGTCGCGCTGATGGCGCTTGCCATCGGGTGGGGCGCGATCACGCGCCCGGTCGCGATGCTCGCGTTCGCGATTCCGATCGCCGTAGTCCTCGTCAACGACGTCATGCGCTATCGCTTGTGGGTCGCGGCGCCGATCGCGGTCGGCGTCTGTCTCGTGGTGCTCGCGATCGTTCCGCTCTGGAGCGCCCGCACGACGGGTGACCGTAGAGTCACGCCGATCGAGCTGTATAACACCGACTATATCCCGTTCGACAAACCCGGCTTCACACTGGACACGGCGCCGCCGCGCCGGACGCTCTCGCCGGTCGTGCAATCGCTCTCGGAAGAGCTTCTCGCGTCACACGAGCGACAGCGCGTCCAAAACCTGCCGCGCCTCTTCGGAGAGCGCCTCTGGTACGTGCTCCGCGATCTGTGGGGCAGAACGCAGCTCATCCTGCTGCCTTTCTTCCTCGTCGGACTCTGGGGGGGGGCCTTGGGACGGGAGCTGCGCTTCGGTCTCATCGGCGCCGTGTTGCTGCTGCTCGCCTATCTACCGTACGCGCACGATCCCTCCTGGACGCTCTACTACCTCGGGGTCGCTCCGGTCGTGGCCGTGATAACGGCGTGCGGCATTTGGCGCGCGCTCGTTGCCATGGTACGCGGCGTCGTCATCCAACTGCACATCGATCGCCGGCCGAAGCTCGGCACGTCGCTCGTCGCGCTCGCGCTGAGCGTCTTCGCGCTCCCGACGTTGAGCTACTGGCGCGAGCAACATCGGCAGTCGAGCAGCGTGACCGACGCGTTCGCGGCAGCGATGAAGGAACTGCCGTCGCGCAAATCGATCGTCTTCATCCGTTACGCGCAACAACCGCATCACGTGGGTCTCGTCTCGAATTACACCAACTTGGGCGCCGCACCGGTGTGGGTGGTGCAGGACCTCGGCGACCGGAACAAGGAGCTGCTGCAACTCGCGGAAGATCGCACCGCGTTCGTGTTCGATGAGGAAGCGATGTCGTTCCGGTCGTACGCGCCTCCAGCGAAGCGCCGCTAACCGCGACTTCCAATGACGACGCCGAGCACGATGAACGCGACGCCGACCACCTTGCCGACCGTCAGACTCTCGCCGAAGAAAACCGCGCCGAGGATCAGCACGAGCGCGAAGGTGACGCTCACGAACGGGTAGGCATAGGTGAGTTGGAATCGCGTGAGCGCGACGATCCAGCAGAAAAACGCCAGCAGCCCGGCCACGATGCACGACATGACCCACGGATTCACCAGCAGCCGAGCCAGGACAAGAAGTTTGGGGCCCATCGCGAAGGGCAGCGGACCAAGCCGGCTCACCTGCCACTTGAGTACGATCTGTCCGTAGACGGTGAACAGGATCGTGCCGAGGATGAAGAGGTAGTCGGAGGGTGTGATCGTTCGCGTTTGCATTGGCACTCTCAGGATGATTTTCTTCCTACGGCCACGACGCTCGCTCCAAAGGGAAGCGCGCCCAGCGTCCGAAACGTGCGCAGCTCCAGGTCGAGCAGCCTGTCGACAAGCGCACGGGAGATGCCCCGCGTTCCCGTGTGATCGTCCCGCGCCCCCTCGAGCGTGAATGGCCGCGCGCGACCGAGGCGATACGGGATGCTGCGCATCAGCAGGATAGGCAGGGGCAGCAGCGCGAACATGTACGTCGACAGCTCGACCTCGAAACCGGCTGCCTCGAGCGTGCGTCGCATGCTGCGCGCGGTGTAGCGACGAAAATGGTGCGCGTATACGTCCTCGGCCGACCACAGGATCCGGTACGCAGGCACCGTGAGGTAGATCCGGCCACGCGGTTTGAGCAGGGCACGCGCGCGCTGAAGAAATCCGCTGCCGTCCTGTATGTGCTCGACGACGTCGAACATGCCGATCGAGCCGAGCGATGCCGGCGCGAAGCCAGCGCTTTCCATCGTCGCGCAGATGGATTCCAATCCCCGCGTTCGCGCCCGGCGCGCGCCAGCCTCGCCGGGCTCCACGACGACGGTCGGGATGCCCGCTTTCTGTAGGGCCGCGGCGACGACACCGTTGCCGCCGCCGACGTCGTACAACGGAGTGTCGGGAGGCGGCGGGAAGCGACGCATGACCTCCACGAGGAACCGATTCCGGTGGCGAAACCACCACGAGGCGTCTTCGACGGCAGCACACCAGTCGTGGCCGGTTTCGGGATAATCGATGGTCATCGTGGCGCAGCAATATAGGCCGCTCGTGGGAAAGGTCGCCGTACCGGGAGGCCACTATGTCCAAGGTTCGACCGGATGAGACGGATTGAACAGATAAAAGGTCGATCAAGAACTTTGTTTCAGTTGTCAGTTCATCGGCTCTTATCCGCTAGATCGGCTTTGATCCGGATGAACCTTCGACATAGTGGCCTTTGTGGCGTCGGACATAGTGGCCTTTGTGGCTTCGCGGCATCCGAACACTAGATTGGCGGTGCCATGCGCCTGTCGATCGTCAGCACGCTGTACGCGTCCGCGCCCTACATAGAAGAGTTCTGCCGCCGAGCGTCCGACGCGGCGCGACAGCTCACGGCCGACTTCGAGATCGTGCTCGTCAACGACGGGTCGCCGGACAAGTCGCTCGAAGTCGCGCTCGACGCGCGGCGCAGGAACCCGCGCGTGAAGGTGGTGGACCTCGCGCGCAACTTCGGCCACCACAAAGCCATGATGACGGGACTCGCGCACGCGCGTGGCGATCTCGTCTTTCTCATCGACTCGGATCTGGAAGAGAGCCCGGAGCTCCTCTCCGATTTCAAGAAGGAGATGGATCGCAGCGGCGCGGACGTCGTCTACGGCGTGCAGAGCAAGCGCCGCGGCAGCGCGTTCGAGCGCGCGACGGGCGCGATGTATTACTCGCTCTTCAACGCGATCACGTCGCAGCCGATCCCGCGCAACCTGCTCACCGTGCGTCTCATGACGCGCCGCTACGTGCAGGCGCTGGTGGCGCACCAGGAGCGCGAGATCAACATCGGCGCGCTCTGGGCCCACACGGGCTTCACGCAGGTGCCGCTGCCTGTGGACAAGGCGCACAAGGGCGCCACCAGCTACGACGTGCGACGCAAGATCACGCATCTCGTGAACTCGGTGACGTCGTTCAGCAGCGCGCCGCTGGTGTTCGTCTTCTACCTGGGCGTGAGCATCTCCGTGCTATCAGGCGTGTTCGGCACGTACCTCATCATCAGGAGAGTGTTCTTCGGCGAGCTGCTCCAAGGCTGGCCCTCACTCATCGTCTCGGTCTGGTTCCTGGGCGGGCTCACGCTGCTGTGCCTGGGCGTCCTCGGCGTGTATCTCGCCAAGGTGTTCACCGAAGTGAAACAGCGACCGTATACCGTGGTCCGGGAAGTCTTCGAGGCCAACGACTGACATGGCGCTTCTCCGGGTGAACTGCCGCACGCAGACCGATTGGCTTCTGCACACTGTAAATGCGGTGCGTACCGCGGGCTACATGATCGTGGAAGGCGTGCTCGAGCCCGACTTCCTGGCGCAGACGCGCGAGCGCATGTACGCCGTGCAGAAAAAGATTCAGGACGACGTGGGGAAGGAGCGACTCACGCGAGCGGGCGAGCTCGGCATCCTGCGCAACATGATGAAGTACGACGAGTTTTTTCTGAAGTACCTCGAGCTGCCGGAAGTGCTCCAGGTCGTGGACGCGACGGTCTCGAGCACGGCGATCTTGCACCTCCAGAACGGATTCATCCTGCCGTCGTTCCCGCCGGGCGAAGTGCCGAAGACCTTTCAGAACAAGTTCCACATGGATTTTCCGCGCGTGCTGAACGGATATCTCGCGTCGATCAACACACTGTTCGCCATCGACGCCTTCACGGCGGACAACGGCGGGACGCTGGCGGTGCCTGGCACCCAGCAGCAAACGACGGCGCCCGAGCAGGCATACCTCGCGGCGGCTGCCGCGCCGGTGGAATGTGAAGCGGGTTCGATGCTCGTGTTCGACAGCACGCTGTGGCACGCGGCGGGCGCGAACGTCTCGGGAAAGGACCGGCTCGGCGTGAATCACCAATTCACGCGATCGTACATCAAGCAGCAGGTCGACTACGTTCGCGCGCTCGGCTATGACTTCGTGCAGCGGCAGCACCCACGTACGCAGCAGCTGCTCGGCTGGTATACGCGCGTGGTGACGTCGCTCGACGAGTTCTACCAGCCGGAAGAGAAGCGCCTTTATCGCCGCGGTCAGGGCTGATGGCGGGAGGCGGGAACCGGGAAGCGGGAAGCGGGAAGCGGGTAGCCATCGTGCAGTCGAACTACATCCCCTGGAAGGGATACTTCGACATGATCGGCGCGGTTGACGAGTTCATTTTGTATGATGACGTGCAGTACACGCGGCGCGATTGGCGCAACCGCAACAAGATCAAGACGACGTCCGGCATTCAGTGGCTCACGATCCCGGTCGAGGTGAAGGGCAAGTACACGCAGCGCGTGCGGGACGTGGTGGTGAGCGAGCCAGCATGGGCGCGAACGCATTGGCGGACGCTCCTGCATCAGTACGCCGCCGCACCCCACTTTCGCGACCTCAAGGCGACGGTCGAAGGGTGGTATGACGCCGTGGCGGACATGAAATACCTGACGGAGATCAACGAGTATTTTCTGCGCGCGATCTGCGGCGTGCTGGAGATCGGCACGCCGATCAAGCGGTCGTCGGATTTCGAGCTCGTCGAGGGACGCAGCGAGCGGCTGCTCGATCTCTGCGCGCAGGCGGGCGCCAAGACATACTTGTCGGGACCAGCCGCGCGCGCCTACCTCGACGAGAAGCTCTTCGAGGAGGCAGGGATCACGGTGCGCTGGATGGAATACGGTGGCTATCCGGAATATCCGCAGCTACATCTGCCGTTCGAGCACGGCGTGACCGTCCTCGACCTTCTGTTCAACACGGGAGGGGGCGCTTCGGCACGCAGCTTCATGAAGATCGGGACGACGCATGCGCGAGCCTGATCCTTCGCTGCTGCGCGACGTCGAACGGTACTACTCGGGGCGTCTCCGGGAGCACGGCGCGACCGCGCGGGGTGTCGACTGGAACTCCGAGGACTCCCAACGGCTCCGGTTCGAGCAGTTGGCGCGTTTGTGGGGTGGAGAGCACGACAGCCAAGGCGGCCTCCTGAGCGTGATCGACTTCGGCTGCGGGTACGGTGCGCTGCTCGATTACTTGCAGGATTACGGCGAGGCATTCGAGTACCAGGGCTTCGACATCTCGGAGGCGATGATCCGGGAGGCGAAAACGCTGGCCCGCGGTCGCGGCATGTTCACGACGGATCTCGAACAGCTACAACCCGCCGACTATGTCGTGGCGAGCGGTGTCTTCAACGTGAAGCTCAAAACGGATTCGAAGGCATGGGACGAGTACATGACAACGACCATCGAGAAAATCTCATCGCTCGCGAAGCGCGGGTTCGCGTTCAACGCGCTGACGTCGTATTCGGATCCCGAGAAGCGGCGTGACGATCTCCACTATGCGGATCCGTCGCACTGGTTCGATCACTGTAAGCGAAAGCATTCGCGATTCGTGACGCTGCTGCACGACTATCCGCTCTACGAGTTCACGATCCTCGTGCGGCGCTAATGGCCACCAAGTCGAAATCGCCCAAGCTCGTCCTGTTCGGCACCGGCGACATTGCGCGGCTGGCGCACGTCTACTTCACCACGGACACCAAGTACGACGTCGTGGCCTTCACCGTGGACCGCAAGTACTGCGAGGGCGACACGTTTCGCGACCTCCCACTCGTGCCGTTCGACGAAGTCGCGAAGCGCTATCCGCCGAACAAGCACGAGATGTTCATTGCGCTGAGCTACGCGCAGATGAACAAGCTGCGCGCCGAGAAATACGGGGAGGCCAAGAAGATGGGATACCGCCTCGCCAGTTACGTCAGCTCCAAGTGCACGTATCTGAGCGAGCATCCCCCCGGCGACAACTGCTTCATCCTCGAGGACAACACGATCCAGCCCTTCGTGCGGATCGGCAGCGACGTGACGCTCTGGAGCGGGAATCACATCGGCCACGACTCGACGATCGAGGACCACACGTTCATCGCCTCGCACATCGTGGTGTCGGGGCGCGTGCGCGTCGGGCCGTATTGTTTCATCGGCGTCAACGCGACGCTGCGCAACGCGATCACGATCGCGCCGAGGACGCTGATCGGGGCCGGCGCGGTGATCATGAAGGACACCGAAGAGGGCGGGGTGTATCTCGCGCCGCGGCCCACGCTCGCGGACAAACGCAGCGACGAGATCACGCTTTGACCGGATCGGCTGTCCGCTGGAAGAAGCTCGGGCTCGTCTTCAGGCCGTCAGGCGATACTCCGTGGCGCGTGTCGCACGCGGCGACGCCGACGGCCGAAGTGCTCGACGACACGCTGGTCCGCGTCTACTTCACGTCGCGCGACAAAGCGAACCGCTCGCACATCTCGTACGTGGAGCTGGATCTGAAGGAGCCGAACACCATCCAGCGACTATCGGACGAACCGCTCGTCGCGCCGGGGCCGCCGGGAACTTTCGACGACAGCGGCGCGGCGATGGGGTGCCTCGTGAAAGACGGCAATCGCCGGTTTCTGTATTACGTCGGCTGGAACCTTTCGGACACGGTGCCGTGGCGAAACAGCATCGGGCTGGCGATCGCGCAGGACGATTCGCTGCGATTCGAGAAAGCCTCACGAGCGCCGGTGCTCGATCGCAGCCATGTCGATCCATTTTCGCTGTCGTATCCGTGGATCCTCCGCGAAGGACCGCGCTGGCGAATGTGGTACGGGTCGAACCTCGCCTGGGGATCGACCGAAGAAACGATGCAACACGTCATCAAATACACGGAGTCGAAGGACGGGACACATTGGGAGCGCGGCGGGGGGGGACACGTCGCGATTCCGCTCGCGGCCGACGGCAAGGAGTTCGCCGTAGCGCGTCCATGCGTCATTCACGACGACGATCGCTACCGCATGTGGTACTCTCGGCGGGCGCCGGATTATCGCATCGGCTACGCAGAGTCGCCTGACGGCCTGGCGTGGACGCGCCG
>DATBRO010000046.1:0-11800 GCA_036560265.1 Gemmatimonadaceae bacterium | reverse complement strand
CGCCTGCAGCTCACCCTCGAGCGCGATCGTTTCGTCGGTGAGCTCGCGCAGACGCAGCGTCTGCGGGTCCGTCGGCTTCTCCTCGGGACGGCTCACGGCGGCGCCAAGGCTTTGCAGCTCCTCGCGCAGCCGCGGGTACTGGCGGTATTGGAGACCGGGGAGCGGGCGGACAAGCTTGTCGTCGCGGAACGACTTCAGTCGCGCCTGTGCGGCGCTCACTGCCTGAAGCGCCGCGTTGGCGGCTCCTTGTTGAACCGCGATCGCGCTGTCGGCCTGGCCACCGTTCGCTGCGCCCACACCGGGTCGCAACGTCTGGTTGATGGACCCGAGCTGACGCGCCATACCGTCGGTCTGCTCGAGCAACATGTTCGCCCGCGAGATGAGATCTCGAATGGCGAGCGCCGCGTCGTGCTGTGCCTTGAGCTCCGCGACCGTTACCTCGACGCGTGGATCGGCGCGCACCTGAACCTTCGTCGTCAGCGATTTGTCGCCAACACGCAACGTCGCCGTATACTCGCCGGGCATCACGAACGGACCATTGTTGAAGGCAAACCGTCCGCCGCCTTCCTCCTCATCGGGCGCGCCAGCGACGCCTGGGCGCCGCAGCGCCGTGTCCGCCGGCTGCCGTGGTCCCTCGTAGCGCAGGTCCCACACGGCGCGGTTCACGCCGGAGTCGCGCGGCACCGTCCGCAGCTGACGCACCACCTGGCCCGCGCCGTCCGAGATCGTGAGGGTCGGCGGAGTCTTGGCTTCCGTCTTCAGGAAGTAGCTGATGATTGCGCCGTTGGGTGGGTTCTGTCCCGTCCAGGTCTTCTGACCGAGATCGCCGTCACGTCCGGCGATCACCCACCGCGTCGCGGGCCTGATCGGGAGTAGCGCGACGTCCTGCGTCGCGAACTCGGGAAGGGTCTGGAGCGGCGCGGCATCATCGAGGATGTACATCCCACGGCCGTGCGTCGCGACGATCATGTCGTTGTCTCGCGGGTGAATCTGGATGTCGCGCACCGGCACGGCCGGCAGCTCGTTGCGAATCGAGACCCAGCGGTCGCCACCGTTCCACGACGCGTACAATCCGTTCTCGGTTCCGGCGTACAACAGATTGCGGTTGCGCGGGTCCTCGCGGATCACGTGCGCCCAACCCTTCGCGGGCAGTCCTGTCGTGATCCGCTTCCATGTCCTGCCGTAGTCCGCCGTTTTGAAAAAGTACGGCGCGTAGTCGTTGTCCTGGTGATGCGACGCCGCGAAGTACGCCACGGCCGGATCGGATGGCGACGCTTCGACTGTGGAGATCCATGCGTTCGGCGCGAGTCCCTGCACGTTGCGGATCACGTTGGTCCACGATCTCCCGCCGTCGCGCGTGAGCTGCACGTTGCCGTCGTCCGTCCCAACCCAGATGAGATTCGAGTCTTTTGGCGACGGCGCGATCGAGAGGAGCGTGCTGTGGAACTCGGCCGCGGTGTTGTCCACGACGATGGGACCACCGGACGAGCGCTGCTTGGCTTTGTCGTTCGTCGAGAGATCCGGCGATATCACGTCCCACGACTGTCCGTAGTTCGTCGTTCTGAATAGGACGTTGCCGCCGAAGTACACCGTCTTGGGATTGAAGGGCGAGAGGGCGATCGGCGAGTTCCAGTTGAAACGATACTTGTGCGTCTCCAACGCGTCGCCTGCCGAGCCGACGCGATTCGGGTACGGATGGATGCTGCGCTCGTCGCCAGTCCGCAGATCCGTGAGCACGATGTTGCCGCCCTGTGTCGCCGAGTACACGAACCACGGCGCGCTGATGTCCGGCACCGCGAAGAATCCGTCGCCGAACGAGAACGTCACCCAATCGGGTTTCCGGATTCCAAGCGACGACAGCGAATTGCTCGGGCCGCACCAGTGATGGTTGTCCTGCAGCCCGCCGCACACGTGATACGGCTGCTGCATGTCGTAGTTCACGTGGTAGAACTGCGTGAACGGGACGGTGTTCACCACTTCCCACGTGCGTCCGCCGTCGAGCGAAATGTGCCAGCCGCCATCGCTGCCGCCGAGGACGCGTTTCGGCATCAGCGGGTCGATCCACATCGCCTGGTGGTCGCCGTGCACGCCGTTCGCGATCCGCTGGAACGTGCGTCCGCCGTCCTCACTCAGATTGAGCGCGCCCGACAGCGAGAAGATCTTGTTGGGGTTCGACGGATCGACGCGGATGTCGGAGTAGTAGAACGGCCGGAAGTTGATGTTCGGATCGCGATTCACGACGCGCCAATTCTCGCCGGCGTCGTCCGAGCGAAAGAGCTCACCCTCGTCTTTGGACTCCGTGACCGCGTAGACGACGTTGGGCTCGCTGCGCGATACGCTGATGCCGATACGGTCCATCGCGCCCTTTGGGAGACCGCGCATCAATCTGTTCCAGGTCGCGCCGCCGTCGGTGGACTTGTACAACGCCGTCTCCGCGCCGCCGCTCTCGAAGTACCAGGCCCAGCGCCGGAACGTATACATGCCCGCGTACACCACGTTCGCGTTGGTGGGATCGATGTCAACGTCGGAGCAGCCCGTGAGGTTGTTCTTGAACAGCACCTTCTGCCACGTCTTGCCTCCATCCGTGGTCTTGAACAGTCCGCGCTCGTCGTTCGGTCCCCACTCGTGTCCGAGCGCGCAGACGTAGACGTCGTTGGGGTCCCGCGGATCGATCACGATGCGCGCGATCTTTTCCGTGTCGCCGAGTCCGAGATGCGTCCAGGTGGTGCCGGCGTCGGTGGACTTGTAAACGCCGTCGCCGAACGACGCGCTGTTGCGCGGATTGCCTTCGCCTGTGCCAACATAGAGGACATTGCGGTCCGATGGCGCGATCGCGATCGCGCCGATCGAGGCCACGTTCTGCTTATCGAAGATCTGGCGGAAGGTCGTGCCGCCGTTCGTCGTCTTGATGATCCCGCCCGCCGCGCCGGCGACGTAATACGTCGTGACGTCGCCGGGAATGCCGACGATCACGGAGATTCTTCCTGCGTTGTTGGCCGGGCCGATCGAGCGCCACGTCAGTTTGCGCAGCGCGTCGGCGTCGGCCGGCCCTGCTGGGGCTGGTTGGCGGTTGACCTGCGCGAGAAGCGGCGTGGCCGCGAGTAGTGAGAGCGTGAGGGCGCGCATCGGGGACTCTCGGAGAAGGCAAGGCTAAAAGAGCCCGCGGTACCGCTGGAGGCAAGGAGGATGACTAGCTACGCTTCAGATGATGCCCAAGTCACGAACTCCGCCCTCCCCCCGCTCCCCCCGCTCCCCCCGAATCCCCGCCAGACCGAGTGGGCCGGCAAGAACCCCGACTCAACTTGTTCGCGACTCCGCGGACGCGCTGTTCCGCGCGGCTGTGGAGTGCTGTCACCAGCACGATCGCGTGTCGCGCGTGCACGAGAAGTCCGCTGTCGAGGAAGAGCTCCAGGCGGCACAACAGGCGTGCGAGCACTGCGACGAGGTGCTGCGCACCCTGTTGAACGCGTACGAGCTGGCATCGGCCGACGTGCATCCCACGGGTGCCGACGAAGAGTGGTGGCATAGCGCCAACTCCCTGTGGCTCGCGAGCCGCGAGTATCTCCGTCGTAATCTCGGCTGCGACGACGCGAGCAAGGAGTTCAAGGAACACGGCCCCGACCGGCTCGGCGCCCTGCATACGGAGTACGAGCTCGAAGCGTCGGCGCTTCTAGCGCTCCGCCACGCCGCCGAGGCTTACAAGGGAAACCGACCAACCGCTGCGTGATCCATGGCAACACGCAGAACCGGCTCGTCGGCGGGGAACGAGTGGCTGGAGCTTCGCAGATCGACGATCCACGGACGCGGCGTCTATGCGCGCACCGATATCCCAAAGGGCACGCGACTGATCGAATACACCGGCGAGCACATCACCAACGCCGAGGCGGACCGGCGCTACGAAGACGCACGGATGCGACGGCACCACACCTTCCTCTTCATTCTCAACGGCCGAACCTGCATAGACGCCGCCGTCGGCGGCAACGTCGCGCGGTACATCAATCACTCGTGCGATCCGAACTGCGAAGCCATCATTGACGGCCCGCACATCTGGATCGAGGCACTGCGTGACATTCGGGCGGGCGAAGAGCTGACCTACGACTACGAGTACGACTGGCTTCCCAAGTATACGGTGAAGGATCTCGAGTTCTACGGTTGCCAGTGCGGAAGCCCGAACTGCCGGGGAACGATCGTGGACGTGCCCGCGCGCAAGCGGCATCTCCTGGCGGAGCTTCGCCGTCGCCGAGCGCACCTTCCAACTCGTACGCGCGGTACGCGCGCGATGCGCCGGACAACGTCGGCCACATGACCGAAACGGCGGCGTCGACACAGGTGCCGCCGTCGCTGCGCGTGCTGCTGCGCGGGATCATCGATTACGCGGGTTTGTTTCCGCCGGCCGGCTTGACGATGGAAGCCGCGGTGTCGGAGTATGCCGGCCATCGAAAGGGACAGGACGCCTGGGCGCTCGGACGGTTCGTCCTGCCAGCGGCGCGTCTCGAGGAGTTCGACGACGCCGCTGCCGCCGTGCTCCCGCGTGAAGGCGCGCACTCCTGGGCGCTGTCGGCGCTCCTGGGCAGCGATCTCGAGGAAGACGTCGCGCGCATCGAGGCGTTCAACGATCGTCATCGCGACGCGCGGTCCGGCGCCGTGCTGGTGGATACCGTCGAGCTCAAGACGCATGCATGCCGCGAGGTGGTCCGCGCCGGCGAGCTCCTCGATCGCCGCTTCGACACGTACATGGAGGTTCCTGTCGGCAATGATCCCGCGGAGCTCGTCGCGGCGATCTCACGTACGACGGCGAAGGCGAAGATTCGCACCGGGGGCACGACTCCCGATGCATTTCCGTCGAGTGGGCACGTGGTGCGGTTCGCGATGCGCTGTGTGGCGCACGACGTTGGCTTCAAAGCGACCGCAGGGCTGCACCATCCCTGGCGCTGCGAATATCGGTTGACCTACGCACACGACGCGCCGAAGGGACCGATGTTCGGCTTCTTGAACGTGCTCCTCGGGGTTGCCGCACTGCACGCCAAGTTGAGCGAGGAGCAGGCCATCGCCCTGCTCGAGGAGCGCGACACGCGCGCGGTGCACTTCGACGAGCGGGGAGCGCGCTGGCGTGGTCACGCGCTCTCGGTGGAGATCCTCGCGCGGGCCCGCGAAAGCATGGTGGCGTTCGGCTCGTGCTCGTTCCGCGAGCCCATCGGCGACTTGCGATCGCAAGGACTCCTGTGAGTGTCGCGTCATCGCCTGACGCGACTCACGATGTATCGCTGCGCTCCTGGGTCAAGGCGGCCAACGAACCGGACACGGACTTTCCGATTCAGAACCTGCCGTTCGGCGTTTTCCGGCGTCGAGGGCGGAAGGACTCTCCCGATCTTTGCGTTGCGATCGGCGATCGCATAGTGAACCTCGCGGCCTGCGCGCGTGCGAACCTGATCACCGGAGATGCCGCGGCGGCGGCGCGCTTTGGCGTCGACGATCATCTCAACCGTTTCATGGCGCAGGGCAGAGACCTCGTTCGCTCGCTGCGGCGCGCGCTCGTCGAGATTCTCCAAGAGGGGAACGCCGCGGCGGAGCGTCGCGCGTCCGAGATCACGCTCCCGCTGGCGGACGTGGAGCTTCTGCGGCCCGTCGAAGTCTGCAACTACTCCGACTTCTACGCGTCCATCCACCACGCCACCAACGTCGGCAGCATGTTCCGTCCCGACAATCCGCTGCTCCCCAATTACAAGTACGTTCCGATCGGATATCACGGCCGCGCGTCATCCATCGTCGTCAGCGGGACGCTGGTTCGCCGGCCGTCCGGACAAACACGCGGCGATGCCAGCGCGCCGCCGATCTTCGGACCGACGAAGCGCCTGGACTACGAGCTGGAGATCGGTGCGTACGTCGGCCGAGGCAATCTCCTCGGCGAGCCGGTTTCTATCGCCCGGGCCGAAGAGCATCTCTGGGGCGTGTCACTGCTGAACGATTGGTCCGCGCGCGACATTCAGAGTTGGGAGTACCAGCCGCTCGGGCCGTTTCTCTCGAAGAGCTTCGCGACGACGGTGTCGCCGTGGGTAGTCACGCTCGATGCGCTCACGCCGTTTCGCGTTCCCGCGCCCAGGCGTCCGGCGGGAGATCCAGCGCCCTTACCGTATTTGTCTCATGCGGACAACGAGAAGCACGGCGCGATCGACCTCACGCTCGAGGTGTGGCTCCGCAGCGCGAAGATGCGCGAGCGCGGTGACGCGCCGACGCGCGTGAGCCGGAGCCGTTTCGGCGAGATGTATTGGACGCTGGCGCAGATGCTCGCGCATCACACGAGCAACGGCTGCAACCTCGAGACGGGCGACCTGATCGCGAGTGGAACGGTGTCGGGCGCCGCGAAGGACTCGCGCGGCTGTCTGCTCGAGCGCGCGTGGAGAGGCAGCGAGCCGCTCGAGCTGCCGACTGGAGAAAAGCGCTCCTTTCTCGAAGATGGCGACGAGGTGACGTTGCGCGGCTACGCGGAGCGGCAGGGCTTTCGCCGCATCGGGCTTGGTGAGTGTATGGGGGTCGTGATCCCGTAGGGAACGATGCGCTCGTCAGCTCGCGCCGGGACGAATCAGCAGCTTCTGCCCGACCTTGATCTTGTTCCCGACAATCCCGTTCAACTCCTGAATCTTCTCGGGTGAGGTCTCATACCAGGACGCGATCGAGGAGATTGCGTCGCCGGGACGCACGACGTGATACACAGGCTGTCGCCGGTACTCCTGTAGGTCCCGCTGCAACTGAGCGCGGGCATCGCGCACGCGCTTCGCCCAGACGCCGAGCGTGTGGAGCTTCCGATGCCGCGCGTCGAATGCCTGGCGCATCAGCAGCGCTTTCTGCCACGCGCCCGACGGAACGCCGAGGTTCGTCGATCCTTCCGGCGTCTCGACACGCAGCGCGCGTGCGAAGCCCAGCATTGCGAACGACGGCTCGAGCTTCGTGAGGGTGTCCACGCGAAACTCGCGCTGATCGAATGTCGGCGGCCCGTTGGACGCACCCGTGATGTCGCGTGGCGGCACGCCGAGGTACACGAGTCGCCGATCCGTGAGCACGAGAAGCCCGAACGTCTGGCGGAAGTAGTCGACGCCGTTGCGCCGGAATACTGGCACGGAGCGGATCACACGCTCTCCCGGCTGGAGGGTGTTCACCGTCAGCTCGCGTTCCACGATTGCGCGTACGTCGCGTGGTTCTTTCTTCCGGAGGTACAGCATCAGCTGCGCGAAGACGACGAGCAGCGCAAACCCGAACGCGGCGAGCGTGTACCACACTGCCGCGGGAATGTTGTGACGTGACCGGCGGAGCAGCGGCCCCCGAGGGGGCTTGAGCTGCTCGACACCTGCTGGTGAAGCGGAGGTCGCCATTCTGAATGGAATCCTTACACATGCAAATGGAAGTTCAGTGCCGTTGTTCTCCGTGAGTCGTCTGACTACAGTTGTGAAGCTGTAACGCCGTAATATCCTCGCGTGCGAGATCGATGAGCTCGCTCTCTCGACACGAGGCCTCGAGACCCCACCGGAGAGTCGTATTTCCTCCCAATCAGTGCTCCGGCTCGTCGCCGTTGGTGCGACGGCCGCCGCGACGATCATCTTCACTTCGGCACGCGTGAAGCCCGTCTTTCTCGACGCAACGCTGGGCTCGCGACTGTCGGCACTATCCGCGACGGGCGATGAGAAAGCGATGGTGTCCGCCCCCTGGATGCGTCTGCCGTTCAGCGACGCGCTCGCTACGTCGACGTTCTTGCGCGACCGCAATGCCTTCGCGCTCGATCTCATGGGTACCGGCAAGGTTGCGCTCAGGCGGGCCCTGGCGTTGGCGGACGTAGCCGTACGCGAGGCGTACCGTCGTCAAGTACCGCCTGCGCTCGTGCTCGGTGTGCTCCTTACGGAGAACGACGAGCTCAAATCCACCGCTCGGTCGCGGCAGGGCGCTGTCGGACTCATGCAGATCCATCCGGGGCCATGGCGTCCCGCGCTCGGTGAGCTCTTCGGCCGGAATCTGCGCAACGACACGACGAATCTGCGTTACGGGATCTACATCCTGAGCCACTTTGCGAAGCGGACCGCGAGGCAAGCGCAGCCCGACACCGGAACGACCTGGCGAACGGCCCTGCTGCGTTACAACGGGTGCGTGAACGGCAGGAATACGCCCGACTGTCACCGCTACCCTGACGCTGTCAGGCGCGAGGTGCAGCGCTCGGCGCGTGCGATCTGTAGCGGCCGCGATTTCGATCGCTGTGTGGTGACGCCGCTGCGGCTCGGCGTGCGAACGAGAGTAGGGATTAGCAACTAGGGATTAAGGACTAGTCCCTAATCCCTAGTCCCTAATCCTACTTTACTTTTTCAACTTTCGCGTTCGTGGTGGTCGTAACGCCGACTTCCATGCCATTCGCGGCAAGCACGATCTTGATGGTCGCAAGCTCCTCACTGTCGCTGCCGACGAACACGCCCTTCTGGCTGACGAACAGCGTGCCCTTGCCGGTCGAGGATCCTTCCATCGTCATCGGCTGTCCCTGACTGGTGCCGCTGCCGGACAGCGTCGTATTCGTCGCGCGTCCGATCTTCCACCACTTGTCGCCGCTCACCGTCGTGTCACCGACCACCGTATACGTGGCGACGACTTTCCGATCGATGTCGATGCCGCCCTGCTTCACCTTCCCGCTCGTAGTGTCCGTCCAGCTCGCGCCAGTCGTGAGCGTTCCGCGGATCTTCGGGAGAAAGCGGCTCATTTCATCCGTCACCTGTGCGCCGTTCGGAATCGAGTCGTCCGTGGGGCCAACCGACGAGTACGCGCCCCCGTATGGTGCCAGCTTCGCGACGACCTTGACGCCGCGCAACTTGTCGATGCCCGGCGGTGGTCCCATCGGTCCCATCGCCGCGACCGAATCGAGGACCAGGCTCACGGACAGCGTGTCCTTCGACGCGCGCGCGACGGTGACCGAGAGCAGCTGATTGTTCGAGCTCTCGAACTCCTGCTTCTGCCCCATCATTTCCTGAGCAGCTTTGGTCTTCGAGGTAATGCGATACTGCGAGGAGCCCGGGGCGTATTCGAATTTCTCGCCCGGCGCAGGGCGCTGGCCGAGCGACCCCTGCGCGATGGCGGCGGCAGGGAGCGCCAGCGAAAGCGCGAGCGCGAGGCGGGAGGGTCGTGCAAACATGCGATACTCCTGAAGGGTGGGAAGCCGGGATTTCGATCCCGGCAAGCTGGAGAAATATAGTGACGTGCGCGAGCTTACAGACGACGCTATGGCCGAATCCATCACACTCGAGCTCCTGTATCCTGACGCGCGCGCGCCCGAGCGTGCGACCGAGGACTCCGCGGGCTACGACCTGTTCGTGCATCTCACGCATCGCACGGTGAGTTGCTCGGACTACAGTGGCACGACGGAGCTGCCGACATTCCGGGACCGGGAGAAGAAGCTCTCCTATTTCGAGCTGCCTCCCAACGCGACCGCGAAGATGCCGCTCGGGTTCAAGGCCAAGCTGCCGAGCGGCTGCGAAGCGCAGATTCGCCCGCGCAGCGGAACCACGTTCAAGAAGGGAATCCTGATCCCGAATTCGCCGGGCACGATCGACGCGGACTTTCCCGAGGAGTGGATGGTCCTCGTGCGGAATCCTGGCGCGAAATCGGTGCGCATCGAGCACGGCGAGCGCATCGCGCAGATGGTGCTGTCGCGCTTCGAGGTACTGCCGATCGAGATGGGGAAGGTCGGCAAAACGTCGACGCGATCCGGCGGGTTCGGCAGCACCGGCTTTTAGGCCACACACGGTGTCGTCTTATTGGGAGGCGACGCGCGCGCCGCGCTACAGCCTGATCTTCTCATTGCCGCTCTTTCTGCTGTATGAAGGACTCGCGGCGGCGCTCGGCGGCGCGCCAGGAACGACCAGCGTACGCAACGCCGCAGACGTCGCGCTCAAAACGCCATTCTTCCTGCTCTCGGGCGCGCGCGGCTCGCTCGCGTTCTTCGCGACCGTCATCGCGATCTGCGTTTTTCTCGTCGGGCGCGACCTCACGCGCACGCGGGACCGGCTGCGGCCACGGACGTTCGCCCTCATGCTCGGCGAATCGGCGGTGCTCGCGCTGCTCCTGGGCGTCGTCGTCGGGACGCTGACGCAGCGGCTGCTCGGCGTGCTCACTGCGCTCGCGGCCCAGACAGGCGGCGCCACACCGCTCGAGTCGCTGCGGCTGAGCACACGGCTGATGCTCGCGCTCGGCGCGGGACTGTACGAAGAGCTGCTCTTCCGCGTGCTCCTCGTGGGCGGGATGGCGGCGGGGCTCGGTTGGCTGTTGGGACGCCGTACATGGCTGACCGGCACGATCGCGGCGGTGGTGGGAGCGCTGATCTTTTCAGCGTTCCACTACGTCGGCGAGTACGGGGACCGGTTCGAGCTGGCGTCGTTTACTTATCGAACGATCGCGGGGCTGGCGTTCAGCGGTTTGTACCTGAGTCGCGGATTTGGAATTACAGCGTGGACGCACGCGCTGTATGACGTGTACGTGATGGTGCTGTGACTCGTCATATCGCAGCTTCGAACTTCCGCACGATGTCGCTGACCGACTCGATTCCGTGAATGCCGTCGACGCTCTTTCCGGCCTGCCAGTACTCCTCGGCGCCGCGCCCTTTGTAGAGATCCTTTTTCAAGCGATACAGCGACTTGAGTGCATAGATCGTCCGCATCCAATGTTTCATGCGCCGATGGCGCAACATCCAGCGCGCGACGGGTCCGGCGCGTGTGCCGAGATGCCGGATGTAGTCGTTCTCGATCACCGCGACCGGAACGCCGGTGAGACGTTCCGTAAGCACGATATTCGACGACGATGCGTTCACGATCGCCTTCTTGTAGTCGGGGTGCGCATTGCACTCGGTCGTCGCGATGAAGCGGGTGCCGAGCTGCGCTCCCGCGTATCCCATTTTCAAGGCGTCGCGGAACTGCTCGGGCGTCCCGATTCCGCCGGCGCACACGAGCGGTAAGCCGAGCGGAGCGAGCTCGTCGAGCAGTTGTTCCGCGGATTTGGGACCCGCATGTCCGCCGGCGCGGTTGTTCACGGCGATCAGACCACGCACTCCAGCGTCGAGCCCCTTCTGCCCCCACTTCCGCTCCGTCACGTCATGGTACACGACACCGCCCACCTGGCCAACGCGGTCCACCACCCAGCGCGGATTCCCGAGCGACGTGATGAAGAAGCGGATGCCTTCCTCGAGCGAGATGTCGATCCATTTTCGCATGCGCTCGCGGTAATACTTGCTCGATTCTTCGATCAATGCGTTGAAGCCGAGCGGCTGTCCCTGCGCGATACGCTGCGCGAGCCGAAGGCCTTCGCGAAAATCGTGGCCGTGGACGTAGGTGAGCGAGATTGGCTGAAGAATTCCGATCGCGCCGGCCGCGGACGCCGCGCCCACGAGCTCAGGATTGCTGCACGGGTACATCGCGCCGCAGATCAGCGGGATGCGAACCGATGCATCACGGGTGAGAGGAGTTTGCATTCGCGTGGAGAGTCCTAGCTAATGAAAGGGGATCCAAGTCGTGAGTCGGCCAGTTACCAAAGTTTGCCAGTGAGTTAGTAAGTTCGTCCGGTCGTACCGCTCGTACTTCCCAACTGGCGACTGCGCAACTGGAAACCCAGAACTTGGATTCCCTTTCATTAGCTAGGACTTTCTCAGCAGCCAGTTGACTGTCCCCTTCGCAACAACATCGTTTTGCTCGTCGCGGATTTCTGCGTGTACGTCATAGTTCGTCTGCCCGTTTACCTCGGGCACGGCGCAGCGGCATTCCGCGGTCAGCGTCCCGCGCGCTTT
>DATBRO010000045.1:0-10903 GCA_036560265.1 Gemmatimonadaceae bacterium | reverse complement strand
GCGAGACCGCGCTGGCGGTCCGATCCGCGGGCGCGCGCCTGCTCCGTGGAGGAGCCTTCAAGCCGCGCACATCGCCGTACGCATTCCAGGGGCTCGGACACGCCGCGCTCCGCATTCTCGCTGAGGTGCGAGCGGAGACCGGACTCCCGGTGGTGACCGAAGTGATGGACCCCAGGCAAGTGGAGGCCGTCGCCGAACACGCCGACGTCCTCCAGATCGGCGCGCGCAACATGCAGAACTTCCCGCTGCTGTCGGAGGTGGGCCGCGTGCAGCGTCCCGTGCTGCTCAAACGCGGCTTGTCCGCGACGGTGAAGGAGCTGGTCATGGCGGCCGAGTACATCATGGCTGAGGGAAACCGCGACGTCATCCTCTGCGAGCGCGGCATTCGCACGTACGAAACGGCGACCCGCAACACGCTCGACATCTCCGCGATCCCGGTGCTCAAGGCCGATACGCACCTCCCCGTGATCGTCGATCCGAGTCACGCCGGCGGACGCGCGTCGCTGGTGGCTCCGCTGGCGTTCGCCGCGATCGCCGCGGGGGCCGATGGACTGATCGTCGAAGTCCATCCGTGCCCCGAAAAAGCCATGTCGGACGGCGACCAGTCGCTCACGCCGCCGGCGTTCGCGGAGATGATGCGCTCCCTTCGCGCGTTCGCCGAAGCGGCGGGACGAACCCTGCCGGCCGAAAGCGCCGCGCAGACGGCAGCCGCATGAACAGCGGGACGGAGGGGGATCAGGAACGGCCGGGCACACCGGCGCACGCGCAGCTCTCGCGACTGCGCGACGAGATCGCGCGCATCGACCGGACGCTGATCGAGCTGATCGCCGAGCGCGTGCGGCTCGCGCGCGAGGTCGGAGCGACAAAACGGGCCGCCGGATTGCCGACGCTGGACCCGGCGCGCGAAGCGGCGGTGATCCGTCAGGCGGCCGAAGTCGCGCGCGAGGCGGGGCTGCTCGACGACGACATCCGCCACATTTTCTGGCAGGTGATCGGGCTCTCACGCCGTGCGCAGCTCGAGGGCGAGTGACGAACGACCGCCGGATTGCGCGAAGCGTTGGCGTCGTCGGGCTGGGGCTGATCGGCGGGTCCATCGCTCGCGATCTCCACGCGCTCGGCGTCCGGGTGTTCGGGTACGATCGGGACCACGCGACGCTCGACGCGGCCTGCGCCGAGGGCGCAGTCGATACGGTGCTCGACGCATCGCTGGCCGGGCTCGAGGACGCGGATGTCGTCATCGTCGCCGTGCCGGTATCGCTGCTGCCCGAGGTGCTTGGCACGATCACGGCTTCCACGAGCGCGCGCCTCATCACCGACGTCGGCAGCACCAAGCGATCGGCGATCGCGGCCGCCGAATCGCTCGGACTCGGGGAGCGATTCGTCGGGTCGCATCCGATGGCCGGCGATCATCGCTCCGGCTGGGGTGCTTCACGGAGGGGGCTTTTCGCCGATGCGACGGTGTACTTGTGTCGGACGCGCAGCACGCGCGAGGAGCCGGTGACGCTCGCGCAGCAATTGTGGCGCGCGCTCGGTGCGCGCCCCCAGATCATCGCCGCCGAGACGCACGACCAGCTGCTCGCGTACACGAGTCATCTGATGCAATCGGTCGCGACCGCGCTCGCGCTCGCGCTCGAGGATGCGGGTGTCAAACGGGCGGAGCTCGGTCCCGGTGGTCGCGACAGCACCAGGCTCGCGGGTGGATCGGTCGAGATGTGGACCGCCATCGCTCGCGACAACGCCGACGCTCTGGTGCCGGCCATTCGTGCGCTCGAAACGCAGCTCGGACGATTGAGAGCCGCGCTCGAGGGGCAGGACGAGCGGGCGGTGCGCGACCTCTTTGGCGCGGCCGGCGCCTGGAGCGTACTTGACAAAAAATGAGTGAACTCACAGTTTACATGAGTACACTCATATCACATGCGCACCGTCTATCGTCTGCTGAGCGCCGGTCAGGTGGCGTTGGGCGTGGTCCACATGTCGGCGACCGCAGTTCTGTTCGACCAGTTCTCCACACGTGCGCTCTGGTTCGCCAGCGGCGGCCTCGCGATCGCTCTGACCGGAGCGCTGAACCTGTTGCGGGAGGCGTACGGCAACACGGCGCCGGGGGTGCGCTGGGTGGCGGTGACGGCGAACGCGGCGCTTGCGGTGTTTACCATCCTGTACGGTGTCGCGATGGGCGCGTCGCCAGTGCAGTGGGCGTTCGTGGCGATCCTGAGCGGCGGTCCCGCGGTCCTTTCGCTCGTGCCGTCGGCGCAGCGGCCGGCGGGCGTCGCAGCGTAGCGCACTCGGCCAATCGCACGTATGACGGCGAAATCCGCATCACGGTCGCGTCGTACGGCCCGGCCGGCGCCAGCGGGGAGACGCGCCCGCAACAAAGAAGCGATCAAGGGTCGGATCGTCACCGCCGCGCTCGCGCTCTTTCAGGAGAAGGGGTTCGACGCCACGACCGCCAAAGCGATTGCGCGGCGCGCGCGCGTCGCCGAGGGGACAGTGTTCAATTACTTCGAGACGAAGGAAGACATCGCGCTGTATTTCTTCGGTCTCGAGGTGGATCACGCGATCGCTGAAGTTCGGGCGAATGCCGCGCTCCGGCGCGCGCCGCTCGAAGAGAAACTATTCGCGCTCGTGGAGAGTCAGCTCGAGTTTCTCGCGCCGCACCAGCGCTTCATCGGCGCCGCGTTCATCCATGCGTTGCGCCCAACCTCGAAGCTCGGCTTTAGCGTCCAGGCGATCGATCTGCGAACCCGCTATCTGGCGTTCGTGCAAGAGTTGATTGACGAGGCGCTGCCGCAGAATACGGGCGGCATATTCGGATGGCTGGCCCCCCAGGTGTTCTGGATCTACTACTTCGGCATCCTGCTGTACTGGCTCAACGACGAATCGGAGTCAAAGCAGAACACACTCGCGCTGCTCGACCGCTCGCTCAAGATGGGCGTCGCCCTGCTCGAGAAGGGCAAGGCCTGAGTGTCGGGCAGCGACAGTGCGATGCGCCGAGCGCTCCGGATGGCGGCGATGACGGCCGGCGTCACCGGCAGCTACGTCGGGTACATCGCGCAACGCGCGTTCCTGGGAAAGGAAAGCCGGGATCGAAAGCTCCGGGCGACGCACACGAAAGCGGCGCGTCGCGTGACCAACGAGCTGTCCGTCTTGCGCGGGCCGGCGATGAAGTTGGGACAAGCGCTCAGTCTGCAAACCGGCGTGATTCCGGACGAAATCATTCAGGAGCTCTCGACGCTCCAAATGCAGGCGCCGGGAATGCATCCATCCCTCGTGCGCGCGCAATTCAAGACGAGCATGGGAGCCGCGCCGGAAGAAGTGTTCCGCTCCTTCGAGCCCGAGCCGTTCGCCGCCGCGTCGCTGGGGCAGGTGCATCGCGCCACGACCACGACGGGAGACGCCGTGGCCGTGAAGATACAGTATCCCGGGATGCGTCGGGCCATCGAGAGCGATTTCCAATTCTTCCGGACTGTCGCGTCGACGACGCAGCTCTCCCGCTACATCCCGGAATCGATGGTCGCCGAGTTGGAGCAGCAGATTCTCGCCGAGACCGACTATCGCCGCGAGGCGGACAACATCGACTTCTTCCGCGAGCAATTGCGACCGCTGCCATTCGTGACCGTGCCCGACGTCTATCGCCAATTCTCGAGCGACCGCGTCCTGACGATGTCGCATCTGAATGGTGAGCATCTCGACCGCTTTCTCGCGAGGCGTCCGTCGCAACGGCTCCGCGACACACTGGGCGCGCACCTGATGGAGCTGTTTTACTTCCAACTTCTCGGCATCGAAGCGTTTCACGCGGACCCACACTGGGGCAACTACCTGTTTGGTCCGAACGGAACCGTGGGATTGGTGGATTTCGGATGCGTCAAGTCTCTGCCGCACGAGTTCGTCGAGAACCTGAAAACCATCTTTCTCTATCCAGGCGATCGCAACTCCGCCGAGTTCCGGGAACTGCTCGCCAAGCGCTACTCGCTCCGCGGCGAAACGATAAAGCCGGCGAGCCTGACCGCGCTGGTGCGTTTCACGGACGGCTTCATTCGTCGCATGTATCCGCCTGAACCGGAAAAGGAGCACATTCCATTCGATTTCTCCGAGGCGACATTCCTTCGCGAATTCATAGACGAGTCGACCAAGATGCTGCGCGCGAAAGCCGCGCTGCCGGAGTACATCTTCTGGGCACGGGCGGAGTCGGGGCTGTTTCAAACGCTGCATCGCCTCAAGGCGCGTGTTCGCACGAGCCTGATCGTGCGCAAATACCTCGGACGTCGGCCAGGCGCGGCTCGCGTCGGACCGAGGTAAGTCCGGGACGCGTTGCTTGCGTCCCGGTGTTATTCTCTGGCGCATGACGGAACCTGTCGGCAGCGCGACCGTCCCGGAGAGCGCGCATCGATTCGAGCTCGTCGGCCCGCTCGACGATCTCGACTTTCCCGAGCTGTGTCCCGTATGCGGGGCAAAGGCCACTGGAGCTCTCGACGTTCGGAAAGTCTTCCTGAACACGGAGGGTGAAGACCGGAGGCACGTCCTCGCCGAGGTGCGCGTGCCTTTCTGCTCGAGTTGCATCGCGCAGCACGAGCGCGAAGCGAAGCAACAACCTCGAGTGCGGGCGTACCGATTCCCCAAGATCCTCGATTTCGCGCTCGTCTCCATCTGGGGCGTCATGGGAGTCATCTTCCTGTACGTCGCGGCGTCGGTCTCCGGCGGAGGAGGGGCGATTCCGGCGCTGATCCTCACGTACATGGGGATCGCGTGCCTCGCGTTCTGGGTGCTTGGCGTACGCGGCGCCAGTCGTGTGCCCTGGTATGAGCGCGTGCCGCCGCAGACAAGCGTGACGAGCGCGTTCGATTTTGGCGACGAAACGCTGGAATTGTTCGAGAAATCGGCGCGACGTTACTCGATCAGAAACGCCGAATTCGCGGAACGCTTTGCGACGCTCAACGCCGAGAAGCGTCCGCGCCGCAACCCGGCGCGGGCGAGATGGAAAGCGATCGTGCTGCTCATCGTCATGCTGGCCATTCTCGCCGCGATCATCATCTGGGGTGAAAGGATCGGGATGACCTGAGCGGTCGCCGTCGCGACTCCAACTGCGCGGTGTTATTCTCTGGCCCATGACACAGCTCCGGATAATTCTCCTCGCGCTGCCTTTCGCGACTGCCGCCCTTCACGCACAGACGCCCGCGGGCGCGCCGTCGGCCACGCGCGACGGCGCACGGATCGATCGTCTCCTGCGCCCCGCGGTGCGTATCGCGGATCGGCCCGATACCGCGTTCGAAATCCTGGACCGCATGCGCTACTGGCACGTGCCCGGTATCAGCATCGCGGTCGTCGACGACTTCAAGATCGTTTACGCGCGAGGGTTCGGCGTCACGGAGTTCGGTGGCTCCGGGCCGGTCGACACGACGACGCTCTTTCTCGCCGGCTCCATCAGCAAGCCGGTGTTCGCCACGGGCGCGCTGAAATTGGTAGAGCAGGGGAAGCTCGCGCTCGACGAGGACGTCAACGCCAAGCTCAAATCGTGGCACCTGCCCGAGAGCAAGTTCACCGAACACGAGAAAGTCACGCTGCGCCGGCTGCTCACGCATTCGGCAGGTCTCACGACGTGGGGATTCCCCGGCTACGCCGCCGACTCCGCCGTTCCCACGGTGCCGCAGGTTCTCGACGGCGCACGACCCGCGAACACCTCGGCGGTGCGCAACGACACGACGCCCGGCGCGCGGTGGCTGTACTCGGGCGGCGGCTTCACGATCGCGCAACTGCTTGCGACGGACGTCTCTGGCGAACCGTTCCCTTCGCTCATGCGACGACTGGTGCTCGCTCCGGCGGGAATGACGCGGAGCACCTACGAGAATCCGCTGCCCGTCACGCGGCACCGCGAAGCGGCGAGCGGCCACGAGCGCATCGATACGCCGGTGCCCGGCCGGTTCCACACGTATCCGGAGATGGCGGCCGCCGGTTTGTGGACCACGGCGCCCGAGCTCGCGCGCTGGGCGCTCGCACTAACGCGCTCGTACAATGGGGAGAGCAACGGCGTTCTCTCGCCCGCCATGGCGCGGCAGATGGTCTCGAAACAGGTCGCGGTCGGACAGCAGTTCGGCGGCGGCAGCTACGGGCTCGGTGTCGGCGTCGCCGGCGAGGGTGATTCGATCTCGTTCAGCCATGGCGGACGCGACGAGGGCTTCGTCGCGACGGTCACCATGTGGCCCAAGCTGGGACGCGGCTACTTCGTTCTGACGAACGGTGTCAGCGGGGCAATGCTCGCCGAAATCCGTCGGGCGTTCGCCGAAATGTACGGTGTGGGTGGCGTCCCTCGATCCGAGCGGCGGGCCGTCGACGTGGACGCGACGTCGCTCAAGGCGCTCGTCGGTCAGTACGTGCGCGTGCAGGGAAAGGACACGATCACGTACGACGTCACGTCCGCAAGCGGAGCATTGAACGTCTACAACACCTTCGCGAAGCGCCGAATGCTGCTCTGGCCGGAATCGTCCGACACGTTCTTCGACACGAACACCGACGGCACATTCGTCTTCGAGCGCGACAGCACCGCGAACGCTCCGGCTCGCTCGATTCGTCTGGGGCGGGCGACCGACGCGCCGCGTGCGCTGAGGAAATAACCAAACGCCGCCGAACGCTCTATACTATCCGGTTATTCGTTCACATTCAGTGAGGGGACACGTCATGCGTCGTTTGTATAGTGCCAGTCTCGTTGCGGCTGCCGTGACGCTCATCAGCAGCGTAAGCGCCGCTCAAGCAGCGATGGATGCGTCGAAGGGGGTTGTCGGAGGCGGCATCTCCGTCAAAGGCTGGAAGGGTCAGATCGACGCGAATGAGGCCAAGAACGGACAGGTGCTCAGCAACGCGAAGCTCGCCGAGGACGGCAAGGCGCTGCACGTCACGACGGGCCCGGCGGTGAACTACTGGAAGCCGTCGAACAAGGCGAAAGGTGCGTACACGGTCAAAGCGACATTCACGGAGCCGAAGTACATGAGCCTGATGAGTCACCCGCATCCGTACGGGATCTTCATCGGCGGAAATGACCTTGGGACCAACAAGCAGAGCCTCCTGTATTGCTCCGCGTATGGCAATGGCACGTTCATCGTCCGTGGATTCGGCCCGGATCCCTTCCAGGTCAACGGAAGGCGCGGCGAGGCGAACGACGCCGTGCACAAGGCAGCTGGCCCCGGCGAATCCGTCACTCAGGACATCGCCCTTTCAGTGAAGGGTGACAAGGTGGAATGCGCAATCAACGGAACCGTGGTGGGGTCGTACAACAAGGCCGACCTGGTTGGCCCCGGGAAGCTCAAGTCCACCGACGGCGTGTACGGAATTCGTTTCGCGCACAACACCGACGGTCTCGTCACCGGCTTGAGCGTCACCAAGTAACACCATGCTGTTAGCAAGGAGCCATCACATGTCTAGAACGTCAGTCGTGCGAAGCGTCTCGTTCGCGATTCTTCTCGGCGCGTTGGCTGCTGCCAGTGGATGCGTCAGCGTCTCACCGCGCGTGTGGTACAACGGCCAGGCAATGTCATCCAGCTGGCAGTATCGTGACGTGCTCGCTGGTGACAGAAACCCGGCAAAGTTACGCGCGATCTACTATGGCGCCGACGCGCGGCGCTTCGGGCAGCGCAGTCTTCCGCCGTATCCGGCGTTCGGTCGCTGGTAGGAAGCCTCCGGAGAGAAGAACTGCCTCACGGGAAAAACGCGTTTTCGCGCCTTCTTCGCGTTTTTCGGGTGAGGCAGTCATCCACCCGAATTGGCTTACTGCGCCTCGAGGAGATCCGTCGTCGCTTCGTTCTTCAGGCTGACACGTCGCGGCTCCAGGTTCGGGAGGAACGCCGCCAGCAGTCCGAGCGCCGGCAGCAACGAGCACACGCGGTATACGAACGTGATGCTCGTGTGATCGGCGAGCACGCCAAGCACTGCGGCGCCGAGCCCCGCCATACCGAATGCGGCTCCGAAGAAGAGTCCGGAAATCAACCCGACTCGTCCCGGCACGAGCTCCTGTCCGTAGACGAGAATCGCGGAGAACGCGGACGCGAGCACGAGCCCGATCACCACGCTGAGTATGCCGGTCCACGCGAGATTCGCGTACGGAAGCGCGAGCGTGAAAGGAAGGACGCCGAGGATCGACCACCAGATCACCAGCTTGCGTCCGATGCGGTCGCCCACCGGCCCGCCGATGATCGTCCCCGCGGCGACAGCGCCGAGGAAAACGAAGAGATAGATCTGCGCGTGCTGCACCGACAACCCGAACTTGTGGATCAGGTAGAACGTGTAGTAGTTCCCGAGACTCGCGAGATAGAAGTACTTCGAGAAGACGAGCACCAGGAGGACCGCGAGCGCGACGCGCACCTGCGTCCGTGAAAGCGCGACGCGATCGCCAGCGCGCGCGTGCGGAGATCCGATCGTATGTCCGTGCTGCGTTCTGTACCAGCGTCCGACATTGAAGAGCACGACCATGCCGAGGAGCGCGGCCAGCGAAAACCACGCGATGCTCGACTGGCCGTGCGGCACGACGATGAAAGCGGCGAGCAAGGGACCGAGGGATCCGCCTGCGTTTCCGCCGACCTGAAAGACCGATTGTGCGAGGCCGTGTCGTCCGCCGGACGCCATGCGAGCGACGCGCGACGACTCGGGGTGAAAAACCGCGGATCCGACTCCCACGCACGACGCGGCGAGGAGGAGCAACGAGTAGCCGCCGGCCATCGAGAGCAGCAGCATCCCGACGAGGGTGAATCCCATCCCGGCGGCCAGCGAGTAGGGTTGTGGGCGACGGTCGGTGTAGTGTCCGATGAGCGGCTGGAGCAGCGACGCGATGATCTGATAGGTGAGCGTGATCAACCCGACCTGTCCAAAGGTCAGCGCCAACTGGCTCTTGAGAATCGGGTAGAGCGCTGGCAGCAACGACTGGAGCATGTCGTTGAGCAGGTGACAAAAGCTGATCGCGGCAAGGACGCCGACGGTCGTGCGCGCCCGATTTTGCTGGAGCGTCATCTAGTATCCGGCGGCGTGCCCATCCTTCCGCGGATCGGATCCGGCAACGTACCCGCGCAGGAGCTTGATGATCGCCTGACTCCCACCGAACTGCGACGGTCGCGCGACCGTCACGCGATGGCCGAGCGCCTGTAGTGCGTCTTGGACGCTGTCGGGGATCACCTGTTCGACGATGACGCGCGTCGAGTCCATGTGGCGGAATCGCCCCGCGTCCATCGCCTCCTGCACGTTCATGCCGAACAGGAGATGGTTGATCAGAAACTGCACGTGTCCCTGTGCCTGCATCGCGCCGCCCATTAACCCAAAGCTCATGTAAGGCCGTTCTCCGCTCTCGGCACCTGCCGGAATGGTGACGAATCCGGGAATCAGAGTGTGGAAGGGCCTCTTGCCCGGAGCGACTGTGTTTGGAAGGCCGGGCACGAGCGTGAATCCTCCACCACGGTCGTGCAGCGCGAAACCGGTGCCCGGTACGACGACACCCGAGCCGAATTCGTCGTACAAGGAATTGATGAACGAGACCATGTTCCCCTCCTTGTCGGCGACGGTGAGGTAGACGGTCTCGCCAGAGACGCGTTCGGGGCCGGGCTCCGGACGGCTCATCGCTTTCGTGCGATCGATGTGGCTGCGACGTTCGGCGATGAACCCGTCGGACAGGATCTCACTCGGCTTCAGCGTGAGATGATCCGCGTCGCCGCCGTATCTCACGAGGTCGGCGTACGCGAGCTTTTTCGCCTCGATGAGCAGGTGGAGATAGGGCGCCGAGTTGTGGCCGAGCGACTTGAGATCGTACGGCTCGAGGATCCGCAGCATCTCGAGCGCGGCGATGCCCTGATTGTTCGGCGGCAGCTCCCACACGCGATAGCCCTTGAAGTCCACGGAGATGGGCGTGACCCAGGTGGGCGCGTTCTTCTTGAGATCGTCCATCGTAATGAAGCCGCCGAGCTCCTTCACGCGATCGACGATGCGCTGGCCCAACGAACCGCCATAGAGGGCCGACGGTCCTTCGGCTGCAATCTGACGCAACGTCCGCCCGTAGTCGGGATTCGCGAACAAGTCGCCGGCATTTGGCGGCATGCTGTCGCGCAGGAAGGTCGCGCGCGCGCCGGGATCTCTGCGCAGGAGGTTCGTCTGTCCCGCCCAATCACCCGCGATGACGGGCGTGACGACGAATCCATTTTCCGCGTACCGGATCGCGGGCTCCACCGCCTGCGCGAGCGTCAGGGTCCCGTACTTGTCGAGCAGCGTCTGCCAGCCCGCGAGCGCGCCGGGGACCGTCACGGTTTCGATGCCGCGCGGGATGTTGGTCGTCCGTCCGCGCCGCAGGAGCTCCTCGTGCGTCATGAGGGAGCCGGCGCGCCCGCTCGCGTTCAGTGCGACGAGCCGTTTCTCCTTGGCGCTCCAGAACAGGGCGAACATGTCGCCGCCGATTCCGGTCATCATCGGCTCGACGACGGAGAGCACCGCGGCCGCGGTCACTGCGGCATCGATTGCGTTGCCGCCCCGCTCGAGCACCGCGAGCGCCGCGCTCGTCGCGAGCGGCTGGCTCGTCGCCGCGACTCCATTCGGTGCGTAGACTGGCGACCGCCCCGCCATCGTCGGAACGCGTGGCCATACGTCCCGGGGTTGCCGCTGAGCCGTGGCGTCGCTCGCGGGCAGAAATGCGACGAACGCGCAGATGAGGGACGCGTGGCGAATGGCGAACATGTTCATCCGGTGAGCTAGAGGTGTAGAACAAGCCGCAACCCTCGATCAATGGCAAGGATCAGTGCATGTCGTCCTGCCCATCGGCGCGTAGAGAATGTGCCGGAGCACGTGTGAAGGCGGACGGCGCGAGAATCGGATCACGGCAGCGTCCTGGGCGGCCGTTTTTTCATGAGCGCTTCGATTTCGTCCAGCTCACGCGGAGCAGTACTGA
>DATBRO010000044.1:0-13314 GCA_036560265.1 Gemmatimonadaceae bacterium | reverse complement strand
GATTCCGCCGCCGCCGCGCCTCGGCAACGACGTCGTGATCGCGGACGATCTCAAGAAAGCGTACGGCGACAAGGTATTGATCGACGGACTGTCGTTTGCCCTGCCACGCGGCGGCATCGTCGGGATCATCGGACCCAACGGGGCGGGGAAAACCACCCTGTTCCGCATGATCGTCGGCAAGGAGAAGCCGGACGGCGGCTCACTCAGAATCGGCGAGACCGTGCAGCTCGCGTACGCGGACCAATCGCGTGAGTTCGATTCCAAGAAGTCGGCGTGGGAAGAGATCTCCGGCGGACGTGAGCAGATCATGGTCGGCAAGAAGGAGATCAATTCTCGCGCGTACCTCTCGAGCTTCAACTTCAAGGGCACCGACCAGCAGAAAAAGGTCGGCGAGCTCTCCGGCGGCGAGCGCAATCGGCTGCATCTCGCCAAGACGCTCATGAGCGGCGGGAACGTCCTGTTGCTCGACGAGCCGACGAACGATCTCGACGTCGACACGCTGCGCGCGCTGGAAGACGCGATCCTCGATTTTGCCGGCTGCGTCGTGGTCATCTCACACGACCGCTGGTTCCTCGATCGCATCGCGACCCACGTGCTTGCCTTCGAAGGGAACAGTGAAACGGTCTGGCACGAGGGGAACTACCAATCGTACAAAGACGATCTCAAGCGCCGGAAGGGGATCGACGCAGATCAGCCGCACCGGATCGCATACAAGCGGCTCGTCCGCGCATGACGGGCGATGTCCGCGCGGCTGAAGGCACACGCACTCGTCCCGCTTACGCCTTACCCTGACAGCTCCTCGGCGTATGGCGTGAGCGGTTCCGCGAACATCGGACTCCTCTCCGCTGGAACGGCGACGTGATATCGCGTCCACAGCATCTCGTATTGGATCTTGATCCAGATCAATAGGCACGGAACCACGAGGCGGACAACCGTCACCGCTGGGGATCGGATCCAGCGGCCGGGGATGAACAACGACGCAAAAGGAACCGCGATGAACGCGAGCGCGAACAGAACATGTTCGCCAGCAGCGCGCGGCACGGACACATACCAGATGGCGATCCCAGTGAACGCAATCACATAGCTGGCGCGCTCAGCTTGGTGGTTGAAGAGGACGACGTACAGCAGCACGGAGGCCAACATTTCGAGCCGGAATTGCCGCTCGCTCCATCGGTCCGTTCGCAAACCCAGCGGCAAGACGAGTACGCCGAGTCCGAGAAGCTGAATCGCCGCATTGGGTACGTCGCGCAGGCCGGGGATCAAATGCAGCAGGCCCATCACCGACTGCATGTGCGCTCTCGCGTCGACACGCTCGAGCGAGATCCAGGATCGGTACTGTTCCAGGAGCTGCGCGGGCGACGTGACGAACAGCGGCAACAGCGCCATCGCGGTGAGCGACGCGGCGATCAGCGCCGCGGCGCGCCAGCGGTTTCGAGAAGACAGGGCAAAGACTCCCGCGACGACGGGGAAAACCTTGATGGCCGCGCCGAACCCGATCCACGCCGCCGCTCGCGACTGTCGCCGTTCTCCAAATGCCACGAAAGCGAGAACGATGGAGGCAGCGACGAGCGAGTTGCTCTGCACGTTCTGCATCGATCGCCAGACCTCGAGGAAGACGATACCGATCGCCACGTCGGCCGTTCGATCCTTCAGGAGACGCGTCAGCGCATAAAACAGCGCCAGTGCGTTCAGCAGTTGCCAGACGAGCAGCGCCCATCCCCACGATAGATACGCCAGCGGCGTGAACAGAAAAGCGAATGCAGGGCTGTACTTGAACCGATCGCGATGCTCGGCGGGATAGCTCGCGTACAAGTCGCGCCCGGCGATCAGGTGACTCGACGAGCTCCGGAAAATGTCGAGATTGTTGCCGGAGCGGCCCGGACGGGCGCGGACACGCACGCCGGCGCGGTCCACGAGCCCGTGAGCGAGGTCGAACAGCTGACGATCGCGTTCGACGATTTTTCCGCCCGTATCGAGGGCGGCCATCAGAATAAACAGTACGAGCAGCTTCGCGCGCACGCGCAACGCTGCGTCCGGGTCCCCCAAAGCGCAAGCGGGCCCGCGTGACCGCGGACCCGCGAGGCTTGACTGACGGCACTACCGCTTGCTGCGCTTTCGGCCGCCCTTCCGCCCGCCGCGCTTACGCGGAACTTTCGCTCCTTTCTTCCTTGCTTCCGACAGCCCGATTGCGATCGCCTGCTTGCGGCTCTTCACCTTGCCGCCCTTGCCCCCCGGGCCGCTTTTGAGCGTTCCCCGCTTGCGACGGCGCATGGCGCTTGCGACCCGCTTACTTGCTGCCTTGCCGTACCGTGCCATCTGAGTTTCTCCTGTGACGAGGTGAAATGGGTTAGCGGCCGGTGCGCTTCCGCGTGCGAGCCGCCTTGCGTGCGGCGGCCTTCCGACTCGACGCCGAGCGGTGTCGGGCCGCTGCGCGCGCGAACCGCGACAAGGCCTTGCGTGACGCCGTGCGATGCGGCTCGCCCTTCAGGGCGCGGAGAACCGCGCGTGAGCGTTTGGCCGACGGCCGTCTCGCGCGACGCGGCGTCGAGCTGCTCTTCGTTTTTGCTGACTTTCCCTTCGCGGGAATCCGGACGCCGGCGCGCCGCGCCTTGGACAATCCGATGGCGATCGCCTGTTTCGTCGACCGTGCGCCGTGCTTTCCCTCGCGTATGTGATGGATCTCTTCACGCACGAACTCGCCGGCCTGCGTCGACGGAGATTTTCCCTCGGCGGCGTCTCGCCGCGCTCGCTCCAGCGTTTCTTTCTCTGGCATAACTCACCTCGCGATTCAATTGGCGTGTGGACAACTGCATTTGCTTTGCCACACACAGCGCGGGCTGAGCGATGCGCGCGACAGCAATCACGCAGCGACGCAGTTCTTCGGATGAAATTCGCCTCACCGTCGCGCTCGCGACAACAGCATCACGACATTGCGATGAGCACGCGCGACAGCGAACGAGAAAGTAACCGTCCATCAGCTCGTAGAATTCGGTTTCTTTTCTGGATTGCGTGCGCGCGCACGCGCTGACATTATCCTCGCGCGATTCGATCCACGGTTTTGATCGGAACGTGATCGCATGATGAAAACGCGAGAGCGAGTCATCGAGCGATCTCTCACCGGGAGTTTGACCCCGGTGGGACGGCAGCGGAGTCGCTGGTCGCTGCTAGTAGCTCCACTCGAGATAAAAAACTGAACGGAGCACTTGAGCCGTAACCGTGCGGCTTGGGTAAGGGAAGTCAGTCGGGCCAGGCACGACGTGGCGTCAAACCGAATGATTGAGATCCCGCCGGCGATGAGAGGCCCCCAAGGCGCAGCGTGCTGAGCCTAGGGGGCTTTCCATTCTTACGTCCAGCTCAGCGAGCGATTCTCGGCGTCAGCCCCTTCAGCAGCTCCTCCGCCGAGCGCCGGTCCTCAGCGCTCAGAAGGTCCTCCCCCTGCGCTAGCCGGTATGACGCCAGGATCTCATCGCATAGTTCGCGCAGGCGACCGCGAGTGCGCCGGTCGGCCGACTTACGACGCGGACCACGCGGTCCACGGGCTACGATTTCGGATGTAGAAGCAAACATGGCTATGACGGGCTGATCAGTTGAGGTGGATGCCCCGCTACTCCTCTGCCGACCTCGGCATAACGCACGGGCTGGGCCATTGGTGGCCCGCAATTCGCCCCTGTGTTTGCCATGATCTCCTCGCGTACTGTCGGCGCCGCGGGCGTCGCGCTCATTCTGGCATCTTGTGGTCGAGATGGCAGCATACACTCCGCCGGCGACGTCTTCCGATCCTGGAATCCCCTCGCGCTCAAGGAAGTCCGTGGGGTGCCCATCGAGACGCTCCAGACGGAAATCCAACGCGAGCTGACGACAAGGCCCCCGCACGCCACGCCCGATCAGTGGACTCACGTGCAGCGGCTGTACAAGAGCTACTCGGCGTCGCCCCTCTGGCTCGACGGGGATGGCCTGATCAAGGATCGGGCTGACGCGCTGGTCGATGCGCTCGTCAACGCGACGAGCGACGCGATCCAGCTCGACCCGAGCGGGCTGTTTGCGCTGGCGCAGAACCTCGACACCCTGCGGCGCACCAAGGACCCGACTGCGGCACAGCTCGCGCGGGCCGATCTGCTTCTGACGACGTCTTACGCTGCACTCGCCGAAGATTACCTGACGGGACAGATCCGTCCGGCGGCGGTGGGCCAAAGCTGGCACATCGATCCGCAAGAAGAGGAAGTCGACAGCGCGCTGACTCGTTCGCTGCGTGACAAGGATCTCGCCGTTGCCATCGGACGCATGCGTCCCACCGACTACGACTACGAGATGCTGCGCCGCAAGCTCGCCGATTTCCGCGGGATCGTGGGAGCCGGAGGTTGGCCCAACGTGCCCGCCGGCAAGTCGCTCAAACGGGGCGACACCGATTCGCCGGCGCGTATCGCGGCGCTTCGCGCGCGCTTGCAGGCCGAAGGATTCCAGACAGCCGACGCTCCGAACGCCGACTCGTCGAAATCAGGTTACGACGCATCGCTCGCCGCGGCGGTGGCCCAATTCCAGTATCATCACGCCATCGGTGTCGACAGCGCACTCGGTACGGAAACGCTCGACGCGCTCAACGTACCGGCGCAGTTCCGTCTCGCGCAAATCGCCGGCAATCTCGAGCGCTACCGCTGGCTGCCGCGGGCCCTCGGCTCGAAGTACGTCAAGGTGAACGTGCCCGCGTTTCGTCTCGAGGGCTATGAGAACGGCAAAAAGACCATCGAGATGAAAGTCATCGTCGGAGCTGACTACGAAGGTCGAGCGACCCCGGTGTTCAGCGATTCGATGGAGTACGTGATCTTTCGTCCGTACTGGGACGTCCCCGACAAGATCATGGAAAACGAGATACTCCCTAAAGGAGTGCCGGCTGATTTCGAGATGACAACGCAGAACGGGAAGCCGCATCTGCGCCAAAAGCCGGGGCCGAAGAACGCGCTCGGCTTCGTGAAATTCCTGTTTCCGAACGACTTCAACATCTATCTGCACGACACGCCAAACCACAGTCTCTTCGACAAGGACATGCGCGCGTTCAGCCATGGATGCATTCGTCTCGCGAAGCCTGACGAACTCGCGCAGTGGGTGCTTGGCTGGGACGCAACTCGCGTTCACGAAGCGATGGAAAGCGGTCCCGACGATCGCCGCGTGAATCTCCCGAAGAAGATCCCGGTCTACATCGCCTACTTCACGGCCTACATGCGCGACGGTCAGCTCTGGTTCGGGAACGATCTCTATCGCCGCGACGATCAGCTCGCGCAGGCTGTTGCCGGTGGCGCGATTCCCTCAGCGGAAGCAGTCCGCGCCGTCGAGGCTCTGCGCCGTCTGACCGACTGATCTCTCCGGCGCGACTGGAGAAAAGTCCAGCGCGCGACCGGCGCTCGCGGCAATCGCGCGATCGAGAAGTGCGCGAAGCGGCTTGGGCCCGCCAGGCAGCGGAAAATACAGGCAGTTGTCGGCGAGCGCCTCCGCCGCGAGCTCGCCAGTGCTGTCGGTGCTCGACACCAGCACGGGTTGTGAATGAACTTCCTCGGAGGCGCCGAGACATGCGTCGACGACCGACGGAGGAAGCGACGTGTCGATCATCGCGACGTCCGGACGGACCCGCCGGATCGATTCGCCCGCGGCTCCTCCCGTAACGTCGAACATCGCACGATGGCCGGCGAAGGAGACGAGCTCACCTATCAACGATTCGATGGTGGGATCAGCTGCGATTACGAGGACTGAAGCCAAGATATCGACGAGCGAGCATTATGTGTGCCTGCCGCGTCGATTGGCTCTTATATTCTCGTCGCCAATGGATCTCACCGAGCTGCCGCGCGTCGTCGTCGACAATCCCGCGTGGGTCGGGGAGATCGTCGATTGGAATCGGCGGCTCGAAACCGACGAAGTCCGAATGCGCCTCGCGATTCGCCTTGCTCGTGAGAACGTCGAGCGTGGAACCGGCGGTCCCTTCGGCGCGGTGATCGTAGAGCGCGACAGCGGCCGCGTGGTGGGCGTCGGAGTGAACAGCGTGGTGCGGCTGAACAACTGCACGCTTCACGGCGAAATGGTCGCCATCATGATGGCGCAGCGGCGCGTCGGATCGTATACGCTCGCCGCGCCCGGACTGCCCGTGCACGAGCTCGTGACGTCGTGCGAGCCGTGCGCCATGTGCCTGGGCGGCGCGCTGTGGAGCGGTGTGCGGCGGATCGTCTGCGGTGCCGCGCGCGAAGACGCGACTCGTCTGAAGTTCGAGGAGGGGCCGGTCTTCGCGCAGTCGTATGCCTACCTCGAGGAGCGCGGCATCCAGATCACCCGGAACGTGTTGCGCGACGAGGCCAAAGACGTGCTCGAACGATATCGTGCGCGCGGCGGTCCGATCTACAACGCATGAGCGGAACCGCGCTCGAGCTGTTCGATCTCGTCGCGCGTTGGATCCACGTGATCGCCGGCATCATGTGGATCGGCAACTCGCTGCTCTTCAACTGGCTCGACCGAAATCTACGGCCGAGGCCCGAGCGCGACGTCTACGGCGACATCTGGCTGATTCACAGCGGCGGCTTCTATCTCGTCGAGAAGAACCAGGGCGAGCGCACTCCGGCCGGCGGGCGCGCGCTTCCCCGGCCGCTGCATTGGTTCAAGTGGCAGGCGTATACCACGTGGCTCAGCGGCGCGGCGCTGCTCATCGTCGTGTACTACCTCGGCGGCAGGGCGCTGATCGTCGATCCGTCCGTATCGCAGATCTCGCCGCTCGCCGGATCGGTCATCGGCGCGCTGACGATCGTCGGCGCGTGGGTGCTGTACGATCTCGTTTGGCGATCGCTCGGCACACGCGCTCCTCGCATCGCCGGCGCAATCTCCGTCGTCCTGCTGGTTGTCGCGATCGAATGGTTGCTGTCGAAGCTCAGCGGACGCGCGGCGTTCCTGCACGTTGGCGCCCTGCTCGGCACGATCATGGCCTCGAATGTCGCGATGGTCATCATGCCGTCGCAGCGCGAGCTCGTCGCCGCGCTCAGCGCAGGCCGCGAGCCATCAGAGGAGGTCGCCGATCGCGCGAAGACGCGGTCGATCCACAACAATTATCTCACGTTCCCCGTGATCATCCTGATGATGAGCGCGCATTTTCCGTCGCTCTACGCGGGTCGCGGGGATCTTCCACTCCTCACGCTCATCGCCGGTGGAGCGGCAGTGCGTCATATCCTCAACGTCCGGTTCACCTTCCGCTGGTGGAAACCGACGCTCGCGGCAACGACGGCCGCCACGATTGGGTTGCTGTGGGCTTTCGTGGGACTCGAGAGGCCGGGGGCGTCCGCCGGACGCGTCGACGGCACCGAATCGACATCGGCGAACGTGCCGGCGCACGTCACATTCGTGGATGCTCGTCGCGTCATCGACCGGCGCTGCGCAGCGTGTCATTCGCTCACGCCGTCGGATGTCTCACTGGGCGTCATGCCTGCGGGCGTCGCCTTCGATACGCCCGAACAGATCCACGCTCTCGCTGAGCGTATCCGCGAGCGTGCCGTCGTTCAGCGCACGATGCCACCCGCCAATAAAACCAGGATCACAGAAGCCGAGCGCGCGATTCTCGCAAAATGGATTTCAGATGGCGCGCAAACAAAGTGACCAAGCAAGGGCTACGTACTACCTGATCCGGATTTCCCGGGTGAACTACTCTCCCGCGACTAGCTCCCTCTATACGTCGTATATCCAAAAGGGCTGATCAACAGCGGCACATGATAATGCTCGTCAGGATCCGCGATCTCGAACATCACTGACACTCTCGGATGAAACGGCTGCACGCCGTGCGACATGAAGTACGGCCCCGTCTCGAACGTGAGCTCGTACAACGCGGCTTCGAGCTTCGTCTTCTTGGGCACGAGATCCTTCAGCCGTCCCTCCGCGTCCGTCACCCCTGCAGCGATCATGATGTGGTGGCCGTCCTCGATCGACGCGAGCACGACACGCACGCCGGGCGCCGGCCTTCCTTGTGAAAGATCCAGGATATGCGTGGTGATCATTCAGTCCTCGACGTTTGCCGCGCGGTTGAGAGCAACTTCTCCAACCGCAGCCGCGTAATCTTCGCCTGTTCACCAGCCGCGACCCGCAGCTCGCTCGCGGGATCGTTCGTCATCCGTTGCTCCAGTTGCCCGAGCATCTCGTCCGCGCGCTTTCCGGTAGCGCAAATCAGAAAGACGTGACCGAACTTGCGTTCGTACTCGTGATTTCGTTCCGCCAACTTTTGCAGCGTATCTGCCGACGCATCGCGCGTTCCCGACTGTTCGTCCTTCGCCAAGCCTGTGCTGCGCTCACCGATCCTCGGATGGTGCGAGAATGCCTCGAGCCAGTCGGCGCCCTCGAGCGACCACCAGATCTCGTCCGCGACGCGGTACATTGCCTCGTCGTTCTTGAACCGTCGACGTCCCGCCATCGCCGCCGCCCAGCGGGACGAGCCACAGCATTTCGCGAGCGCGCGCTCCGCGGCGTCCTGAGGCATGGCGTTCAACTCGTCGAGTGTCACGCCACGGTTCCGAACAGCCGCAGCCGTGCTATGCCGCCGTCGGGATAAATCGACAGCCGTGCGTGCGTTGCCGGCTTCCTGTGCAGGAGCTCTTCGAACCGGTGCCGGGAGTGTGGTTGAAGCGGTGACTGCGCCAGCAGCGGCTGCCACTCGCCGCTCGGCGACGCCGTACTCCTCGCGTCTTTCGGCGCGTCGATCGTCTCCACCATGCAGCTGGCGGGTGCGTTTCCCTTGAAGTGATCCGTGTCGATCTCGACGCGATGCACGACGCCTTTCGCGCCGAGTCGAACGATGCTCCAGTCATTGCCGGGTCCGCGGCGGCGCTTCGTCTCCCAACCGTCGCCCATGTGCGTGGAGCGACCTGGCAGAATCAGATTGTGCCGATGCCCGAAGAACATGTCGCTGCATACGACCACGAGTCCGCCGTTCTCCATCGCGGCCAAGTCCACTTCACTTCCTTTGGGAATGCGCTCCGGATCGAATCCCGGCTCGCCGTAGACACGGAGCCTCGCGACGCCGCCGTCCGGATAAATCGAGAAGCGCAGATGGGTCGCGCTCGGCATGCTGAGGATGTCGAACTCGTTCCGCGTGTCACCCTTGAGCGGCGACTTCGGGAGGATGCTCTTCCATTTCGTCCGCGACTCGTCCGCCAGTTCCTCCGGCGAGGGCGTGCCGCCAACCATGGCCGCGTCGATGGAGCAGGACTCCGGAAAGTTGCCGCGAAAGAAGCTCGTGTCGACGACGACTCCATGGATCGTGCCGGTCAAGCCGAGTCGCACGATGCACCAGTCGTAACCGGGCGTGCGTCGCCGGCGGGTCTCCCAGCCGTCCATCCACTTCCCGCGATCCGTGTAGGCGCCCTCGCGCCATTCGGGCGCGCTCGCTTTGAGCAGTGCTTCCTTCGGCGCGAAGAACTCGTCGTTCGCCAGGAGCACCGCACCGCCGAGTCGCTCCGCGGCAAGATCGATGAGATCGGTGAATGCGCTCATGCGCTGCGGACTCTAGCGCGTTGCCCCTGCCGCCCAAGCATGCACTGAGCATAGCGAGTGTGAGTCATGGAGCGCCTTCTCGCTTGAGTAGCCGTCCCGTCGGTGCGCCCACCGTATCACCGTCGGCGTACACGAGCTGGCCGCGAAGATAGGTCGCGTGCACTCGTCCATGCAGGGTGCGCCCGGCGTACGGCGTGATCGGATGCTTCTGGTGCAGCTCCTTCGGGTTGACCTCGAACGCTTCCGTCGGATTGAGCAGTGCGAAGTCGGCCTGGTATCCCGTCGCCAGCCGCCCTTTGTTGCGATGCAGACCGGCGAGACGGGCCGGCCCTTCGCACAGCCAGCGCAGCGTATGCTCGAACGGCACAGAGCGCGCGCGCATCTCGCTCCACACGACGGGAAACGACAGCTCGAGCGACGCGACTCCGCCCCACGCCGCGACAAAATCTCCGCTCTCGCGCCGCTTGAGGGCGGGCGGACACGGCGAATGATCCGACACGACGAAATCGAGAACGCCTTCCTGCAATGCGCGCCACAGCGCGTCACGATTGCCGTTGCCGCGGATCGGCGGGGCGCACTTGTACTCCGTCGCGCCGGTCGGAATCTGCTCGGCCTCGAACGTGAGATAATGCGGGCACGTTTCCGCGGTGATGGGCACACGATCCGTCCGCGCCTCGCGCAGCAGCGGAATCACGTCGCCCGCGGAGACATGGACGATGTGCACGCGCACGTTGTGGCGGCGGGCGAGCTCGATCATGAGCTGCACCGCCTGGATCTCCGCGGCGGCGGGTCGGGACGCCAGGTACGTCGCGTACGCGCGCGGATCGCGGCCGCGCAGCTCTCCCGCGGCTCCCTCGATCGGTCCGGGTAGCTCGGCGTGCACGAGCAGTGGCGCGCGGAGCTGCGCCAACATCGGCATGACGTTGCGGAGATCCGACAGCGTCACGTTGTGAAACTCGTTCACGCCGGAGGGAACGAGGAAGCACTTGAACCCGAAGACTCCATCCGCCCACAACTGCGGGAGCTCGCCCACGTTGCCGGGGACCACACCGCCCAGGAACCCGACGTCGACGCGACACTGCTTGGCGGCGCTGCGACGTTTCTTCTCGAGGGCCGACGATTTCGTCGTTGCCGGCACGCTGTTGAGCGGCATGTCGAGCAGCGTGGTGATGCCGCCCGCCGCGGCCGCGCGCGTCGCGGACGCGAACCCCTCCCACTCCGTGCGCCCCGGCTCGTTGATATGCACGTGCGTGTCCACCAGTCCGGGCATCACGACGAAGTTCCTGGCGTCGAGCACTTCGGCCGCGCGTGCTCCGCCGACGTCGTCGATGTGAGACACGCGCATCACGCGCCCGCCCGCGAGGTGCAGTGTGCCCGGCACGATGCCGTTGCTCGTCGCGATGCGCTCACCCCGCACGACGCCGGGCGCGGTGGGCCAGATCATGTCAGGCAGAGGCGGTGTCGGCCCAAAATCGCCGGAGCAGATTCAGCGTGACGGTGCGGCGATAGTCGGCGGTGGACCGCACGTCGTCGATCGGCTTGATCTCCTCCGCGAGCATCTTCACCGCGTCGTCGATGGAACCGGCGGCGAGCGCCGCTTCGGTGCGGGGCACGCGAACCACGGTCGGCGCGACCGAGCCGATCGCAATGCGGGGCGGATCGTCGCGGACCCCCGCGATCACGATCTTCGAGATCGCCTGTGCCGCGCGCGTTCCGACTTTCCGAAACCATTGCGTTCCGCGCTGCGGTGGAATCTCGACCGACACGATCAGCTCGTCCGGCCTGCGGACGGTCGTCCGGTACCCTGTGTAGAACTTGTTGAACGGCACGCGTCGTTCGGCGGCCGCGCTCCGCAGGATGACGATGGCGTCCGCCGCAGCGAGCACCGGCAGCGTGTCGCCCGCGGGCGACGCATTGGCGATGTTCCCGCCGATCGTTCCCCGATTCTGAATTTGCGGCCCGCCGATCTGTCGCGCGGCCTCGACGAGCATGGGCAGGGCCTTGCGCACGTGTCGCGACTTGATGATGTCGGTATACGTCGCGAGTGCGCCGATCGTCAGCCCGTCGCTCGTCATGGTGATTCGACGCAGTGGCGCGAGCGGCCACAGGTCGAGAAATCGCGAGCCCCCCGCCGTGAGCGTGCCGAAGTTGAGGGCGACGTAGAGATCGGTGCAACCCGCGAGCGGGACGAGGTGCGGGTCGTCGTGGAGCATGCCGAGCGCATCCCGCCACGTCTTCGGGCGCAGCAACCGCAACTCGCCGATTGCCGTTCTCATTCGCCGCTCGACGACTGACCCGTGACTCGTGCCGGGTACCCGCCGCTAGGCGGGTGGGCATCACTGGTGACTCGTCGTGATGCACGACTCGCGACTCGTGGTGACGCCGAACGTACCGACTGTATCGCCCTGTAAATCGCCTCGTATCCCGTGCACCGGCACAAATTGCCGGTCAGCCCGGCTTTGATTTTCTCCAATGGGGGATTCGGGCCCAGCGCGATCGCGGCGAGAATCATTCCGGGCGTGCAGATCCCGCACTGCGCGCCCACTTCGTCCATGAAGGCCTGCTGCAGGGGATGCGCGTCACCTAGCCCTTCTATAGTAGTGACCTCCGCTCCCTCGACTTGGGCCCACGGCACGAGACAGGCGCACACCGGCTCGCCGTCGACGAGCACGGTGCACGCGCCGCACTCGCCTTCGCCGCACCCTTCCTTGGTTCCCGTGAGCTGACATTCCTCGCGCAGCACGTCGAGCAGCCGCTTCATGGGATGCGCCTCGACCTCGACGTCCGCCCCGTTGAGCGTGAGTTTCATGCGGGTTGAGCCACCGGCGCACCGTACGTGAGCGTATCGGAGAGTCGTTCCGCCGAGATCCGAGAACCGCGAGCCGAGAACAAGATTTCTGGCGTCGCCGGAACCTCGCGCACGTCGACACCCAGCGAGCGAATCGCGTTGACGATCGCGGGCGCGGGCCCGTCGATCGGTAGCTCGCCGAGTCCCTTCGCTCCGAACGGCCCTTCGGGGAACGGATTCTCGACGAGCAGGATGTCCATCGCGGGCGTGTCGAGCGTCGTCGGGATCGTGTAGTTCGTGAGCTGCGCGTTGGCCATCGCGCCGTTCTTCATGACGACCTGTTCGATGAGCGCGAAGCCAACGCCCTGACCGGTGCCGCCTTCGATCTGTCCGGTCGCCAGCGCCGGATGGATCGCTTTGCCGATGTCCTGCACCGCGGTGATCCGGAACGGCCGCACCTCGAACGTGTCGCGATCGATCTCCACCTCGGCGACGTCACAGGCCCACGCGAATGTGGCATATGCGTCGCCACGGTAGCGCTCCTCGTCCCACTTGAGCCATTCGGGCGGCTCGTGCTCCAGCTCGACCTTCGACGCACCATGGCGCTTGAAGTATTCCGCGGGCGACACGCCATCGAGCTTTTCCTTCAGCTCCTCGGCCGCGCGCTGAAGAATCTTGCCGACCACCATGCACGTGCGCGACGCGACCGTCGGTCCGCTGTCGGGAACGATGGACGTATCGGTCGGCGCGACTTCGACCTGCTCGTACGGAATTCCCATCGCGTCGGCGACGATCTGTGCGTGCATCGTGCGCGTCCCCTGTCCGATCTCGGTGCTCGACACCAACAGCCGCACGCCGCGCTCGGTGCACTCCACCGCGGCGCGCGACGCGAGCTTCAGCTCGCCGCTGCCCGTGAATCCCGAGCCGTGATAGAACAGCGCGACGCCGATTCCCTTGTTGGTCCCTGCGTACTTCTTCCTCTTGCGGCGGTACCCCGAGCGTTTCACTGCTTCCTTCAGGAC
>DATBRO010000043.1:0-16160 GCA_036560265.1 Gemmatimonadaceae bacterium | reverse complement strand
CGCCTCGCACGCGTGCGCTGCCGTGCTGCGGTACAAACTGGGATTCGCCGACGCGTCCGCGACCAACTACCTGTTCGTAACGCCGGCGGATACCACCGAACAGATGCTAGTCGCGGTGGTCGAGCCACAGGATTCGGCCCGCGTTCATTTTCGGCATGTGGCAATGGACACGACCGGTCCGTATCGACCATGGCGCCGGGCGGTGGACGCCGTCAGCCGTCGCCCTGACGTCGTGCAGGTTGCGCTCGGATCGTACCTGCGATGGCGGCGCGACAGCGCGCACGCCACCGTGCCGATCTGGGCGCGTCAGGACTCTGCGGCGATCGAGGCGTATTGGCGTTTCATGGCAAGCCACGCTCGTGAGGCGGATTACCGGACGGCCCGCCAGATGCTGCTTCACGACCGCAATTATCGAAATCGCGTCGTCGCCGTATCCATTCTCGCGAACTTCGTCGATCGCGACGCAACGCTGCATACTCTGGTGGAGGCGGTGCTCGAAGCCGACGGGATAGTCAAGTCGATGGCTGCGGTCGTCCTGGAGCGCATCGCCAATGATGCGCCACGACGCGTAGACTGGCGGCCGGCGCAGGCGCGTCTTCACGCGATTCTCGACGGCACTTCATTGTTTCAGTTTCCTACCATCATGCAGCTTCTGCTGAGAACCGGCGCTGATAGCACGCTCGCGAAACCGCTGCTTGCGAAGGGCGGCCAAATGGTTCTCGCGTACCTCGCGGCCCAACACCCCCCTTCACGAGGCGCCGCTCACCAACTTTTGATTGCGCGGGCTGGACGCGATCTGGGGGAAGACGTTACCCCGTGGCGCCAATGGGTCGCGACGCTCTAGGGAAGGTCGACACGAACGACGGTGAGTCGCTTGGAAGGTGTCACAGGAATGACATGCAAGGTCTCGCCACGCAATTCGTCGACGGACCGCAACACGCGAATCTCCAATGGAGTACCCCAATTGCCACTCATGCAAGCCAGGAAGGTGCCGTCAGCCGCCGTGCGGCCCGCGCTTTGGAGAATCTGCCAACGAGCACCATTGACGTACTTCCCATCTCGAGAAACGACGCGCCCAAGAATCATGAAACCTTGTGAGTCACGACCCGTCCTGCGGCACTCATCGGCAACCACATCCGCTGCATCAGAGACCAGAATTGACCCTTCGAACGTAGAGTCTCGCGCGGCGACGAACTCAAGTTCTGTTTGCATAGTCACGCCGATGGCTGCAAGCGTGGAATCGACAATGACCACTTTGTATGGTCCTGGAAATAGATCTTCTATAAGTAGAGACCCCGTGGAGTCGCTCACAGCGCTGTAGTCGGTCGCAGCGAGTTGGACTCGCACACGTGATACTGGCCTTCGCTCCGCATCCACGGTGTGGACACGGAGCTTCCCAAGAGATGCTCGCCACGTGGTGCCGTCGGACCATTGCGCTCTCGCTACCTCGCCACCTCCGTCTGTGATGTGATAGATGCGGCCTCGCGACGGGCCGAGTTTATCCCACGAGCCGGGCTCGCGGTTCAGCACCAACGGCTGGTGCGTCGTGTCGACGTCAAAACTGATTATCCGCAGCGACCAATTGTCGATGAACGTGATGCCGTTCGATGCTTCTCGGAAGGCGATGTGGCCGCTCGGATTGAGACGCTCGCTGCCGAGGTCAAGACCGAGATACCTGAATTCGATGTCGCAAAGCTTCCGCGCCACCGTGTCGATCCAAAGCGTACCGTCGATGTCAACTCGGCTGCGTTCGCGAGCAGCGGGCGCGAAATGTAGCCCCACCTGACTGGAACGCGACTTATCGCTGGCGAGCGAAAAACAGTATCGAGCCTGAAACTCCTCCTGCACTAAAAGCTCGGCATCGGGACCATAGTACGTGCGCCGACCGTCGCCTTCCTCTTTGACAAACCCGCTTTGCACAAACTCCGCGGCCGATACCGCCGCGACGAACGGGGTCGTCCAACGGCCAGAATCGATCCTGACTTTCTGTTCTGCGATGCGGTCGCTCGTTTGGAAGTGAGGCCGCTGGTATACGAGGACTTTGCTGTCCGCAGGATTGGCTTCGCGTGCAGCGATTGTCGAGACCAAACCGGCGCGTGCCTGCTGCCATAAAGCAAAGGCGGTCGCGTAATCCGGCCGCCGTGCGCAGAGGGGATTGACGATCGTCACCACCGGCTCGAGCAACGTCGGAATGCGCGACATCACCAGCTCTAGTTGCGCCCCGCCCCCAATCGGCAGTGACATTATGACGTCGCGCGGGCGAAACCCCAGTCGCAGGAGTCGGACGCGAGTCACAATTGGCGAGAAGTTCCCGCGGAATTCGCCGCGCTCGTTCGAGATCCCGCGTGCGACACCACGTCCCTCGGCGTCCAGTAGAATGACCGCGGCGCCGGCGATGGGGAGGCGCGTGACGCTATCCCTCACAAAGCCGTGCAGCTCCTGAGCGCAAACGGATCGAATGTGGACCGCGACCAACATCAAGAGTGTCGCGCGCAGCATTCCGCCACCTGCCTTTGCACGAACGGTCGCCCTACGTCAACAACATACATCTGCTCACTGCCGGATTCTCCCGTTTCGGCGAGAGCTTCAGTACGTACGGATGCAAGCGCGTGCCGTCAAATTGTGCCAAATTCGCAGGCGTCATGATCACGCACACTAGATCCTTCGCTTCGATCAGGATGACAGCGTGTGTTGAGCTGAGCGCACTGTCACTGCTGCTCATGGGTGCATGTACCAGCGCGATTGTCCCGCCAATTACGCCAGTGGATACTTCCGCCGCCGTTGAAGAATTCCGGCTGCACACCGCGACCGGCGATCTCTTTGGGACGACGCAGATCCCCGCGGGGCGCAGGCCGGTGCCGGTGGTGCTGATCGTCGCCGGCTCGGGACCCACCGACCGGAACGGCAACAGCATCGCGGGCGTTTCCGCCAACAGCTACAAGATCCTCGCGGAGTCGCTGGCGGCGCACGGCTTCGCCTCCGTGCGCTACGACAAGCGCGCCATCGCGGCCAGCGGCGGTGCCGGGAAGAGCGAGCAGGACCTGCGCTTCGACGACTACGTCGCGGACGCCGTCGCGTTCACCGATTCGATGGCCAAAGACCCGCGCTTCTCGCGCGTCGGCATCATCGGGCACAGCGAGGGCGCGCTGATCGGCGCCCTCGCCGCCGAGCGCGGCCCCGTGGCGGCCGTGGTGTCGCTCGCGGGCGCGGGACGGCGAGTCAGCGAGATTCTCAAGCGCCAGCTTCGCCAAGCGGTGCCGCCCCTGTCACCGGCGGACCTCGCGACCGCGGACTCGCTGCTCGCCCTGCTCGACGCCGGGCGCACCATCCCTTTGGCGCCCCCCACCTTTCCGCCGCTGCTCTGGCTCCAGCTCTTCAGGCCCAGCGTGCAGCCGTATCTCATCTCGTGGTTCCACTACGATCCCGCGGACGTCATGCGGCGGCTGAAAGCCCGGCAGACAAAAATCCAGGTGGTGCAGGGTACCACCGACATTCAGGCTGCGCCGGACGACGCACTGCGTCTGGCGGCGGCCGCCGGCGTCGAGCCGGTGCTTGTCACCGGCATGAACCACGTGCTGAAGCTCGCGCCCCTCGATCGCGCGACGAACGTCGCCACCTACACTCGGCCCGACCTTCCCATCCCGGCGTCGCTGGTGAGCGCGATCGCATCATTTCTTGCCAAAGCGCTCCGCTGACGCAGCCGTTCGCTTTCACGCATGGAATGACGCTTGCCTTTCCATGCGGGCGGGCGGGAAGGCTGGAGCAAGATTCTACGATGCCGGGACGCGATGGAACGCAGGGTCGAGGTGGTTCGCCGCGAGCTGCTGGATCGAGTGAAAGCGCGTGTCGCCGCGCGGATTCAGAGCGTCTGCTCGCATCTGCCCGATCACGAGTTCCACGCGCTCGTCACGCGCATCGCGGAGATCGAGATCAAATACAGCACTCGCCGCAGGGAGGATCTCTTCGACGTCGCACGCCAGTCTGCGCCGTCGCTCATGCCGTCCGTGTCGTCTTCTCCGGACGGCGCGCCTTCTCCGAACGCGGCGCCTATGGCGCCCGATGCCCCTCAGGCTCAGGAGTCGGACCAGTCACCGTCGCAATGATCATCCGCCGCATGGCGGTTTCGATCTCCTGGGTGTTGCTCTCCAGCGCGGCTCGGTGCGTCGAGGGATCGTAGTCGCCGGTGAGCACCCAGCTCGGATCCAGTCCGTAGGCGCGAATCACCGCGGCCATCACGCCGAGCGTGGGCCGTCCTCCCTCCACGCTGACCCGAAGCGAACGCTCGTCCACGCCGAGCCGCCTCGCGACGGCCGCGAGCTCGCTCTTGTTCTGGACGCGAATGAGCCCTTTGAGGCGGCCCGCTATGTCAGCCCAGTCGAAGCTCACGACCGATTTTTCCGCTCTGCCACACCCACCTTTTCCGCTACTGCTATAGCTCTGACTGGTGGCAAATCCCAGTCCAAAAAAAGGCAGCAAACTTCGTCCAGGGCCTGTCAATTGCCCATTTCGAGTGATCCAAATCACAAAAGAGCGGAATTCGTATTGCTATGCGAGGCGGTCTGTGCCAATCCGAGAATTCATCGATTCCCAGGGCGTCAAATGGCGTGTCTGGCAGACGTATCCGGCGCGCGGTGCCGCGCACCCACCGTCGCTGCGCGATGGATGGCTGACATTCGAGTGCGTTGACTGTCGAAAGCGCCTCGTGCCCATCCCCGACGGATGGGAGTACGTCGAGATCGACGAGCTGGAGCGGTTGTGCAGCGCCGCCGAGGAAACCAAACGGGGCCGCAACTCGCCGCCGTCGTCGCCGACTACGTAGCGATCCCTTCCATCGCCGCACGCACGCGAACGGCTACTTCCTCCTCCACAAGAAGAATCGTTCTCGTTGTGCCACTTGAGGCATTTGGCTTGCGGCCCGATCCTTTCGACGTCTGATATCGGTTATGCGTTGACGCAATACGGACCTCGATGTCGGCGCTTCGCACGGGGGTTCGAATCGGATGGACTAGCGCGTCTCATACACTGGCGCTCGCCCTGACTGTGTTTGGCACGGGCCAGGACGTGAGACAAAAGTCGAGCGGCAATCAACTCGGTCGTTCGTGCTCGATTGTTGAACGATCCTTCCTGCCGCTGAAGCTGGACGGTCGGCTCGTTTACGTCGAGCCCCAAGCCTTTGCGGCCGCTCGCGATCGATTGCTGCTCGCGGGCTCACCTTCCTATATCTGGCGGGCCTCCCCAGGCATACCTGCTCTCGAAGCTCGAAACAGCATTTTGGGAGTCGTGATCGAACCCGATCGTAGAGTTTCTGCGCTCGCTTCACCGATCAAGTCTGGTCCTGTGGACTATATACGGGCTCTTGGCCGCGCTGACGGCACCTGGGCATTGGTATTCGCCGAAACCGCGCCACCAAAGGATCAATCGCCAAACCCGCCAGTCGTCGACTACTGGTTCGCCGTGAGCGATGGAAAGACCTGGCGGCAACTCACCAGGTTGCCGCGTGTGCAAGGGACTCTCGATGCATTTGGGGCTTCACGGATTGTCGAGGCGAAGGGCACCTTAGCGATCGCCGTTCCCGTGTGGCCGTCGGGAGCTACTGATCGGGGTCTTCCCTCCGAGGATATCGTCGTGTTCACGGAAAGGGCCGGCGTATGGACGGCGACCACTCTCCCGACGAAACGAAACGGCTACGTGACCCTCGCGGCCTCGTCGGCCGGAGACCTGGCGTTAGGCGTCGTCAGCTACGACACGACGCTCTCGTCTGATCACAACTCGCTGTTTCTCTTCGAGCGGCGACGAAATGATTCGGTGTGGCACGATCGCGGTCGGCTCATTCGTGGCGGAGCCGAGCCCGTGCACTATCCGGAACTCGCGCTTGACCGATCCGGCTTGGCGGTGACCTTCCTTACGCGAACGGACTCGAGCCACAGTTTCAGTGCCCGCGTTCTACTTCGCGCCGATTCAGCGAGTACACAACTCATTACGCTCGCGAATGATTTAGAAGCAGTGCGGCAGGTGACTGCTCGACGCCGTGCTTGGCTCAGTCTTACAACGGGGCGTACTGCGGATTCGGGCGGCGTGCTTCGCGCGCACCAGTATGTCGGAGACTCGCTGATCACCCGCGAGCTGTCGATGCCGCGGTTTGAGTCTCTGTTCGCAACGACCTCGACCAGACGCGCGGTCTACGTGACGGGGCCCGTTCGTGGACGCCGAAGAGAACAGGTGAACGTCGGCTCTTACTTGCTAACGCTTGATTGGCGGTGCGATTCCATCCCCTAGTAGGGCCGTATTGACCAAGAAGGAGGTCGAGCCGTCGTCGCCGACTACGTAGCGATCCCTTCCATCGCCGCGCGCACCCGCTCCACGAGCTGCTGCGCGCTGAAGGGCTTCCGCAGCAGCTGGATCGCCGGATCCGCTAGCCCGCGTCCGTTCAGCTCGTCGTCGGTGTAGCCCGAGATGAACAGCACGCGCGCACGCGGGCACAGCTGCGCGATCTTCGACACCACCTCGGGGCCGCTCATCTCCGGCATCACCACGTCGGAGAGCACCAGCCGGATCTCCTGGAAGTGCTCCCGCGCCAGCCGCAGCGCATCGATCGGAGTCGCCGCCTCCAGGACGCGAAATCCCGCGCGCACCAGGACGCGGCGCGCCAGCGCTCGCACGGACTGCTCGTCTTCCACGAGAAGGATCGTCTCGTTGTGCCCGCGCTGCTTTTCGGCGTCTCCGCCGCTGATGCGACGCTTGGGCTCTTCGCGCACACGCGGCAGATACACCGTGAACGTCGTCCCCGCCGCCAGCGCGCTCTCCACCGTCACGTAACCGCCGCTCTGCGCGACGATCCCGTGCACGGTCGCGAGGCCAAGGCCGGTTCCCTGGCCGACGGCCTTGGTCGTAAAGAAGGGCTCGAAGACGCGCGCCTGCGTCGTCGCGTCCATGCCGAGCCCTGTGTCGGTCACGCGGATGGCGACGTACTCGCCGGCTGGGACCATTCCGTGGCTCGTCTCGAGCGGGTCCATCACCGCGTCGTTCACGGCGCCGATGCGCAGCGCCCCGCCGTGCGGCATCGCGTCGCGCGCGTTGACCGCGAGGTTCACGATCACCTGCTCGAGCTGTCCGCGGTCGGCCTTCACGTGCCAGAGCCCCGGCGGCGTGTCGATGGAGAGCTGGATGTCCTCGATGAGCAGGCGCTTGAGCATCGCCTGCACGTCTTGCAACACCGCGGCCGTGTCGAGCACGCGCGGTTGCAGCATCTGCTTGCGGCTGAACGCCAGCAGTTGCGCCGTGAGCGCGCTCGCGCGCTGCGCGGCCTTGCGAATCTCCTGCACGTCGGCGCGCTTGGAGTCCCACACCGGCATGTCCTCGTACATCAGGTCGGCGTACGAGCGGATGGCGGTGAGGAGATTGTTGAAGTCGTGCGCCACGCCACCCGCCAGCCTGCCGATGGCCTCCATCTTCTGCGCGTGCCGCAGCTGCTGCTCCAGCGCCTGGCGCTCGGCGACGCGCGCCGCCATGCGCTCGAACGCCGATCGCAGACGCGTGACTTCGTCGGCGTCGCTCGGCGCCGCGATCGCCGGCATCGAAGTCGGCGTCACCCGGAGACCGCTGGCGGAGGGAGCGTCGGCCGCGATGCGCTCCGCGGCCGCCGTGAGCTCCACGATCGGGTGCGTGATGCGATGCGCGATGCGCCACGTCAGGAGCGCGCCGAGCAGCGCGATCGCGAGTCCCAGCGGCACGAGGCTCCACAGCAGCGTGCGCGCCGGCGCGAGCACGATGGCGGCCGGCTGCGACACCCACACCATCCAGTTGGTGCCCACGACGCGGGCGCTCGCGCCCACGCTGTGGTCGAACACCACGACGGTGTCCGCGCGCGACTGAACGGGCGGAGCCGGCACAACTCTCTCGAGATTCGTCCACGCGCCGACGCCGGGTTGCCCGAGGAGCACCTCGATGCTGTTCCCGATGATCGAGCGGAACTGCCGTAAGCCGCGGCCGCCGTACATCGCGCGCCCTTCCACCAGGTAGCCGAGGAGCGGCGCGCCTTTGATCGACGTGTCCCGCAGCGGATAGACGAAGGTGTACGTTGGCACGCCGCCTAGGTCCTCGATGGGGCCGAGCGACATGGTGTCGCCGGCGCCGGCCGAGATCACGCTCGCCGGCCATTTCGGCTCCAGCTCGGGCCTGCGATGGTAGGCGAGCAGCGTGTAGCCGCCGATGTCCACGAGCGCGGCGTAGACCTTGGCGGAGTCGCGGGGATTCGAGGTATGGGCCAGCGCGGCAAGCGCCGCGTCTCTCGAACCTCTACCGCCGAGAAAGGCGCGCATCGCGTGATCGGCCGCGAGGCTCGCCGAATCGGTCGCGCGCGTCCTGGGACGATTGACGATTTGCGCGACCATGGTGGCCGTGCTGGCGAGCCGGGTGCCGGCGGAGTCGAGCAGCGCCCGCTGGAGGAGGATGTGCGCCGTCCACCCGAGGGCGAGCGCGGTGACCAGCACGAGCCCCGAGGCGAGCAAGGGCAGCTTGCGGTCGATGGAGGGGGACCGCCAGCGCCGGTAGACGTCGAGTATCACCGACCAAGTATCGGCAGCTCGACGGGCGATTTTAGAGACTTAGAGTTGGGAGGTGCAGTGCGGACAGCGCTTGGCGGCCAGCGGGATCGTCATCGCACAGTGCGGGCAAGACTTGGTGTCCGGCGCCGGCGGCGCCGGCTGGCGTTGCAGCCGCTGGACGTTGCGCACCGCGAAAAACACGGCGAACGCAACGATCAGGAACGCGACGATGCTGCCGATGAACAGCCCCCAGTTGATCGTGACCGCGCCCGCCGCTTTCGCGTCCGCCAGCGTCGCGTACGGCGGCGGCGCCTTGGCGCCGGCCTTGATGACGGTGAAGAGGTTCGTGAAGTCCACATGGCCGAGGAGCAGGCCAATGGGCGGCATCACGACGTCGTCCACGAACGACTTGATGACGGCGCCGAAGGCGGCCCCGATGACGACGGCGACCGCGAGATCGACAATGTTGCCGCGCGCGATGAACGCGCGAAAATCCTTTGAGATCACGCGCTTCGCGAGCAGAATTCACGCATGGAGCCGGACACAGCAATCAGCGTGCCGAGCTGTAGCGTGTATCTGGTGGAACTCCTGAACTGCTTAAATATGAACGCCGAGGCGAACAGTTTGTTTGGGTTTGGTCGATACTGATCAATCACATATGCAAGTCGGGATGGTTTTGTTTCCCAATCTGACGCAGCTCGACCTCACGGGTCCGCATGAAGTCCTCGCGCGCATGCCCGATGTGTCGGTGCATCTCGTTGCCGCGAACAAGCGTCCGGTGATCAGCGAGCGCGGCCTGTCCATCGTGCCTACCGCGACCTTCGACGAGGTGCCGGCGCTCGACATCCTCTGCGTCCCTGGCGGTCCCGGGGTCAACGCCATGATGGAGAACGACACGCTACTCGAGTTCCTCCGCACGCAGGGCGAACATGCCCGCTATGTCACCTCGGTGTGCACTGGCGCGCTCCTTCTCGGCGCGGCGGGCCTGTTGCAGGGCTATCGCGCCACGACACACTGGCTGTCACTGGACCTGCTGCCGCTCTTCGGAGCAATTCCGGTGAGCGAGCGCGTCGTGATCGATCGGAACCGGATCACCGGCGGCGGCGTCACCGCGGGGATCGATTTCGGCCTCGTGGTTGCCCGCGAGCTGTTCGGCGCCGCGGTGGCTGAAGAGATCCAACTGCTGCTCGAGTACGACCCGAAGCCGCCATTTCGGAGCGGATCGCGGGACACGGCTTCGCCGAGCGTCGTAGAAAGGGTTGTCGGCGCGCGCGACCGGATTCAGACGGAACGAAGGGCGATCGCCAAGCGCGCGGCGAAACGGCTCTCAGCCAAGCTGGCGGACTAGTTACACGGCGGCGTCCAACACCGCTCTCACGCGCTCGGCCAACTCTTCGTGCGTGAACGGTTTTGGAATGAACGGATATCGCGTCTTGGGCAGCGACCGCTCCAGGATGGCGTCCGTGTAGCCCGACATCAGCAGCACCTTCGGCAGCCTGTTCTCGTGCGCCAACCCCTCGATCAGCTCTCGTCCCCCAACGTCGGGCATCACCACGTCCGTCAATAAAAGGTCCGGAAGTGTGCTGAGGTGATCCGCGACCCGCAGTGCATCCGCGCCGTCTTGCGCCTCGAAGACCGTATAGCCGTACTGCTCGAGCGAGTCGCACACGGTGCGACGCACGCTGGGGTCGTCCTCGACCACCAGGATGATCTCCTCGCCGCGCAGCGAACGTTGCTCGCTCGCCTCGAGCCGTACTACCTCGCGGGCTTCGCGCTCGACGATGGGGAGATAGATGTTGAATACCATTCCGCGGTCCCGTTCCGCGTCGGTGTCCATGTGACCACCCGCCTGCTTTACGATGCCGTACGCGCTCGCGAGCCGGAGGTCCACCCCCGTCGTGCCGCGTTTGGTTCGGAAGCCCGGTAGGAACACTTGCTTCCGCTCGGCCTCGGTCATCTTTGGCGCCGTGTTCGCCACCGCGATTCTCACATAGTGGCCGGCGGGTAGGTCGGGCGTCGGCGTCTCGATGGCCTCGTCGGAGACCGTGAGCCAGACCTTTCCGCCGTCCGCAACCGCGTCCGCGACGTACATGAGCACGTCCACCACCGCACGCTCCAGCTGCGCCGGATCGACGTGAACGACACACGACGTCGCGCGAACGGAGACGCGGAAATCCACCGTCTCGGGGAGCACATGTCGCAGCGTGTCGGTCATGTGCCGAATGAGCTCGCCGGGCCGCACGTCTTCCGCCTGCATGAGCTGGCCGCGTCCGAACGCCTGAAGCTGGCGAGCCACCTGCCCCATTCGATGCGCGGCCGTGACGAGCTGGTCGACGTACTGCTGCCGCGGATCGTCCGGGTCCATTTCCATGCTGAGAAACGACGTGCAGTTCCGCACGACGGTGAGGAGATTGTTGAAGTCGTGCGCAATGCCGCCGGCGAGTCGCGCGATTCCGTCCGCGGGGAGCGCCTCGATGCGCATCTCGACGGATGACCGTTTCCGCTTCGCCGTCGGCGTCTTGGGAGTCTTGTCTTTCTTCATTCAGCGTCGATCCGATCGCGTTAGGTCTAAACACCTTCCGGCACGCGTTCGTCCGCGCCCCCGATAGATTCTGAGTATCGGTCGCCCGATACTCTAACTTAATAGCACTCTTCCTAAGAGTTTCCTTTGGTACAGCCATGGCCATGACCAACGGATTCACGGTTGGGGAATGGACGGCGGAACCGTCGCGGAACCTGCTCGTGCGCGGGGAGGAGCAAGTGCACGTGGAGCCGCGCGTGATGGACGTGCTGGTCCTGCTCGCCGAACGAGCCGATCAGGCGGTGTCGAAGGACGAGCTGATCGACCGGGTGTGGAAGCGCCAGTATGTCACCGACGACGTCCTTACCGTAACGATCTACGCCCTGCGAAAGGCGCTGGGCGACGATGCGCGCCAGCCGCAGTACATCGAAACGGTGTCGCGACGCGGCTATCGGTTGCTCGCGCCGGTGCGCGCCGTCGCAACGCGTCTCCGCAATCTCAACAGGGCGCGCAACCAGGCATGGTGGGACTGCGCAGATCGTACTCGGCGGTTGCGACGCGGGTGGGGCTCGTGCTGTTCGCGGCGGGAGCGATGTGGACGCTGACGTTTGCGCGCCACGGACGGCACGTGCCGTCCGCCGAGGCGCACGAGGCCTATTTGAAAGGACGGTACTTCCTCGACCAGCGATCGATCACCGCGTGGCAGCAGGCGCTCCAGCAGTTCGAGCGCGCCGTTGCGGTCGACCCCCAGGATCCCGCCGCGCATGCCGGACTTGCCGACACGTATTCGGCGATGTCGGATTTCGGCGTCGCGAGTCCTGCCGAGATGCGCCCGCGCGCGGTGAAAGAGGCGCGGTACGCGCTCGAGCTCGACGCGCGGTCCGCCGAAGGGCTCGCGGCGCTGGGACGGACGCAGTTCCTGTTCGACTGGGACTTTGCCGCGGCGGAGCGCAGCTTGTCGCGCGCGATCGCGCTCGATCCCGACTACATGCCGGCGCACCAAACGATGGCCTGGCTCGAGTCGGCCCGCGGACATTACGGCGACGGCATTTCCGCTGCGCAGCGGTCGCTGCAGCTCGACCCGGTGAACATCGCGCGTTACACCGAGCTCGCGTGGGTGCTGGCTCTTGGCGGACGACACGGCGACGCGCTGCGGCAACTCGACCGCGCGCTCCTACTGAACCCGCGCTCGGTTTCAGCCTATCTAATGAAGGGATGGGTCCTCGAGCTGGCCGGACAGCCGGACACGGCACTCGTCGCTTACCGCGACGGTCTGCGCATCGCGGGCGTTCCCGACGCATCGTTGCGTCGCAGCGAGGCGGCATACCGCTCGGAGGGGATGCCCGGTTTCATCCGTGAATGGATGAATCAGAGCGCCACCAAGGGCGGCGCGCCGATGTCGGACACGTGGCGCGCCCAGCTCTACGCGCGCCTGGGCGAGCCGGACCACGCCATCGCAGCGCTCGAGCGCGCTCTCCAGAAGCGTGAGGGCGCGCTCGCGTGGGTGAACGTCGAGCCCAGCTTCAAGCCACTGCGGAGTGACGCGCGCTTTCAACGGATCGCGGCGCGCGTCACTCAGGTGAACCACGTGGCGCCGCACAACTAGGACAGAAAAGCTTTAGCCAAGCTTCAGCTTTTCTTCAGGACATCGTCGTGAGGCCAGCGCATTTTCCCCGCAACGGAGGAGGGGGAAGGTGCCATGCTGAAGTTCACGACGATCGCCTTTGCGTTTCTCTTCGCGCACACGCTCGACGCCCAGTCCTTAGGGATACAGCAGGACTCGACGTTGAACAACCTGGAGCATGCGTCCGGATATCGGACGTCCAGCCTCGGAACCATTCCGGAGGTAGCGAGGCGCGGGAACGGGCCGGTGGATGTGCTGCTGATTCCCGGATGGGGGTTCGGCGCCGAGGATTTCGAGCGCTTCATGCGAGCCAACGAAACTCGCTACCGGATGGTGGCGGTCACGCTGCCTGGCTTCGCGGGGACGGCCGCGCCGCCGATGCCTCCAGCCGGGACCAGCTACGCCGACGCCACGTGGACGCGCGCGGCGGCGGAGGCGATCGCGCGGCTGATCCGGAGCGAAGGGCTGCGCCAGCCGATCGTCCTCGGCCATTTCATCGTCGGGACGCAGATCGCATTTCGTCTGGCGCTGGACCATCCCGATCTCGTGGGCGGCCTCGTGATCGTGGGCGGCGAGCCGATGCGATACGTGCCATCGCGGAAAGACTCGAGGCGCAAGACTCCGATGCCGCGAGAGGACCGTGTTGCGGGCGCCGACAATTTTCTGGGTCCACGATTCTTCAGGACGGTGACCAAGCAGGCGTTCGATGACAACAACTACACTGCGCCGCAGTACGCGCGCGATCCGGTGCGCGCGATGGAGCTCTGGAAGAAATCGTCGGCCGTGCCGCTGCCGGTGATGATTCGCTATCTGGTGGAATACATGGCCATGGATTTGAACGACGAGTTTCTTCGGCTCGCCGTTCCGACGCGCGTCTTGATCCCCGGCTTTTCGCCGGAGATCCTTGCCGATCCCAAACAGGGCTACGTGAAGACGCTGTTCGTCGACTCCTGGGACAGCGTGCGCGTGAGGAATCCCGCGATCGCGTTGCACGTCGTTCCCGACTCACGGATTTTCATCACCGATGACCGGCCGGACGCCGTGCTCGATGCCATCGCTCAAATCGCCGCGGTACGCGCGAGCAGTCATGAGTGAGTCTCGAGTGCTGATCGCGCATCGCGACGCAGGGACGCGGTCCGAGCTGCGTCGTCGCCTGGAGCTCGAGCCCGATGTCCAGGTGGTGGCCGAATGCGACAGCGGCGCCGACGCGATTCATTGGATCGAGGTGCTCAGCCCGACGACGGTGTATCTCGAGGTCACGATGTCCGACCTCAGCGCCGACGAGGTTCTCGCATGGCTCCTGCCAGGGGAGCGGCCCGCGACGGTGTTCCTACTCGATGTCGAGCGCGCGCACGACCGCGACACTTTGGTTCTCTGCGAGTCCGCGTGATGACACTCGCGTTTTCGCTCGACGCGAACGTGTCGGATGCCGAGTGGACAAAAACGCGGAAGAGGAGTTAGCGTATGGCCATGGTTCTCGCAGTGCCTCGCTACACAGTCGACGACCTGGAGAACTTCCCGGACGACGGCAACCGTTACGAGCTGTTGGACGGAATGCTGCTCGTGACACCGGCTCCGGCGGCGTCACATCAGCTCGTCGCAACCCGTTTGTCAACGCGACTGGATATGGCGGTCGGATTGACTGGGCACGCACACGTCGTAGCTCCGGGGGCCGTCGTGCGGCCGCCAAGAACACAACTCCAACCTGACGTTCTGGTTTTCCCAGCGCATTACAACCCGAACCTAGATTGGCGCAAGTTCGGAGAGCACTGGCTCGCGATCGAAGTGCTGAGCCGCTCCTCGCGCATCTACGACAGAGAGTTCAAGCGCGACGCTTACTTCGCGCTCGGCGTGAAGGAAGTCTGGCTTGTGGACCGGCGCGACAAGAGCGTCGAGGTCTGCAGCGCGCGCGGACCGGGCGAGGTCGTGCGTGACACGATCCGGTGGCGGGTGCCGACGCTCGACCTGATCGTGTCGATTTCCCTCGACGAAATCTTCGCGGGCCTCGAATAGATCGCCGGCGCGCCCCTAGTGCACCGAGGCGCGCGGCCTCGAGGCGAGTTGTCAGTCCGGTTGAACCGGCGCCGGCTTGTTCGGTGGGCGTCCCTGACCCCACGTGGGGCGGGGAAGCGGCGGACGCGCGCGGTCGGCGAGCACCTTCTCGTAGTACGCAATAATGCGCGGCTTGAGAGAGGTGGCCGTGTCGCCCGCCTTCTTGTGGAAGGCCGCGTAGCGCAGCGCGTCGCCGGACACGTTGACCCACCACCACATCTGGTCGGGGGTGGCGCGGGAGGTGGCGGCCTCGCATGTGAACGTGCGGCCGCTGTCTTCGAATTCGAGCTTGTTCATCCTGCTGCTGCCTTGCGGAGAGGTTGTCTAAAAGTAACCTGTCGCGCGCTGTTGCGGGCGATTAACAACCGCCCCCGTTTTTGAGCAGCAGGAGTGGGTCCCCTCGCGGAATACGCTGTGCTCCTCGTCGCGGCCGCTAAGGATCCCGCCGCAGGCCAGCGTCCGTAGTCGCGGCCGCCGACTTCTTGAGATACTTGTCGTACCAGGCGAGGTACCGCTCGAGCCGATCGCGCTGATAGCTGGGCCGCGTGATGCCGTGGAACTCGTTGGGATAGATCACGAGTTCTGTCTCAACGCCGAGGCTTCTCAGCGCCTGATACATCTGCTGTCCGCCCTGCACGGGCACGTTGAAGTCGCGCTCGCCTCCCAGGAACAGCGTCGGCGTCTTGATGCGATCGGCGTGGAGGAACGGATAGGAAAGTTTCTGATAGATCTCCCACGACTTGGGGTTCCACGGCGGGCCGATCTCGTAGTCGTACTGAATGATGTATTGATCGGTGCCGTAGAATGAGACCGTGAACGCGGTCCCCGCGCCGCTCGTCGCCGCCTTGAGACGCGTGTCGCTCGCGATCATGTAGTCGGTGAGAATGCCTCCATAACTCCAACCTCCCACCCCCAACCGCTCGGGGTCCGCGACGCCGGTTTTTATGACGTGGTCGATCGCGCCTTGGAGATCTTCAACTTCGTGGTGACCCCAATCGGCCCAGATGGCGCGCGAGTACTTCTGGCCGCGTCCAGCGCTGCCGCGATAGTTCACGTTGAGAACGGCGTATCCGTGTCCGGCGAAGAACTGCCGCTCCGTGCTGAAGCTGTGCGCATCCTGGCCGTTCGGGCCGCCGTGGATGCGGAGCAGCAGCGGCACCTTGGTGCCCGCCACGTAGCCGACGGGTTTCGTGAGCAGTCCATGCACTTCCGTGACGCCGTCGCGGCTCTTGAAGCTCACGTCCTCGGTGGATCCCAACAGCCACTCGTTGACGAGCGCGTCGTTGTGGTGCGTCAACTGCTGGAGTGACCAGTTGCTGGCGCGATAGATCTCCGTGGGCTTCGTGTCGCTGGACGATGTGACGGCGGAGCAGCCGCCCAGCGCCGTCCAGTTGGATACGACGATGGGCGGCGACATGAG
>DATBRO010000042.1:0-51631 GCA_036560265.1 Gemmatimonadaceae bacterium | reverse complement strand
TTCGTGAAGCTGGTCGTCACGCCGTAAAAATCGCTGATCACGCTGCGATGGTCCTGCACGAGCATCGCCGCGACGGGATCGAACTTCGCGGAAAAATTGAACAGCGTGAACGCGCCGAGCGGCTGGCGACGCCCCGGCACGTTGACCTGATGCCCGTCGATGTCGCTCATCGAGTTCACGAACGGCGACTGCTCGAGGTGCGCGGCCTGGAACGCGAACGAACGCTTCCAGTTCATCTTCTCGTCCGCGTTGTCGTCCATCGGGGTTCCGTCGGCGAAGGCGCCGGCGATGTCGACGTTGCTGCCCGCAATCGCCAGCTCGAGGGTCTCCGTCGCGCCGCACATCGCGAAGACGAATCCGCCGCGCTCGACGAACAGGCGGATGTTCTCGGCCACCGCCTTCTTGAGCGCTGGAATGTTGGCAAAGCCCAGACGACGCGCCGACGTCGCGTTCTTCTGCACGAGGTCCACGAACCATGGCGCGTCGCGATAGCCGAGGTGGAACTTGTTCAGCTGTCCCGTGAAATCCTCGTGGTGCAAATGCAGCCAATCGTACTTCGTGAGGTCGCCGCGCTGCACGTCTTCGTCGTAAATCGGAGCGTACTCGATGCCGGCGTACTTGAGCGCCAGCGTCACCGCGTCATCCCACGGCGGCGCGTCGGGCGGCGTGTACACCGCGATGCGCGGCGCCTTCTCCAGCGGGATCGCGTCCATGTTGCTGTTCGCGACCTCCGTTCGGATCGCGGCAACCTGAGTGGCGTCGATGGGCTCGGCCGTGATGCCGTCGAGCCCCGCACGCCGTCTCAGCTCGGGCGTATCCGGAAGGAGAAACGCGCCGCCGCGATAATTCAGCAGCCACTCCGCCTTCATCCCGGCCTTGAGCGCGTTGTAGGTGAGGCCGTAGGCTTTGAGATGATTCTGCTGCGCGTCGTCCATTGGCAGGAGCAGGTGCTGCGCGCTCGAGGACGAGGAGGAAAACGCCAGCGCGCCCACCGCGGTGAGCAGGACGCGTGAAAACGGCGACTTCATGGAGTTTGCGGGATGCTGTTGCGGACGAGCTCGAGATCGCGCCGAGCCTGCGGCACGAGTGCGCTCTGCGGATACGTGAGAATCAAGTGCTCGAGGCGGCGCGAGGCTTCGCCGGTGTTCCCCGCTCTCCGCTCGGCGCGCGCCCACTCCAGCTCCGCCGCCGGCGCTTCCGCGCTCGACGCATACTGCTCGACGACGCGCTTCCAGAGCAGTTTCGCCTGCCCCTCGTCGTGCTGCGAGGCTCGCAGCTGTCCCGCCGTGTACAGGAGCAGCGACGCGACCTCGGGCAGCCGGTCGGACGACTCGACCATCGCCGTCGCCGCGCGGATCGTGTCGCCGCGCGCCAGCGTCAGGAACGCATGTCCGAGCGGCACCGAGCTATCGACCGTCACGCGCGAGATCAGCGAAAGCGCGAGCGCCAGCTCCGGTGACGCGTCGCCCCCGGTGCGCAGCAGACGCCGCGCCGTACGAATGTCTCCCGCGTACAGCGCCAGCCAGCCGGCCGCGTCGCTCGAATCGGCGTCGGAGCCGGCGACGGTGAGCGCGCCGCGCGCGCGCGTCATGTCGCCGATGCGCACCCAGCCGAACGCGATCGAGCGCTGCAGCGTCGCCCGACTCGTGGGGGTGAGCCAACGATCGTACGACGTCACCAGCCGCTCCGCCGTCGCGGGCCTTCCCAACGCGGCGAGCGCGCGGACGTGGACGGGCAGCAACGTGCGCGCGACGCGGGCGGAGTCCACGCCGCCGGTCGTGAGCGGCGCGAGCGCGAGCGCGCCGCCCGGGTCGCCGCTGTTCAACGCGGCCACCGCGGCGCGCAGCGCAATGTCGGCCGACGGCCGCCAGCGCAGTACTCCGGCGAGCGCTTCACGCGCATGCGTCCAGCGTTCCTCCGCTTCGGCACGCTGCGCGAAGTCCAGCCACGCGGCCGCGCTCACGCTGTCCGGCGGAAGGTCCCGCAGGGCGAGCCACCCATTCGCGGGCGAGCCCCACGCGGCCTCGAGCGTCGCAAGCGCGCGTCGGGCGCTCACGAGAATCGGCGGGGCGAAGAATTGAGCTCGGATCGCGTCACGCTTCTCGTTCGGCGCCGGCGCCAGCGCATACGCGGCGGCCTGCTCGAGGTACGGCGCCGTCACCAGCGCGACACGCCACGCCCGCGCGGATTCCTCCCACTGACCGGTCGCCGCGCGCGTCTGCGCGATTTCGAGCTGTAGGTCGCCCGTACCGCCGAGCTGGATCCGCGCGCGCGCGAGAATGCTGTCGGCGCGCTGCGCCTGGCCGCGCTGGAGCAGCAGTCGAGCGTACTCGCGGAACGGCGCCGGATCCCGTGGACTATCCTGCACCCAGCGCTCGAACGCGTCGCGCATCTCGGCGTCGCGTCCGAGGGTTTGGAGACTGCGGAGCTGCACGGCGCGGAAGATCGGCTCGCTCGGATTCCTACGGAGCAGCGTGTCGAGGGGCGCGAGCAGCGAATCTGTCCATTGCAGCTCGGCGTAGGCGCGCTCGAGACCGAGGAGAGCGCTGACCCCCGTCGAGGAATGCAGGGCCTGGCGAAAGAGAACGGCGGCCTCGCGGTATTTGCCCGCGCCCTCGAGATCGAGCGCTCGATAAAACGCGGTGCTGTCGGCTCTCGGCTCTCGACTCTCGGCCCTCGGCTGCTGCGCTTGCAGCGAAGCGGCAGCAAAGAACGAGCACGAGACGGCCGAGAGCAGAAAGCCGAGAGCCGAGAGCTGTTTATGGCTTCTCGGCATTGATCCGCTTGAAATACTCGAGAATCGCACGGCGCTCATCCGCCGTCAGCCCGCGCAAATCGCTCCACGTCGGCTCGCGGAAACGCGACGCGGCTCGCCCCCGCGCGGCGCCCTGCCCGGGATCGAAGCGGTCGTCGCCCTTGGCCGCCTTCGCTTCGCGCTTCTCGTTGTCTTCGCGCTCCTCCTTTTCCAGCGAACGGCCCGCGTCGAGCAGGCGACGGAACAGCTGCTGCTGCCGGGCGACGGTGCTCGCGTCCACGCGCGTTTGCTCCAGCGCTTCCGCGAGCTGTCGCGCTTCCTTCGCAAGCTCGCCCGCGCGATCGCCGCCGGTCGCGTCTCCCATCTCCTCGAGCTGCTGCGCGATGCCGCGCTGTTGGCGCGCGAGCATCCGCGCGGTCGCCTGCGCCTCCGGGCTCATCGAGCCCTGCCCCGGGATGGGCATCAGCCCCTGCGCTTGCGCGTTGATCGAGCCCTGTCGCTTCGCCATCTCCTGGAGCTGCTGCAGCATCTCCGCGAAACCCGTCGCCGAGCTTGCGCCGTTGGCGCGTTCACGATCACGCGCCAGCGCGGCCGCCGCCTTGTTCAACGCTTCCGCTGCTTCGCCGAGCGTGCTCGCCGCTTGTTGTCCTCCGCGCGGCTCGGAGAGCTGCTGCGTTGCCTGGCCGACGCGCTGCTTGGCTTCGGACATCGCACGCTGTGCGCGGCCCGACAGTAGCGAGGTTTTCTGTCCCTCGCGCTGAAGCCGCTCGCCCGTCTTGTCGACACCCTGCTGCACGGTGCTCTGCTGGCCGCGCAGCTGCTCGTTCTTCGAGTTGTCGCGACCGGCGGCGCGCGACTTCTCCTCGATGGACGATTCCTCGCGCGCCATCTGGAGCAGCTCCTGAATGGATTCGTCGAGCGCCTCGGTCAGTTCTTTCTTCCATTCCGCAACTTGCTGGTCCCGAGCGGCTTGCATGTCTTTCGCGGCCTGATCCATCTGCTCCGATGCGCTCCGCGCATCCTGCCGTCGCATTCTTTGTCCTGAAGCGGCGGCGTGACGCTCCGCGTCAGCCGCCTTTTGCGCCCCAGCGGTCGCCTTGTCGCGCTCGAGCCGCGCCTCCAATTGCTTCACATCCTTAGATAGGCGCTCGGAGCGATCGGCGAGCTGCGTCGACTTCTGCTGCTTGCTCTCGGCCTCCCCGCCCGCTTCGTGGGCACCCGGTCCGCTGGAGTCCGCCAAGGCGCGCTGTTTCTCGGCGATTTCCTTGGCTTCGTCCTTGAGCGTCTCCATCGCGCCTTCGAGCGCGGCGCGCTTCAGCATCTCGGCGCTCTTCTCGAGCTGCTCGCGCAGACGCCGCTGCATCTCGGCGAGATTCTTGAGCGCGTCGCGCGCCTGGTCGCCGGACAGCTCCCGCGTCGCGCTCTCGAGCTTTCGCATCTGCTCCAGCAGATCAGGCGTCAGCGCATCGCGCAGGAGGTCCTGCGCCTCGCGCAGTTGCCGCGCGAGCGCGGTGTCGAGCGCAGCCGCCTGTCGCAACTGCTCCTCGAGCTTGGCGGCGGCCTCTTTCAGCTTGTTCACGCGATCCGTCAACGCGCGCTGTTCCTGCGCAAGCGCACGCGCTTTCTCGGCGGACTCGAAGCTCATCTCCTTCTCGCGCTGGCGCGCCGCTTCGGCGCCCTTGGCTCCATTCGAGTTCTGGTTGCGCGCGCCGCGTTCCCGCGACGCTTCGTCGGTCCGCTGCTCCAGGGACTTCTGCGCGGCTGCCGTCTGCCGCGCTTCGCTGGCCGTCGAGTCGGCTGCCGAACGCGCCAGCGAGCGCCGCTCTTCCATCGTGGGGATGCGGAGCACCAGCTCGCGACTCACGCCCCGCTGCGCCCACGGCGAGTTGTCGATCGCGACGATCTGCAGTGTGAGCGCGTCGCCAGGCTTGAGATCGCGCGCCGCCAGATCGACGGTTGGCGTTCCGTTCCAAACCGTGCCTTGCGCTCCGGAGATCCGTTGAGCCACGATCGCTTCTCTCTTCCCGCTTCCCGCTTCCCGCGACCCCACTACGCGCGACGTATGCAGCTCCACCGACGCGATCCCGTGATCGTCGGTCGCCGTGATCTGGAGCGGGATGTGGTCGGTCGTCGCGACGAGCGTGTCGGTGGCCGGCGACACGAGCTCGACGCGCGGAATTGAATCCGGGATGACTTCGATCTCGAGCGGCAGAGGAACGTCGGCGATCGGGCCCTTCACGCCGAACGCGAACCAGTCGAGCCGCACACTGTGCGCCGGGGCCAGCCGGCCTTGGAACGAGTGGCCGTTCGTCTTGAACGCGATGCTGTCCTTGGCGCCGCGCACGTAGACGCGCTGCAACGCGGTCGACGCACGCCCCGCGACGTCGATGATCGTGCCCTGCGGTACGCGCGCGGGTTCTCCGACCGGAAGCCCCTCGGGCGCCCGGCCGAGGTAGGCGGGATACACCGCGCGCAACACGACGCCGCCGACGAACGGCCGGTCGGTCACGCGGACGATCACCGTGTCGGTCGCGCTGCGGCCGTCGCTCGCGACGAGCAGCACGTCGCCACGAACCGGGCCGAGCGTGGTCGTCGCGACACCACTCGCGCTGTCGACCGCGAGCGACGCGCCGCGCCACCCTTCGCCGGTCGCACGCGCGCTGAGATGCAGCCGGCGGCGTCCCCTGGCTTCGACTTTGACTCGGAGCGACTCGCCACGCAGCAGCGCCGAGGGAAGATCCTTGAAATGGAGCGGTGGAACGAGCGTCCCGCGCCACGCGGCAATCGGTCGCCGGATCGCGAGCAGTCCGTCGCTCAACGTGGGCGCCGCCCACAAGAGGAGCGCGAGCGTCACGGCCGCGACGCCGAGCGCCTGGAGCGCGCGCGTGCGACTCGAGCGCTGCAATCTCGGTGCGAGCATGGAGCCGCGGCCCGACAGTTTCGCGACGAGCGCGCGATCGGCGCGGCGCGCGAGCGCGGTGCTGTCGGCAACCTCGATCACGCCGCGCAGCGCGCCCGCCCGCAACGTTTGCTCCCGCTCGATCGCGGCGGCGACGGAGGGCTGCGCGAGCTCGCGGCTGAGCCGCTTCGTCGCCAAAGAGATGACAGCACCGTTGGCGATGGCGAGCACGCTCCACACGAGGAGCGGCGTCGCGCGCGGCAGGGCGATCCAGCGCGACTCGCCGAGGATCCACGCGCCCACGCCAATCACCGTCGCGGTGACGATGAACGCCAGCGCCAGCGCCGCGGCCACGTCGACGACGCGGAGCCGCGCGCGTTCGCGCTCGACGATCTCGACGACGGTCATGGAATTGGCCGACTGGTGATGGCGTAGGTGAAGAGATTCACGCCCATCCGGAGCGCTGCCTCGTGCAGCTCAGGTGGATCCTTGTAGACCTCGGGGTCTTCCCATCCGTTGCCCAGGTCGCACTCGTAGTCGTAGAACACGGCGAGACGATCGCCGATGAAGATGCCGAAGCCACGAGCCGGCTTGCCATTGTGCTCGTGAATCTTGGGAAGGCCCTTCGGAAAGTCGTACACCACATGATACACCGGGTGCGTCAGCGGCACATCGATCAGCGGGCGGTCGGGAAAGACGCGGGCGATCTCGCGCCGGAACGACGAGTCGATGCCGTAGTTGTCGCTCACGTGCAGGAAGCCGCCGCGCAGCAGATACTCGCGCAGCCGCGCGACTTCGATCTCGCTCAGGCGGATGTTGCCGTGTCCCGTGACGTGCAGGAAGGGGAAATCCCAGAGCCGGTCGTCCGTGAGACGGACGCGCGCTTCGGTCTTCTCGACCTTGAGCGACGTGCGCTCGCGGATGGTCGCCAGGAGGTTGGGAAGACTCGAGGGGTTGGCGTACCAGTCCCCGCCGCCGTCGTACTGGAGGCGGGCGATCGTTAGGCGAACATCTGAACTGCGGAAATGGGAAATGGAGAATGGGAAATGGGCCGCCGAGGTAGCCACCGCGACGCACGCAATTGCGCTGATAGACACGATTCCCGATCTAGACATTGGGGCCCATTTCCGATTTCCCATTTCCCATTTCCGCTGTTCTCGCAATCCGATAAGCCAAATTCCGGGGCGCACCGCGCTTGGTCAACTCTGCCACTACATCCCGCACGCTCAAGCCACGCGCGCGTAACACCCGAGCCTCCTCGTGCAGCATGGTCTCATCCGACGCCACGAGCGGCGCACCGGCGATCAAGATCACCACTTCTCCTCGAGGGGGCGTCTTGGTGTAATACGCCTTCAGTGACTCGAGCGTTCCTCGTTGAAGCTCCTCGAATTGTTTCGTCAGCTCCCGCGCGACGACCGCTGGCCGGTCACCCGCCCTGTTCGCCAGCTCTAGCAACGAATCGGCCACGCGGCCAGGCGCCTCGTACAGGATGGCCGTATGCGGGGACGAAACGATCTCGTCGAGCATCGCGGTGCGCTCCTTTCCCTTGCGCGGCAGGAAGCCAAAGAACGTAAAGCGATCCGCGTCGAGGCCGGACGCAACGAGCGCCGACAGGAGCGCGGAGGCGCCGGGAACGGGAACCACCTGGATTCCGGCTTTGATCGCCGCCTGCACGAGACGCTGCCCCGGGTCGGACAGCAACGGCGTGCCCGCGTCCGTGATGAGCGCCAGATCCTCGCCCGCGGCGAGGCGATCCACGAGACGCGGCGTCGTCTTGGCCTCGTTGTGCTCGTGGTACGACGCCATCGGTGTAGCGATCTCGTAGCGATCGAGCAGCCCGCGCGAGTGCCGCGTGTCTTCCGCGAGCACGAGCCCCACGGACCGGAGGACTTCTACCGCCCTGAAAGAAAAATCCCCCAAATTTCCGATGGGGGTACTTACAACGTACAAACGGCCTGGATGTGTCATCGTCACCACGAGTCACGAGTCGCGAGTCGCGTCTCGTGTCAGTTCTCCGCTCACATCACTTTCCAGGGCATCTTGTCATAGAAGCCCGCTGACTGGAACATGTGCCTCCGCTCCCAGGTCAGCTCCTTGAGCATGTCGGCTGGTGGCGCGCCTTCATGATCCGCGGCCGCCCACATGACCTCGGACAGCCACGACGCCACCGCGGCGGTGAGCTTCGTGGTATCCGCGATCGGCTCGCGCGTCGGCTTCTTGCCGATCGAAAAGCTGTCGAGCTCCGGATGCTTCTTGGCCAGATTTTGGCGTGCCTGCTCCGCGATCGCCGGCGCGCTTTCCCGCCCCGCCGCGACGAGACGCTGCACGAGCGCGTTGCTCAGCTCGCGGTACGCCTGTACGAGCGCGGGGGGCGCCTGGACCGGCACTGGCTCCACGGATCCCCACCGCCGGAACTTCCCCTGCTCCACTTTGCTGCCCGGTGCGAACAATTTCGCGACGCGTTCCACGATCGAGCCGGCAGCGGCGAACGACAAATACGCGCGGTCGACGGCGCCGGCCCGAAAGATCAGATAGTTCACGGAACCCTCGGACACGATCTCCACGGTGCCGTCGAACATGATCGACATCAGAAACGGAAAGAGCGCGGCGGGATCGGTCACCTGGAGCTCGTTGGGCCAGGGCTCCGACGCGACCGTCTGCGCCGCGAACATCGCGGAGAGCTGATGCTCCTCCGCCTCGTGGAAGCAGATCTCGCCGTACTCCGGCTCGGCCGGAATGCGCTCCAGCGCCGACGAGATGGCCACCGCGCGCCAGCCCTTGGCGTCCATCACAGTGGCATTCACGACTTCGCCGCGCTGCATGTAGAGCACGACGAATTCTTCGGGGAGCCAGACCGCGACGTAGCCCGACAGGCGTGCCGACCGATCGCGCTTCGCGTCGGTGAGGAGGTTTTTCACGTGAACGTACGCGAGCCGCGTGCGCGGAAGCATCACGCGCGAGTACGGAAAGCGCAGTCCCGCGACAATGGCAGGCACAGGCTGAATATTGGCCGCCGGACGCGGGGCGGCAACTGACGGTTCGAGGCGCTAGGCTGCGTGCTGCTGCAGCTTCGTCTCGATATGCATCTTCGGCACGGCACCCACTATCTGGTCGATCACCTTGCCGTCCTTGAAGAACAGCAAGAGCGGAATCGACCGCACGTTGAAGCGCGTCGCCGTCCGGATATTCGTGTCCACGTCCAGCTTGGCCACCTTCACCTTGCCCGCGTACTCCGTGGCGAGTTGGTCGAGAATCGGAGCGATCATCCGGCATGGGCCACACCACGTCGCCCAGAAATCGACGACCACGAGACCCTCGTGCTTTTCGATCTCCAACTCGAACGTGTCGTCAGTAACCGCGGTGGTGTTCTCCGTCATGTTCACGTGTTCCCCCTCCCCTCGTCGTGAGAGACCGAACGCCCACTGTCACGGCGTTCTATAGATTCTGAGCGCCCCAACCTCTGGAGCACCTGGCATGCAGAAAGCCACTGCGCGCGGCACCCGTGGCACCCGTAGCACCCGCGGCACTCGAATCGCGCACATCGGCATCGCCGTCGACGCACTCGATCGTGTCCTCCCATTCTATCGCGACTTGCTGGGACTGCCCCAGGAACCGCTCGACGACGCCGATGGTGCTCGCATCGCCGGGCTGCGCGCCGGTGACTCCCTCGTGGAGTTGCTCGAAGCGAAAAGCCCCGACTCTCCCGTAGGCAAGTTCATCACCAAGCGTGGCCCTGGTCTTCATCACATCTGCTTCGCCGTAGACGACCTGACTGCTACCCTCGACCGCTGCCGGCGCGCCGGCATCAAACTCATCGATGACGTCCCGCGACGCGGCGCCGACGGCAAACGCATCGCCTTCCTTCATCCGTCCTCGACCGCCGGTGTCCTGATCGAGCTTACCGAACAGTAAAAGGTGTTACTTCTTCGCGCAGATATCGCGCAGCGCGTTGTTGTCGAACTCTCGCACGTACCAACGATTCGACGGACCCCGCACCGACTTGAAAGTTGTCGAGCGCGTCAAGCCCTTGAACGTGACCTCCATCGCAAATACCCGCTCGCCCTCGGGTCCCGGCGCCTCGCCCATGATGTGATATTTCTCGTGCTTCAGATAGCACAGCATGATGATCTCGCGCTTATCCCGTTCGTCCTTGTCCATCGTCGAGATCGTGGGGCCGGCGGTAGTGCCCCATACGAGAGACATCGCCTGGAGGTCCTGCGCCGAGGCGGCGGCCATGAAGCGGTCTACGGCTTCGCGCGGAGTCGGGGCGCCGGGATCATTGAGCGTCGTCGCCGTTCCGACCACCACGGTCCGGCGACAGCCGGCGGCGACGAGCAACAGGACAATGGCTAATTTCTTCAAGCACGCTCCGCGTTTCCGAACTCTAACGGGTCGCCGAAATGGCAGCAACAAAAAAACCCATGCGGCGCCAGCGGCTGTACATCAACGTCGATCATGTCGCGACGGTTCGGCAGGCGAGGCGCGGCGACGAGCCCGATCCGGTGGCAGCTGCGCGATTGTGCGAGGAGGCCGGCGCCGACGGCATCACCGCGCACCTCCGCGAGGATCGCCGGCACATCCAGGATGAGGACATCCGACAGCTCGCGCGCGCCGTCCGGACGGTCCTCAACCTCGAGATGGCGTGCACCGATGAGATGCTCGGCATCGCGACGGAGCTGCGTCCGCACCAGGTGACGCTCGTCCCCGAGCGGCGCGAGGAGATCACGACGGAGGGCGGGCTCGATCTGACGCGCGAGCCCGCGCGGGTTCGCGAGGGGCTCGCTCGCCTCAACGCGGCCGGGATTCGGACGAGCCTCTTCATCGGCCCCGATGCGCGCGCGGTGGAGACGTCGCGCGAGCTCGGCGCCGTCGCCATCGAGCTCCACACCGGCGCGTACGCGCATCACCCGGGCGACGCCGCTCCGATGCGCGCGCTGCGCGACGCCGCGCGTGCCGGCGCGAAGCTCGGACTCGCCGTCCACGCGGGTCACGGCTTGACGGTCAAGAACGTCGAAGCCATCGCGCGGATACCGGAGATCGAGGAGCTCAACATCGGCCACTCCGTCGTGAGTCGCGCGATCTTCGTCGGGCTCGCGGAGGCAGTGCGCGAGCTGCGCGATGTGATGGACTCGGCCCGTGCGTCGTCCTAGACTTCGACAGATCGCGACATGAGCTCACCACCCAGCGCCTCGTTCCTCGACTTCTTCGTCCTGGAAGCCAGCGAGTACGTCGAACAAATCGACGGGCTCCTGTTGCGCGCGACCGCGACCGGCCCAGACGCCGACGCGCTCCAGAAAATCGCCCGCGCGCTTCGCGGCAGCGCGACGATGGCGAAGTTGACGTCGTTCGCCGAGCTCGCGTCGGCGGTCGAATCCGTGGGCCGTGCGCTGCGACAGGGGGGCCTCCGTTGGGACGCACGCCTCCAAGGCGCGATCACCGCGGCCGTCGACGACCTGAAGATCCTGGTGCGCGCGGCGCGCTCGTGGTCGCCGGCGGAAGACCAGTGGGCGATGCGGCGGGTCGCGGAGCTCGGCCAGTACGTGCCGGCCGTAGACGCCGCCTCGCCGGTGGTCGCGTCGCCGGCCAGCCCCGTCTTCTTCGCGGCCGAGACGAGCAACATCGCTGCGGGACTCGAGCTCCTTGCCACGCGCCCCGACAATCGCGACGGAGCGATCAACGTGCTGCGGCGAATCCGCGCGCTCCGCGGCGTCGCCGGCGTCCGCGAGATTCCGGCACTCGCCGAGGTGACGGAGGCCGCCGAATCAGCGGTGCGGCCACTCGAGTTGGGCGAGCCTCGTCTCTCCTCCGAGCAGGTCAACCTGCTCCGCACCGCCGCGGACCTGCTGCGCGCGGTGTCCACCAGCATCTCGACGGGCCAGGCCGTCACGATCGAGACGCCGCAGTACAAGAGCTTCCTCGCGGCACTCGACGCAATGTTGTCGGACGTCGCCGGCGCCGATCGCGTCGTCCCGATCGCCGATCTGTTCTACGATGACAAAGGACCGTTCGTCATCAGCGCGTCTCCAAATCCGCCCACGACGCCCGCGCAGCGCTTCCGCATGGAGGTGGTGAGCCTTGGCGAGCATCTCCACAAGGTCATCGACGAAGCGCGCGCGGCCACCGACGAGATTCAGCGCGAACACGCGCGCGGCGAGCTCGGACGCGCGCTGCGCGCAATCCGCGCGACCGCGGCGAGCTTCGGCCAGATGGCGGTGGCACAGACGGTGGAAGCGTACCTCGAGCAGACCGGCAACCTGAACGTCTCCGCGCTGGACGCCATCGCGAGCTTCGCCACAACGATCTCGCCGGCCGCCACGGCACCGACACCGCCGGTGCTCCCGGCGCAGCGCCTGACGCAGCCACGCCCGGTGGTCGCGGCGCCGGAGTCAGGCGCGCCGGCGTCGCAGCATGCGCGCGTCTTCGCGGCGGTTTCGGGCCGGCCGGTGTCTTCTCTGAAGTCGATGGCCGTCTCGCTGGATTCCACGATCGCGGCCTTCGAATCGTTGTCCTCGGAACGAATGGCGGAGCCGGTGGCGTTGAACGATGACGTCCTCCCGGTTGACGCGCTGCTGTACCGCGGTCGGGCGGCGCTGGATCGCGCCGTCGAGTTGCGCGATGCGATTCGGCGCGCCGGCGGCCCGCCGTCACCGGAAGTGCTCGAGGAGCTCTACGACCTCGTCGAGCTCGCCCGCGTGGAGTGAACCGCTTCAACGAGCGTCGATGAAGATTCCGTGGCGCGGGGCGATCGGCCTGGCGCTGAGCGTCCTGCTGCTGTGGTGGGCATTTCACGGCGTGGCATGGGCCGAGGTGTGGCGCGACGTGCGCACCGCCAATCCCCTGCTCGTCTTCGTGGCCGTCGTCGTCGGCAACATGATCTTTCCACTGCGGGCGATCCGGTGGCGCCCGATCCTGGATCCGGTCGCGCCGAGTCTTCCGTACGGCAAGCTCTGGCGCGCGACGGCCATGGGAATGATGGCGAACAACGTTCTTCCGGCTCGCGCCGGCGAGCTCGTTCGCGCGTTCGTCCTGTCGCGCGAGACGACGGTCCCATTTTCCGCCGCATTTGCGTCGCTCGTCGTGGATCGCGTCTTCGACGCGGTGATCGTGCTGCTGTTGGTCGTCGTGGCGATGATCGATCCGCGGTTCCCTGCCGGAGTGTCCGCGTTGGCATACGCCGGCACCGGCGTGCTGCTGTTCCTGGCGGTCGGCCTCGCGCTGTACGCGATCGTGTTCTTTCCCGATCGATTGATTCGTCTCTACGAGGCCTTCGCTCGTCGGGTCGCGCCACGCTTCGAGGAGCGCGGTCGAACGATGTTGCGCTCGTTCGCGGATGGTCTGAGTGTGCTGCGGCACCCGAAGCGGTTTGTCGTAGTGTTCTTTTGGGCGCTGCTCCTCTGGCTGACGCAGGCGTTCGCCTTCTGGATCATGTTCCGGGCGATCGGTATCACGGCTCCGTTCTCGGCCGCCCTGTTGGTGCAGGGACTCATCGTCCTCTGGGTGGCGATGCCGTCGACACCCGGCTTTTTCGGACCATTCGAGTTCGCGTCGGTCACCGCGCTGGGCTGGTATGGTGTCCCCGACAGCCTCGCGGCCGCGTGGGCCCTGTCGTATCACGTGCTCTCGCTCATCCCGATCACTGTCATCGGGTTGTATTACCTCGCCCGAAGTGGGCTGCACCTGGGTGAGTTGAAGCAGATCAAGAGCTGATGCGCGTCGCGCGAGTGGCCGCGCAGGCGAAGGTCAACCTCTGGCTCGCCGTCGGCGCCCGCGATTCGCTGTCCGGCTATCACGAAATCGCCACGTTGTTTCACCGCATCGAACTTGCCGACGAGATCGTCGTTCGCGCGGGTGGAAGCGTTCGCGCAATCGAATGCGCGGGACCGCAACTACCGGAGGGTGGGCTTGGCCCGGCCGAAAAGAATCTCGCGTTTCGCGCGGCCCTCGCGTACGCGGATCGGGCGGGATGGCCGCGCGGCTTTTCCGTCGAGCTGACCAAGCACATCCCGGTGGGCGGTGGCCTCGGCGGCGGGAGCGCGGATGCGGCGGCCGTCCTTCGCGCTCTGGATGCGCTCGCACACAGACCGTTGGAGACGCAGGTGACGCAAGAGCTCGCGGGCTCACTTGGCGCTGACGTCCCGTTCCTCACGAGCGATCACGTCGCGGCGCTCGCGGGCGGTCTCGGAGAGCGACTTCGCGGCATCGAGCCGCTGATTTCACGAGATGTTCTCTTGCTCGTGCCGGACTTTGCGGTGTCCACGGGCGACGCCTATCGGTGGCTCGACAGATCGCGGAGCGGCGAGCAGCGGATTCCGTGGTTCCAACCGGATCCGCCGATCAGCTGGGACACCGTCGAGCAGACGACCCTCAACGACTTCGAGGGCGTGGTCGAATCGGTCCATCCCGATCTGCGCAAACTCCGCGAACGACTCAGCGCACTGGGCGCGCGCGTGGCTCGTCTTGCCGGCTCCGGTTCCTGCGTTTTTGGCGTTTTCGACGGCCCCGCGCCGGTTCCGCGGGACCTCGCGGTCGACGCGCTCGTCATCCCCACGCGGACGAGCTCGCGAGTTGTCCAAGTCGAAGTGCTGGAATAGCTTTCTTAGCTCACGGCGAGCACGTCTGCCCCCTCGTCCAATGGCAGGACATCGGACTTTGGATCCGAGAATGGTGGTTCGAATCCACCGGGGGCAATGGGACAGAAGTGCGGGAATTGGAGAATGGGAAATGGGAAATGGGCCCATTCCGGTTCTCGGCCCGCCGTTCCATTTCCGATTTCCCATTTCCCATTTCCGCAGTTCGCCAATGGATGGTCTCTCGGTACCCAGCCACGGCTTCAAACTCCTCTGCGGCACGGCCAATCGGCCGCTCGCGGAGGAGATGGCCCGTCACATCGGTGTCGAGCTGTGCAAGGTGACGCTCTCGCATTTCGCGGATGGCGAGATCTTCGTTCGCATCGACGAGAACGTTCGTGGCAACGACGTCTTCATCATCCAGCCAACGAACCCGCCGGCGGAGAACATTCTCGAGCTGCTATTGATGATCGACGCCGCGAAGCGCGCGAGCGCGGCGCGGGTGACCGTCGTGATGCCATACTACGGCTATTCGCGCCAGGACCGCAAAGATCAACCGCGCGTCGCGATCGGCGCGAAGTTGTTGGCCAACATGATCGTCTCGGCGGGCGCGCATCGCGTGCTCGGTCTCGACTTTCACCAGCACCAGCTCCAGGGCTTCTTCGATATTCCGGTCGATCACCTGTATGCGATGCCGGTGTTCACGGCATTTTATCGCAAGAAGAATCTCGGCGACGTCGCCGTCGTCGCCCCGGACGTCGGCTCAGCGAAGATGGCGCGCGGATTCGCAAAGCGGCTGAACGCGTCGCTGGCGATCATCGACAAGCGCCGGCCATCGCCGAACGTCTCGGAAGTCATGAACGTCGTCGGTGATGTCGAAGGCCGGCATTGCATTCTCGTCGACGACATGATCGACACGGCCGGCACGGTGTCCGAAGCCTCGCGCGCGCTCAAGCAGATGGGCGCGAAGGACGTGTACGTGTGCGCGACGCACGCGCTGCTGTCAGGGCCGGCGAGAAAGCGACTGGAAGAGGCGCCGATCAAAGAAGTAGCGGTCACCAACACGATCGCCATTCCGGAGGATCGGGAGTTCGACAAGTTGACCGTGCTGTCCGTCGGAGAGCTGCTGGCAAAGGCGGTGCGCCTCACGCACGCCGAGCAGTCGGTCAGTTCGCTCTTCGAGGAACAGGTGCCGGTGAGTGTCTAGGGCTGGTGCTGGGTGTTGGGTGCTAGGTGCTAGGTGCTGGTCGCCCCGCAGCACCTAGCACCAAGGACCTAGCACCTAGTTAGTTGTACCGTCGCGCCGCGTATGGTAGGGAGGACGCAGCCTCCCGAGAGTAGAAAGCGCGCTGTGACGCTGGCTGCGAAGTCGAAACACATAGGAACGTAGGAACACGAATCATGGCAACTGCATCACTAAACGCCGCCCCGCGCACGGAGAGGGGCAAGGGCGTCGCACGAAAGCTTCGCGCAGCTGGTCAGGTCCCCGGCGTCATTTATGGTCACGGGCGCGAGCCGCAACCGTTGACCGTCAACGCCCGCGAGTTCGATCGCCTCGCCGAGCGCGTCAGAATCACGAGCACGGTCATCGAGCTGGCGCTCGACGGCCGCACCGCTCGCACGCTGGTGCGTGAGCTGCAGCGCGATCCGATCAGGCGCACCGTACTGCACGTCGATTTTCAGGAGCTCGTCGCGGGCGAGAAGGTCAACGTCAGCGTGCCGCTGCGCTTCATCGGCACCGCCGAGGGCGTGAAGACTGGTGGCGGTATTCTCGAGGAAGTCATGCACCAGATCGAGGTGCGCGTCGATCCATCGAACATCCCGGACCACATCGACGTCGACGTCACTCCGTTGACGATTGGTCACGGTCTGCACATCCGCGATCTCACCCTGCCGCCTGGCGTCGAAGTGCTCGATGATGCCGACAACACGGTCGCTACGGTGACGCCGCCGAAGGCCGAGGAAGTCGTGGTGGCGCCGGTCGTCGAAGGAGCCGTGGTCGCGCCGGAAGTCGCGCCCGAGCCCGAGCTCATTCGCAAGCCGAAGGCTGGCGACGAAGAGGGAGAGGAAACGGAAAGCTGATCCGCGCGCTTCTCTCTGCGCTGTTTGGCCGCGCGGACAACGAGCCAATGAAAATCGTCATGGGGCTGGGGAACCCCGGCCCCGACTACGAGCGCACGCGACACAACGTCGGCTGGTGGGTTGTCGACCACCTCGCCGACGTTTGGCGTTTCGAGAAATGGAAAAGAGACGGCGAGTCGCGCGTCGCCACCGGCATGGTGCACGGTCAGCGCGTGCGACTCGTGAAGCCGCAGACGTACATGAATCTCAGCGGCGCGGCGCTGCGCCCGTATGTGCGCCGTGAAGCGTGGGACAAATCGCGCGACCTGCTCGTCGTCGTCGATGAGGTCGCGCTTCCCGTTGGCAGTTTCCGGATTCGCGCGCGCGGCTCGGCTGGAGGACACAATGGGTTGAAGAGCATCGAGGGCGCGCTGAAGTCGCAGGAGTACGCACGCCTCCGGATCGGAGTCGGCCCGGAAGATCCCGCGCGCCGGCGAGGAGACCTGGCTGACTACGTGCTGGACAATTTCGGAAAACGCGAGGCGAAAGCCGTTCAGGAGCTGTTGCCGACGCTCACGGAGCTGACGGAATCTTGGCTGCAGGAAGGTGCTGAGACCGCCATGAATCGTTTCAATAAGTTGGGAAAGGCCGGCAGCGGTGAGTAAGCTGGCAGACCCGCGCGCACCCGCGTAGCTTCGCGAAGTAAGGTTCTCGCGCCTCACGGCGCTCCTACTTCGCACCGTGCACTCCGACTTCCCACTTCCCACTTCCCACTTCCCACTTCCCACCTCGCACCTCCGCCTCCGCCCTCCCACCTCGGCTCTTATGAAGCGCTCTCTTCTGCTCCTTTCCGGCATTGCCGTCACATTTGCCGTCGCGGCGAACGCACAGGTTGCGACGCCCGCTCAGCAGTCCTCCGAGCTTCGGGCGCCCGTCGCCGCGAAGCGCGCGCATACGACCCAGATCCACGGGTATACGCTCAGCGACGATTACTTCTGGCTCCGCGAGAAGACCAATCCGGCGGTCCGCGAGTATCTCGAGGCGGAGAATGCGTACACCGCGGCCGTGATGAAGCCGACCGAGGCGCTGCAGCAGCAGTTGTACGACGAGATGCTGCGGCGGATCAAACAGACCGACCAGACTGTCCCGTACAGAAACGGCGCGTACGTCTACTACTCGCGCACGGTCGAAGGGAAACAGTATCCGATCAACTGTCGCAAGCGCCTCGGCAGCGACGTCGAGGAAGTCCTCCTCGATCAGAACGAGATGGCCAAGGGACTGGGATTCTTCTCCGTTGGCGCGTTCAACGTGAGCAACGACGGAAATCTGCTGGCGTTCACGACGGACACCACCGGTTATCGGCAGTACATGCTGCGCGTGAAGGATCTGCGAACCGGGAGCATGCTGCCGGATCGCGTGCCCCGTATTACGTCGGTGGTTTGGGCATCGGACAATCGAACGCTGTTCCTGACAACCGAGGACTCGATCACGAAGCGCAGTGACAATTTCTGGCGGCACACGCTGGGAAGCAGCGAGACTACGCCTCTCTATCACGAAGCGGACGAGCTCTTCGACGTGTACGCGTATCGGTCGGAGAACCGGCGGATGATCTTTCTCGGATCGTTCGCGAAGACAATGAGTGAGGTGCGGTATCTCCCCGCCGATCACCCGGACGCGCCGCTCACCGTCGTGCTTCCGCGTGAGAGGGACCACGAGTACGGAGCCGACTTCGACGACGGCAAGCTGTACATCCGCACCAACAAGGGCGCCAAGAACTTTCGCTTCGTCTCCGCGCCGCTCGGCAATCCGACCGAGTGGACGGAAGTCATCGCGCACAATCCAAAAGTCAAGCTCGAGGACGTCACGTTTTTCAGTGGCCACATGGTGGCGACGGAACGCGAGAATGGCCTTCAGTATCTCCGCGTCATCGATCGCAAGACGAACGCGTCGCACCGCATCGATACACCCGAGCCCGCGTACGCAATGGGGTTGGGCAACAACCGTGAGTACGACGTCGCGTCGATCCAGTTCAACTACAACTCGATGGTGACGCCGCAGTCGACGTTCGAGTACGATCTCCGCACGCGGTCGCGGAAACTGCTCAAGCAGCAGGACGTGTTCGGCTACGACAGGTCGCAGTACGAATCGAAGCGGCTGTGGGCGACCGCCCGCGACGGCACGAAGGTGCCGGTGGCGATCGTGTACAAGAAGGGCACGCCGATGGACGGCAGCGCTCCGATGCTGCTGTACGCGTACGGCTCGTACGGCGCATCGCTCGATCCGACATTTTCGTCGGGGCGCGTCTCGCTGCTCGATCGCGGCTTCATCTACGCGCTGGCGAGCATCCGCGGCGGCGGCGAGCTGGGCGAGGAATGGCGCGAAGCGGGCCGCATGATGAAGAAGATGAACACGTTCACCGACTTCATCGACGTCGCCGACTATCTCGTGAAGAACAAGTACACCTCGACCGACCGGCTGATGATTCAGGGCGGCTCCGCGGGCGGCCTCCTGATGGGCGCCGTGGTCAACATGCGACCGGATCTCTTCAAGGCCGTGAATGCCGCGGTGCCGTTCGTCGACGTGATGAACACGATGCTCGACGCGTCGCTGCCGCTCACCACGAGCGAGTGGATCGAGTGGGGCAACCCGAACGAGAAGCCGGCATTCGACTACATGGTGCAGTACTCGCCGTACGACAACGTAAAGGCGCAGCGGTATCCCGCGATGCTCGTCGAAGTTTCGTTCAACGACAGCCAGGTGCCGTACTGGGAGGGGACCAAGTTCACCGCGAAGATTCGCGCGATGAAGACGGACTCGAATGTCCTGCTGCTCAAGGCGAACCTGGGTGCCGGACATGGCGGCGCGTCGGGTCGCTACGATCGGCTGCGCGAAGTGGCGTTCGAGTACGCATTCTTCCTTTCCCAGCTGCCGACGACACCCTGAAGACTGTCATCCCGAGGAGCGTAGCGACGAGGGATCTGTAGTTAGAGGACTGCAGATCCCTCGCTGTCGCTCGGGATGACAGCGCTCGACTACACGTTGAAGCGGAACAGCAACACGTCGCCATCTTTGACGACATACTCTCGTCCCTCCGCGCGAGCCACGCCTCGTTCGCGTGCGCCCTTCCATCCTTCGTTCGCGGCGAAATCGTCGTAGCTCACGGTCTCGGCGCGGATGAAGCCGCGCTCGAAGTCGGTGTGAATCGTTCCCGCCGCTTTCGGCGCGGTGTCGCCCTGGTGGATCGTCCAAGCGCGCACTTCCTGTTCGCCCGCCGTGAAGAACGTCTGCAAGCCGAGCAGGTGATAGCCCGCGCGAATCAGACGGTCGAGCCCCGCGGACTCGATGCCGAGCGAGTGTAGGAACTCCGCGCGCTCCTCGCCCGACAGCTCCGAAAGCTCGGCTTCGATCTTTGCGGAGAACGGCACGACCTCCGCGGGCTCGTGGCTCCGCGCGACGGCATCGCGCAGCGCGCGCAGATGCTTGCCTTCGTGGCCGGTGAGCTCGTGCTCCGTGACGTTCGCCGCATAGAGAATCGGCTTTGTCGTGAGCAGCGTCAGCGGCCGAAGCAGCTCGAGGTGCGCCGGCGTGAAGTCCGCCTCCCACAGTCCGCGCCCTTCCTTCAAGAAGTCGTTGGCGCGCTGAATCACTGGAAGCTCCGTTTGCGCCTCCTTGTCGCCGATGCGCGCCGCGCGCTGCGTGCGGTCCAGTCGCTTCTCGACGCTCCCGAGGTCGGCGAGCGCGAGCTCGAACTCGATGACCTCGCGATCGCGCACGGGATCGACGCTGCCCATGACGTGCGCGACGTCGGGATCCTCGAAACAGCGGACGACGTGCACGATCGCGTCCGTCTCGCGAATGTTCGCGAGGAATTTGTTGCCGAGGCCCTCGCCCTCCGCGGCGCCTTTGACGAGTCCCGCGATGTCGACGAACTGGACGACCGCCGGGACGGTTTTCTTCGGCTGAACGATGTCGGCGATGCGATCGAGTCGCGGGTCGGGGACCTCCACGATCCCGACATTCGGCTCCACGGTGCAGAACGGATAGTTCTCGGCGGCGGCGCCGGCGGCCGTGAGCGCGTTGAAGAGTGACGACTTCCCGACGTTGGGCAGTCCGACGATCCCAAGCTTGAGCATGGGCGTAAAAGCTAGAACGGCCACCAACCTTCCACGAACCACAGCAGCCAATTAGACTTACCAACTCACAATCACCCTCCTCCTGCTCGAACCCGCAGGGGGCAGCAACGACCAAAGGGAGGTTCAAACCGTGCTTCGGCAATACGAGGCGGTGTACATCTTCGACTCAGGACTCGAGGACACCGCCATCAACGAGCGCCTCGAGCGCTTTCATTCGCTGTTGGGCAACCCCGCCGATCTCAAAGTCGATCATTGGGGACGCCGCCAGCTCGCATATCCGATCGGACGCAAAGAGCAGGGCTACTACGTCGTCGCCCGCTACTCCGCCGACGCGACGGTGCTCCCCGAGTACGACCGCGCGCTCAAGCTCGACGACGGAATTGTCCGCTACCTGCTGACACTGCACGATCGCGAGCTCGGAGCACCGGAGCTCAGTGAAGAGCAACTCGCCGCCGCAAGCGTGCGGCGTGATCAGGACGACGACGACGACGAGGAATAGACCATGCGCCGCCCACAGAAATCCTGTCCCTTCTGCGAGACGCGCGTGCACTTCATCGACTACAAGGATGATCGCACGCTCGGACGCTTCATCACCGATCACGGCAAGATCCTGCCCAGTCGCTTGAGCGGCACGTGCGCGCGTCACCAGCGCCAACTCTCGAACGCGATCAAGCGCGCCCGGTACCTGGCGCTGATCCCGTACGTTCGCGGGATGCAAGCCTGACCCCGTGACGCAGCCCGCCTCCGCGCCCGCGACCGCCACTCCGACCGCGATCCCCGCCGCTCCAGCCGGGGAGCGCGGTTGGGGAAAACTGATATTGGCGCTGGTGGCGTTTCTGCTGCTGCCCAGCGTGCCGCAGTTTCGCGCGCTGGTCCCTGTGGACCAAACGATGCTGCTCTTCGTGCCGGCGCTCGCCGCGTGCACGCTCGTCGGATGGTGGGCCGGTGGCCGTACGCTGCTCGCCATCGCCTGGGTCGGACTCGCGACGCTCGTCGCGCTGCAGACCCCTAAGGGGTCTGACGCATTCTATAATTTGGCGCGCGGGTGGAGTCTTGTCCTCGCCGGCTCGTTCGGTCTCGTGTGTCTCTTCGGCGCACGCCGGCCTTTCTTTCCGCGCACACTCATCGCGCTCACGGTGTCGCTCGGACTCGCGCTCATCATGAGCGTCATTGGTCCCGTGTCGGGAACGCACATGAACAAGGCGATGCACGACGAGCTTTCTCGTCGCAACACCGAGACGATGGGCACGTTGAACACGTACATCGGCGAGCATCCGAAAGAGTGGAACCAGCTCGTCGGCAAAGTACCCCAGATCAGCGAGCTGCCCGCTGAAACCGAAAAACAGCTCAAGGTCCTCGCGGGCTGGGGCGAGAGCCTGTATCCCTCATTCCTGGCGCTCGAATCGGTCATGGCGTTGGCGATCGCGTGGTCCGTCTATCATCGGCTGTCGCGGGCCAGGCTCGGCCCGCCGCTCGGCCAATTGCGCGAGTTCCGCTTCAACGATCAGCTGGTCTGGGGGCTGATCGTCGGCTTGACGATTCTCTTTTTGCCCTCGCTCGAATCCGTTCGGGCGCTCGGCCGCAACCTGCTCCTGTTCTTCGGCACGCTCTACGCGGTCCGCGGCCTTGGCGTTCTGAGCTGGTTCATGGCGCCCGGCGCTCTGGCGGTGACCGCGACGGTCGGCTTTGCCATGCTACTCTGGCCGGTGCTCAATGTCATCGCCGGACTCGGCTTCATGCTGCTCGGCATCGCTGCCTTTGGGCTCGGGCTCGGTGACACGTGGGCAGACTGGCGCAGCCGAGCCCGCTCCACCACCTAAACACCCATCACCGATAACTATTATGGAAGTCATTCTTCGGCAGGCCGTCGAAAACCTGGGTAAGCCCGGCGATGTCGTGAAGGTCTCCAACGGCTACGCGCGCAACTTCCTCCTGCCGCGTGGTGTCGCCTTCGAGGCGACGCCCGGAAACCTGAAGCGGATCGCGCAGGAAAAGTCGCGGCTCGAGGCGGCCGAGAACGATCGTCGTGGCGCGGCGCAGGGTCTCGCCGAGAAGCTCGAACAGGTTTCACTCACGTTTTCCGCCCGCGTCGGCGATGAGGGCAAGTTGTTCGGCTCCGTCACTGCCGCCGACATCGTTCAACAGCTGGAGACGCAGGGATTTCAGATCGAGAAGCGCCAGGTGGATCTGCACGAGCCACTGAGAACGCTGGGCGTCTTTCGAGTCCCCGTCCGCCTGCATGCCGACGTGAAACCCGAGATCAGAGTGTGGGTTATCAAACAGTAGCACGACCCGTGCATCAGCTCGGTCCATCTACTACAATGTGATTAGTGGCTTCTCCTTCCACCCGGTCTGAATCCCAGTCTCCGGCGATCTCGGAGCTTGCGCAGCGTGCTGCGTCGATCGCCCTCGACCACAAGGCATACGACGTCGTGGTCCTCAGCCTCAAGGGCGTGTCGGATATGACCGACTATTTCATCATCGCGAGCGGAACGTCCGACACGCATGTGCGCTCGCTCGGCGAGAGCATCGAGGAAGGGCTGAAGCAGTCCGGAACAACCCCGCATCACGTCGAAGGGCTGAGGCAGGGTCGCTGGGTGTTACTCGACTACGTCGACTTCGTCGTTCACTTATTCCACCCCTCGCTCCGCAATTTCTATCAGCTCGAACGGCTCTGGAGTGATGCCGAGGTGGTGCCGGTCACCGCGCAGACCGCGCGAGGGCTGTAAGTTGAGCTGGACAGTCGAGGGGAGAGGTGGCGTGAAGGCTTGCAGGAGGCTCGCGGTCGCCGCGGTAATGCTGGCGGCGTCAGTCGTCGCGAGGCCGGCGCGCGCCCAAGGCTACTTCGGCCAGAACCAGGTCCAGTACGACCAGTTCGAATGGCATGTGCTCGAGACCGAGCACTTCCTTATTTACTACTATCCGGAAGAGCGGCCCGCCTCCGTCGACGCCGCGCGCATGGCTGAACGCGCATATGCGCGTCTCTCACGCATTCTGGATCACCAGTTCCGCGAAAAGAAGCCCATCGTGCTCTTTTCGTCGCGCACCGACTTCGGGCAGAACAACGTCACCGGCGATCTCGGCGAAGGCGTGGGAGGCGTAACCGAAGCGCTGCGGCACCGGATGCTGCTGAACTTCACCGGCGACTATCGCAGCTTCGACCACGTGCTCACGCACGAGATGGTGCACGCGTTCCAGTACGACATCTTCGCGCGCGGCAAGTCCGGCAGCGGCCTCCAGAATCTGGCGCAGAACTTTCCACCGCAGTGGTTCTCCGAAGGCATGGCCGAGTACCTCTCGCTCGGCCCCAACCTGCCGTTGACCAACGCGTGGATGCGGGACGCGGCGCTCAACGGAAAGCTGCCGACGGCGAAGCAGATGACCGATTCCCCGGAACGGTACTTCCCGTACCGTTTCGGGCACTCCTTCTGGGCGTACGTCGGGCAGCGCTGGGGCGACGAGGCGATCGGCCAGATCATGAACGCCCTGCCGAGCGTCGGCGTCGAGCGCGCGTTCAAGCGCGAGCTGGGCATTTCGCTCGACGATCTCGGCGACGAGTGGCGCGAATCGGTGCAGACGACGCTGCTGCCACAGACCGCGACGCTCGACCGGCCGCGCAAGTTCGCGCAGCCGATGCTCACGTCGCGTCGCAGCGGCGGCGAGATCTTTCTTGCGCCGTCGCTCTCGAGCAACGGTAAGTACGTCGCGTTCCTCTCGAACGGCAGTTTCGCGCGCGGCGAGGTGTTCATCGACCTGTGGCTCGGCGATGCGGAGACCGGCAAGCGCATCAAGCGCCTGGTAAAGAGCACATTCGATCCCAATTTCGAAGAGCTGCGCCTGCTGTACTCGCAGAGCTCTTTCTCGCCGGACGGGAAGTACCTCGCGTTCACGGCCCAGCGCGAAGGGCGCGACGTGCTGTATCTGCTCGATGTGAAGACCCGAAAGACGACGCACCGGTTCGACGTCAAGCTCGAAGGAATCACGAGTCCCAGCTGGTCTCCGGACGGCAAGCGGCTCGTGTTCAGCGGGAATCGCGGCGGCACGACGGATCTGTACGTCATCGACGCGGACGGCAAGAACTTCCGCAGACTCACCAGCGACGTGTATGGCGACTTGCAGCCGCAGTGGTCGCCCGACGGACACACGATCGCCTTCGCGACGGACCGTGGCGACGGCGCCAGCCTCGAGTTGCTGCGCTTCCCGCACTGGCGCATCGCGCTCTTCGATCTCGACGACAACACGATCGTGGTGTTGCCGAAGCAGGCGGGACTCAACACCAATGCGCAGTGGGCGCCCGACGGAAAATCCCTCGCGTTCGTGTCCGACCGCACGGGCATCGCCAATGTCTTTCTCTACGACTTCGTCACGCACGAGCACTACCAGCTCACCAACGTGGTAGGCGCGATCTCGGCGATCACCGAGTACAGCCCATCGATCTCATGGGCACGCGGCGCCGATCGTCTCGCGTTCAACTATTACGACAACGGCGACTACACCATCTGGCAGGTCAGCAATCCGCGCTCTCTCAAGAAGTCGCCGTACCGCGAGCCGACGACGACGGTCGCCGCGGCTGGCGCGGGCACCGCGCTGGCGGCGAACGAAGCCGCGAACGTGGAGATTCCGAACACCTCCAGCAGCGCGACGACGAGCGCAACCAGCAGCACCGCGGTCGGCGCTGCGACGCGCGATCGCCGCGCCGCGGCGTCGCAGGGTGTCACCATCGCGGCGCTGCTCGACAGCGCGGAGCTGGCGCTGCCGGACACGTCCAAGTTCACCGACTACAAATACCACATCCGCTTCCAGCCGGATTACGTGGCGCGTCCCAGCATCGGCTACGCGCCGGACAACTACGGCCGCAACGTCTTCGGCGGAACGACGGTTATCCTGAGCGACATGCTCGGCAACCATCGGCTCGCGCTCGCCGGCGAGGTGAACGGGCGGCTGAGCGAAGCACAGATGTACTTCGGGTACACGAATCTCGGGAAGCGCCTGCAGCACAACGGCGCGTTCTCGCAGTTCCCCTACTACTTCCTCTCGAACGACGAGCTGACGCCCTCGGTGAACGGCGTTCAGACGGAGAAGCAGGAAATCACGATCTACGTCGCCCGCCAGGCGTTGGGAACGACGTCGTATCCGCTGAATCGATTCACGCGCGTCGAATTGGGCGGCGGATTCAACAACATCAGCCGTCAGAGAATCTTTCTCTGGCGCAAGATCATCAACTCGACAACGGCGACCGAGTTCCAGCCCGACAGCATCAGAAAGGATCCGAGTCTGAACTACGCCGAAGCACACCTGGCGTACGTATCGGACAACACGCTGTTCGGGTACACGGGGCCCATCTTCGGCAGGCGGTATCGGTTCCAGGTGAGCCCGGTGATGGGTGGACTGAACTGGGTCGAATACCTCGGCGACTACCGCCGCTACGACGCGATCATCTTCAATTATCTGACGCTCGCCACGCGGCTCTACTCCAGCGTGTCGATCGGTCCGGATGAAACGCAGTTCATGAAATACATCGCGCGCCCGGACTTCGTGCGCGGGTACGATCGCAACAACGCGCTGTTCCTCACCTGTCCCATCGTCGGCGCGTCGAGCGTGAATTGCAGCGCGGTGCAACTCCTCGGCAGCCGCGTGGCGGTCGTCAACGCCGAGTTGCGCTTTCCGCTCGTGCGGCGCTTCGAGCTCGGGCTGCTGCCGATAACCCTGCCGCCGCTCGACGGTCTGTTCTTCTACGACGCGGGGATGGCGTGGTCCAAGGGGCAAACGCTGTATGGCGGCCGGCCCGAGAGCTACGACGGCAACAGGCAGCGCTATCCGCTGCGGAGCTATGGTTTCGGATTGCGGTTGAACTTGTTCAACTACGCGATTCTGCGTTGGGATTACGCGGTGCCGCTCGATCAGCTGGGTGGTAAGCGTGGATTCTGGACGTGGTCGCTGTGGCCCTCGTTCTAACGCGCTACCCGAGCGTCGTTCTGACGCTTGCGCTTCTCGCCTGTAGTCGCTCGGATCGCCCCGGATCGAGCACGCAGTCGGGTTCTCCCGCCGCATACGCCGGCCCGCAAGCGCTCGTGCTCCGCGTTCCGCGGTCGGGCGGACCGCCCCGCGTCCATGCCTACCCGCGCGTCGACTCGATCGTGTGGAGCTCCACGGATCCCGCGCCGACGCCGATCCGTGTGCTGGCATTCGACGACGAGGGCGGCAGCGTCGCGTACGAGGATATTCGCGGGCGCCCCATCCTGCTCGAGCTCCGGCTCGGCACGATCACCGTCCCGTCGAACGTCAAGTTCACGGGGCTCGCTTCGGCGAACGGGAGCGCGATCTTCGGCATCGCGTCGAATGGCGAAGTGGTGCGCATGACGCAGACGAGCGATTGGTCGCTCAAACCACCGCAGGCGGCGAAGGCGATATTCCCGCAGCCCGACGGCGGCCTGCTCGTCGCCGTGGGAACCGGAGCGAACACGCGCCTGTTGAAGCTTTTCCCTCCCGAAACGAAAGTCCTCGATTCGATCGCCTTCCCGGCGGCGTCGCGCACCGTCCGCACCCAGCTCGGCGACCGCCTGTACCTGGCGGTGGACTCCGGGCTCGTCGTGCTTCGTACGCGAACGATGGACTGGGGTCCGAGCGTGCCGTTCAAAGAGCCGATCGCCGTGATGGCGTCGACGCCGAGCGGCGATCGCATCTTCGTGCTCACGGCCTCGCGCAATCAGATCTCCGTCGTGGACAGGTATCGAGAGCGCGTGACTGCCGTCTTCGACCTTCCCGGCAAGGCAGCGGACTTGCGCGTCGATCCCTTCGGACGCTATCTGCTCGCGCGTGCGGCGGACCGTGATTCCATCTGGGTGATCGCTATCGGAACCGAGCGGGTCATCGGAGGTCTTCGCAGCGCCTGGCGAACCGACCTCCCCTTCGTCGGATACGATGGGGCCGTCGTCGTCGCTAACGGCGACGATGTCATCCTCTATGATGGCGAGACGCTGCGACAGCGCACACGCATTCGCGCTGGAGCGCAGGACTACTGGTATCCCTTCCTATGGGACGGCTTCCGTCCGCGGGCCGCGGCACTCGACGTGCCGGTGCGCTTCGACAGTGTCCGCCTCGACACGACGGCCCTGGACTCGCTCGGTCTGCGCGACTCGACTGCGGCGGCGGCCGACACTGCGGCGCCAAAAGGGTTCATCGTCTCGTTCGCCGCATTTCTCGCGGAGGATCGCGCCAAAGAACTGGCGGCGCGGATACGGGTTGGCGGCGAGACAGCGCACGTGGTGTCATCGGCGAGGGACGGCGCCACGATCTACCGTGTGGTGCTTGGTCCCTACCTGACGAAAGACGAGGCCGATCGCGCGGGCCGCGAGTCTGGTCACTCGTACTGGGTATACGAGGGCAATCCGTGACCGCGAGCGCGGCACCAACCGCCCCCGTGTTCGATTGGGAAGCGGCCGGCCGCGAGCTCGGCGCAAAACTGGACCGCCTCCACGCCGTGGCGGTGTTGGGAAGCAACGATGCAGATACGGCTCGTGTGGCGATCGGCATCGCCCGGCAGCAGGCCGCGAAGCGACGCGTCGCCATCGGAGATCTCCTCGGCGACGCAGAAGCCATTCAGTCGCTGGTCCCATCCGACGATCATCATGGTCTGGCGGACGTCTTCGAGTACGGTGTCTCGCTCGACAAGGTGGCGCGGCGCGTCGAGGGCCCTGAAGAGCTGTACGTCCTGCCGACCGGTGCGTTCATCACCGATCACGCCGAGATCGTGGCGAACCGGCGGTGGTCTCGACTCGCGGCGGGATTTCGCAAGGAGGCGGGACTGCTCGTCGTCGTCGCGAACGTCGGAGCGCCCGACATCGAGGCCCTCGTCATCCAACTCGACGGTGCCGTTCTCGTGGGAAACATGGCTCCCGCACGACTCCCCGTCGCGCGGGTCCTCGGCGCCGTCCGAGGACCGCAGCGTGCGTCGCGTCCGCTGCGTGCGATTCCGGAACCCAAGTCGCGGCCGCAGTATGTCGTCAGGGCGAGCAGGTCACTCTGGAAACTCGGCGCGACGGTCGGCGTGACGTTGGCTGCGTTGATCGCCGCACTCGGCATTTGGCTGGCTTATCGGCCACTGGCGACAACCGCGTGGGCGCCGGCCTGGCTGCGCGCACGCGGCGTCAAAGCCGAGTCGGCCGGAGTTCTGTTCCGCGGCGCCGACAGCCTCGGCGCGGCGGCCGACACGGGCCTCAAAGAGGCGCCGGGGTTGGGCCTGCTCACAAAAATGGATTCCGCCTCGATTTCCCCATTCGGAATTGCGCTGCTCACCTTCAACACACAGGCTGGCGCGCTATTGGAGCTGAAGCGCAACGGCGCTACTTTCCGCGCCGGAACCTTCACACCGGTCCTCTTCAAAGAAGCTCCCTGGTTTCGAGTGGTGGTCGGCGCGTATCCGGATAGCGCTTCGGCCGCGGCGCTGCTGGACACGTTGCGCGCTCGAGGAACGAGCGACGCGGGACGGGCGGTGATCGAACGCTACCCGTACGCGTTGCTGGTCGAGCGGGACGTGCCCGACTCCGCGGTGGCGTCGCGCGTTTCGGTCTACCGGGCGCGGGGAGTGCCCGTCTATGCGTTGCTGCAGTCCGACGGCACAGCGCGAGTGTACGCCGGCGCGTTCAAAACGCCGGAAGAGGCCGAGTCGCTCTTCGATGCCTTGAGAACGTCGGGAGTCTCGACCTCGCTTGTGTACCGAACGGGGAGAGTGTACTAGTGCGGCTGACGAAACTCGAGCTTCACGGCTTCAAGTCGTTCGCGGACTCCACCGTGATGACGTTCGATCAGGGAGTCACGGCGATCGTCGGGCCGAACGGGTGCGGCAAGTCGAACGTCTCGGACGCGGTGCGCTGGGTACTCGGCGAACAGCGCGCGCGGTTGCTGCGCGGCCAAAAAATGGAAGAGGTGATCTTCCAGGGCTCCACAGCGCGGCGTCCCGTGAACATCGCGGAAGTCTCGCTGCACTTCGAGAACGACGGCGGCGAGCTGCCGGTGGCGTTCCGTGAAGTCGTGGTCACGCGGCGGCTCTCCCGGTCTGGCGAAAGCGACTACCTGTTGAACCGCGCGCCCTGCCGCTTGCGCGACATCTCCGACATGCTGCGGGGAACCGGTCTCGGAGCGGATACTGGCGTCGTCATCGAAGCGAGGATGATCGATGCGCTGCTGTCGGATCGTCCCGACGACCGGCGCGAGCTGTTCGAGGAGGCCGCGGGCATCGGGTTGTATCGCGATCGGCGCCGGTCCACCGAGCGGCGGCTCGAGGAGACGACCGGCGATCTGCAGCGCCTCGACGACCTCATCTCCGAAGTGCAAAGCCAAGTGAGATCCCTTGCTCGCCAACGGAAACGCGCGGAAAAGTATTCGGAGCTGACTGCGCGGCGGTTCACGGTGGAGATCGCGCTCGCCGCCCGCGAGATGTCCAGCTGGCGTGACGAGCTTGCGCGACTGGAGACGCGAGTCGCGGAGTTGCGCGGCCAGATTCCCCAGTCCGAAGAAAGTGTCTCCCGGCAGGAGGGCGAGCGGGATGCGGCGCACGACGCTCGCGCCGCGTCCGAGGCGCAGCGCGCCGAGCTGTCGCGTCTCGTCGCCGTGCAACGCGAGCAGGTGCAGCAACTCAGAGCCGAGATGGCCGTGGCCGAGGAGCGTCAGCGCAACGCGCTGATGCGCCGACAGCGCGCCGAAGCCGAGGCATCGCAGGGCGAGACGCTCCGCGAACAGCTCGCGACGGACCGCACCGATGCCTCCGAGGAGCGTGCCCGTTTCGAGGAACAGCTGCGCGATTTGGACGAGACCGTCCTCGCGCTCGAGGAGCGTGACACCGAAAGCAGGCGCGCGGTCACTGCCGCTCGCTCGTCGCTCGAGCACGCCGAGCGTGCGTTGCGCGAAGTGCACGATCGCGTCCACGAGGCCGATCTCACCCGCGACCGCATGCAGCGCGAGCTCGATGAGAACGTCGAGCGGGCCTCGGTCCTCGAGCGCGAGCGCGCCGCGCTTGCCGACACGGCCGCGCTCGCGCGCCGGGAACTGGAAGAGGCGACCGTCGCGCACGAACAGTCGAGCGCGGACGCCGCGGAAGCCGTGGCGCTCGCGGAGCGTGCCCGCGCGGCGGACAAGCTCGCGCGCGACGCCGACGCCGCCGCGCGCGCGGAACTGTTCAACGCGGACGAAGCGCTCGCGGCGCTCGAAGGCAAGGTGCATGGTCTGGAAGCGCTCGAGCGTGAGCGCGTGGGCTTGGCGCCCGCGGCCGCGCGACTGCTCCAGGATCGCGCGCGGTTCGGTGAAGGCGCGGTGCTCGGGCCGCTGAGCGACTACCTGTCGACCGACGAGGAGACCGCCACGCTCGTCGAGCGCTTCCTCGGCGCTTCGCTGCACGCCGTGCTCGTGCGGGACCACGCCGTAACCGAGGCGATTCGCGATTGGCATCGTCAGACCAATCCCGGCTCTCTGCTGCTGCTGCCGCTCGACGCGGTGAATCTCGACGGCCGGCTCTCCGCGTTTCCCGATTCGCTGTCGGCCAAGCTACAGGTTTCCCCGGGGGCGCATGCCTGGGTCCTCGCGCTCCTCGGGCGCACGCGGGCGCTCGGTGAAGGGGGGGGTGCCGCGTTCGTGGATGCGCGCGGCGCCGTATGGCTTCCTGGCGCCGCGGTGGGCGCCGGTCCTCTGCGCCGTCGGGCGGAGCTCTTCGCGCTGAAGTCGGAGCTCACCGCGACGGCGGCCGCGCGCGAGGTCGCCGGTGCCGCGGCTGAAGCCGCGCGCGACCGGATGCGCGCGGCGGAGCAGGAGTTGGCGGCCGCGAACGACCGCGTCGCGCTCGCGCAGCGTGCCGCGCACGACGCCCGCGAGCGTCACGGACAGCAGGAGCGTCGCTTGCAGCGGCTCGATCGTGAGCTCGACGACGCGTCTACTCTTGCGGCGCGACTTGGCGACCGGGCCGACGCGCTGCGCGCGCGGCTCGAGATGCACTCGGCGGATCATGTGGCCATCGTTCAGTCCGTGGCCGACCGTGAAGCCGACGTCGCCCGCGCACGGCAGCAGCTGGCCGACGCGGACGGGCGGCACGACACCGCCCGCGACGCGCACACGCGAGCGCAGGTGGATCGCGCGCAGATCGAGGCGCGACTGCAAGTGGCGAACGATCGCGAGCGTCGGCTGGAGAGCGAGGCGGAGCACGCGAAGTCGCGATTGGAGGCACTGAGCACGGAGCTCGCCGATCTCTCCCAAGCGGACAGCGCGATCGCGCAATCCATGGCGGGTTGGCGCATGGATCTCGAGACGCGAGAGGCCGCGCTCGCCGATGGCGATGCGCATCTCGTCGCTGCCGAGCGCGCGGTCCGCTCCGCGGACGAGCAGCTGACCGCGGCGGAGCACGCGCTGGACGAGACGCGGCGGGTCGCGTCCGCCGTGCAGCACGAGCTGCACGAGGCCGAAGTCGCGTTCACCGAGCTCTCGGGTCGCCGCGCGGCGATCCGGGAGCGACTGGAGACCGAGTGGCGCAAGCCGCTCGAGGAGATGCTCGCCGGCGTGACTGACGTCGAGCAGGACAGCGAGACGCTGCGCGCCGAAGCCGACGGGCTCCGCGACCAAATCGAGCAGCTCGGGCCGGTCAACGTGCTCGCGATCGAGGAGCACGAGGAGACGGTGACGCGCTTCGAGTTCCTCACCACCCAGCGCGCGGATCTCAGCGACGCGAAGAATTCGCTCCAGCAGGCGATTCGCGAGATCGACACGACCGCGCGCGAGCTCTTCCTGACGACGTTCGCCAAGATCCGCGAGCACTTCCGCGAGATCTTCATGACGTTGTTCGGCGGCGGCGAGTGCGAGTTGCGTCTCCAGAATGCGGACGCTCCTCTGGACTGCGACATCGAGATTCATGCCTCTCCGCGCGGCAAGCGCACGCAGCGCATCCATCTGCTGTCGAGCGGGGAGCGCGCGCTCGTCGCGCTGTCTCTGCTCTTCGGCATATTCCTGACGAAGCCAAGCCCGTTCTGCGTGCTCGACGAAGTCGATGCGCCGCTGGACGACGCGAACATCGGGCGGTTCGTGCGGATGCTGAACCAGTTCAAGCAGAAAACCCAGTTCATCGTGATCACGCACAACCCGCGCACCACCACCGAAGCCGCTGACTCTGTATATGGCGTCACCATGCAGGAACCCGGCGTATCTTCGGTCGTAAGCGTGAGGATGCACGGAGCCCAGGTCGATGAAGAGGTTGCGGCGGTAGCGTAGGGCGAGTGCTCAGGTTTGGGCAGGGAGGGCTCAGAATTGAGCACTCAGAACCTCCCGGTTCTCGGTCGTGAGGTGTAGTGCGTCCAGGTAGCTGTAGAGGTGTGAGCAATACCGAAGGTGGGGAGTCTACTCCTCACCTTTTTTCACTGTTTTCTCTACACCTACCTGAAACTCTCTCCACCCGACCACAGATTACCGTGAGGACCTGAAATTCCTGCGCACTCATAACCGCTTTCGACCTTGCGACTCACCGTCTTGGGAACTGGTACGATCGCCTTCTCATCAGCCCGGAGTTGTTCGGGTTACTTCGTCGAGACCGGCGACGCCAAAATCCTGATGGATTGCGGGAGCGGGATCACCCGCCGCCTCGCCGAGCTCTCCATCTCCTGGCAAGAAATCACGCACGTCGCGCTGAGCCACTTTCATATCGATCATCACGCCGATCTCCCAAGCCTGATTTTCGCCTGGAAGTACGGCATGCTCCCAACGCGAAGCTCGCCGGTCGACGTCATCGGGCCTGTGGGCACGCAGGCGCTGCTCGAACGACTCGCGGCCGCCTACGGCGAATGGGTCACCGCGCCCGGGTTCCCCATTCGCATCACCGAGTTGGCGCCCGGAGCTTCCTTCGACCTGGGCGGAGCGAAACTCGACTGCGTGAAGGTTCCGCATACCCCCGAGAGCATTGCATATTCCATCACCGAGGGCTCGCACCGTCTCGTCTACTCGGGTGACACCGGGTTTGATCCCGCGTTTGCAGCGTGGGCGCACGGTTGCGAGCTTCTCGTGCTCGAGTGTTCGCTACCGCAGGCGATGGCGATCGTCGAGCATTTGACGCCGGAGCAGTGCGGCGAGATCGGTTGTCTCGCCGAGCCGGGGCGACTCGTGCTCTCGCACATGTACCCTCCGGTGGAGTCGGTTGACATCGCCGCGCTGGTGGCGGCGAAGTACAGCGGTCCGATGACCATCGCGTACGATGGCTGGCGGACCAATCTCGGGGACTGAGACATGCTTGTTGTGATGGCCCAAAACGCGACGCAGCAGCAGATCGATCGCGTCGTCGAGACCATCAAGGAGATGGGGTACGAGGCCCGGCCGATGCCAGGCGCTCAGCGTACGACCGTGGGTCTCGTCGGCAACGACGGCCGGGTCGACGGCTCACGCATCGAGGCGCTGCCAGGCGTCGCCGAGATCATTCACGTCACGAAGCCGTACAAGCAGGTATCGCGCGAGTGGCAATCGCAGAACACGATCGTGACCATCGCTCCGGGCGTGTCGTTCGGCGGGTCCAGCGTCCAGATCATCGCGGGGCCATGCTCGGTGGAGTCGGAGCACCAGATCGTGACCGCGGCGCGCGCGGTGAAAGCCGCGGGTGGGACCGCGCTGCGCGGCGGTGCGTTCAAGCCGCGCAGCTCGCCGTACTCCTTCCAGGGACTCGGCAAGCGTGGGCTGGAGTTGCTCGCGTCGGCCAAGCGCGAAACCGGCTTGCCGATCGTCACCGAAGCGCTCGACGAAGAGGGCGCCAATCTCGTCGCCGAAGTCGCGGATTGCATTCAGATCGGCGCGCGCAACATGCAGAACTACTCGCTGCTGCGCGCCGTGGGCCGGATGAAGAAACCGGTGCTCCTCAAGCGCGGCATGGCCGCCACGATTACCGACTTGCTGCTCAGCGCCGAGTACATCCTCGCCGAGGGGAACGATCGCGTGATTCTGTGTGAGCGCGGCGTCCGCGGCTTCGACACGATGACCCGGAACCTGTTCGACCTGACCGCGATCCCGATCGTGCAGCGGCTGTCGCACCTCCCGATCATCGCCGATCCGAGTCACGGAACAGGGCTGCGCGACAAGGTCACGCCGATGGCACGCGCCGCGATCGCCGCCGGCGCGGATGGCGTCATGGTCGAGGTGCATCCGAATCCGGATCGCGCGCTCTCGGATGGCGCGCAGTCGCTGTATCCTGACCAATTCGCGTCGCTCGTGACGGAATTGCGCGCGATCGCGGACGCCATCGGTCGGGGCGTTGGCACGCTGCCGGGCCCCTCGGTGCGCGACGTAGGAACGACAGTGGTATCCGCGGGTAGGTAGATGTACTCGGCCGCGCACCCGCGCCGAAAGGCGCCGCCGAGAACAGCATCTATGCGCTCACTGCTTCTTCTAACACTCACCTCTCTAGGTGCAGCCAAACCAGCGCCGCGACAGGACGCGGATGCGGTCATAATCCGCGCACAGACAGCGTGGTCGCGCGTGAAGACGCTCCGCGCGACGTTCGAGCAGACGCTCACGAATCCTATCACGGGCTCGACGCTCGCATCCAGAGGCGAGCTTCAGCAGCGCAAGCCAAGCCGGCTCGCGATCACCTTCAGCGATCCCGCCGGTGACCGGATTGTCGCCGACGGCAAGAGCGTGTGGGTTTTTCTCCAGAGTGCGACGCCGGGGCAGGTCATCCGGATGGCCAGCACCGACGTGGGCGCCGCGAACACCGATTTGATCGGACAGTTTCTCAACACGCCGCGATCGAAATACGACGTCGCCGACTCCGGAAGTGAGAGAGTCGGCAAGCGGCCGGCCCGCGTGCTGATACTCACCGCGAAGCCGGGGCCGGCGCTCCCATTCGTACGCGCCAAGGTCTGGGTGGACTCCACGGACGCGCTCATTCGACAGTTCGAGTCCACTGACGCGAACGGCGTCACTCGCCGCGTGCGACTGCTGACGTTGTCGCCGAACGCCACCGTGAAGAGCGCGGCGTTCGCGTTCAAGGTGCCCGCGGGAGTCAGGGTCGTCGATCGATAGCGCGACGGGGAATGCGCCCCCGCAGCTCCTCGGGCGTCTTGACGCCCGCGAGAAGCGTCATCGCGCGCTGGACCACCGGGTCGTTAGCGGGAAGCGGGAAGCGGGATGCGGGAAGCCCCGGCGCGGTAAGTGTAAATCGCTTCCCGCTTCCCGCTTCCCGCTTCACGCTTATGTCGGGCTCGATCCCTCCCGTCGTGGAATCGCGCTCGATTGTCTTGCCATCCGGAGTGAACCATCGCGCCGTCGTGAGCTTGAGCGCGCGACCGCCGGTCACCGGGAAGATGCTCTGCGCGCTCCCTTTGCCGTATGTCCGCGAGCCGATGACGACGGCGCGCCTGTTGTCCTGCAGTGCGCCGGCGACGATCTCCGCGGCGCTCGCGGTGCCGCTGTCGACGAGCGCGACGATCGGCATGCCGGGCCACCGCTGCGGCGCCTCGTCGTCGAACTCGTGATCGGTGTCGGGCGTGCGGCCGCGTGTGCTGGCGATCGTTTGGCCCGTGTTGAGGAAGAGATCGGCGACCGCGATGCCCTGCTCGAGCAAGCCACCTGGATTCTCGCGCAAGTCGAGGATCAACGATCGCGCGCCATTGGCGCGTAGGGAGTCGATCGCTCGGCGGAGCTCGCTCGCCGCCCGCTCGCTGAAAGTCGCCAGCGCCACGACGCCCACCCCGTTGAGGACTTCGGCGCGCTGCACGGGGTGATATACGATCGTGCGGCGTGTGAGCGTGAGTGTCAGCTTCTCCGCACCGCGTTCCAGCGTCAGACGCACTTTTGTCCCGCTCAGTCCCCTCAGTACCTGCTGCACTTCATCCATCGTGAGCCCGAGGATCGACCTTCCGTCCACGGCGGCAATTCGATCGCCCGGCCGGATCCCCGCGCTGTCGGCGGGCGTGCCGGCGAGCGGCGCGATTACCGTCACGAAGCCGTCACGCATGTCGAGCTCGATGCCGACGCCGGCGTACCGGCCGCTCGTGGATTCGCGCAGCCGGCGGTAGCGGTCGGGAGTGAGGAGCGCGCTGTAGGGATCGTCGATCTCCTTGACGAAGCCGGCCGCGGCGCGGCTGTACATGTCGTCCGTCGTGAGTGTATCGATGTAGTCCTGGCTGATGCGCGCCATCACCTGGTCGAACAGCCGCGCCGATCCGGTGGCTGCGTCTGCTTCGCGCCACGCGCCACTTTGGATCAGCAAACCACCGGAAATGAGTCCGGCGCCAAAAATGGCGCCGGCGACGAGACCGCGATTCATGAGCCGAATGCCTGGAGAGTCATCGCTTGTGTGCCGCTGCTATGGCGAAAGTTCCGGGCCACCGCTTCTCGAGAGCGGTGCGCACGCGTGCAAAGACTTCCTCAACGCTCCCGCGCCCGTCGACGGTGACGACGGGTCCTGACTCGGGGTGTGCGGTTTGCCACTCCTTCGTCGCGAACTCCTGAAACGCGCGCTCCACTCGTTCGTGGAACGCCGCGTCCGATCGCTCCATCCGATCGTGTGGTCCGCGCTGTTTGGCGCGCGTGAGCCCTTCGTCGACAGGAAGCGAGAGTAACAGCGTGACGTCCGGACGCAGCGCGCCGGTCGCAAGCCGGTTCGCCGCACCGACCTCTTCGTGTGGCAGGCCCCTGCCAGCCACCTGATAGGCAAACGTCGAGAGGAAAAAGCGATCGAGCAGCACAATCGCGCCGGACGCGAGCGCCGGAGTGATCTCACGCTCGACGAGCTGAGCGCGCGATGCCATGAAGAGCAGACTTTCCGCTCGCGGCGCGATATCTGACGATGGATCGAGCAACAAGCGGCGAATCTCGTCGCCAAGCGGTGTGCCGCCGGGCTCCCTGACCGCAACGACGTTTTTGCCGGCCGCGGTTAGCCTTTCGGCGAGAAGACGCAGCTGCGTTGTCTTGCCGGCTCCTTCGGGGCCTTCGAGGACGATGAGCGGCATGAACTACAAAGGGAATGGGGAATAGGGAATAGGGAATAGGGCAACTGCGAGGGCGGGAAAGGGAGAGGGAAAGTTGATTGGGACTAGTCCCTTACGGCTTTCCCATTCCCATTCCCGCCGTTGTGGTTGCCCCATTCCCAATTCCCTATTCCCCATTCCCTGCTCTATCCAAGCATTATGATGGGACTCGCCGCGCCCTTGTCTATGCCGTCGAGAATCCACTCGTTCACGCGCGTCATCAGCTTGTCGAAGTTCTCCTGCGCCGTGATGAGACGCTGATACGCCGGTTGCACCTGCACCTTGGAGAGCAGGTCGTCGAGTTGACGTTCCATCTCCGGCGTCGGCCGCTCGCCGCGCTCGATCATCCGCTGTGCCTGGCCCCGCAACTGCTCCATCTGCTTGAGCAGCGCGACCGCTTCGGTGTCCTGCCCGAGTGAATCGTTCGCTCGCTTGAGCTCCTGATACTCCTTGCTCTGACCGATCAAACGCCCCACCTCACGAGCCCGTTCTTCGATCATTCGTGCTCCCGTCGCGTTGCCAAGACGAACCGCTCTCGACCGGCGAGATCGAGAAGCACGGTAAGCCCCTCATACCTCACTTCCGATGAGACCACTTCGGTGATCAATGACACACGGCGTGCGTCGACTTCGAGCGCGAGCAATCCACCGGGTTCCAGCCGCGCCGCTGCTTGCCGCACGAGTTGCGCCGTGATCGCGAGCCCGCCACGTCCGCTCAACAACGCGACCGTCGGCTCCCAATCCCGCACCGATGCCGGAAGCTCAGCGATCTCGTCATAACTTATGTAGGGCGGATTCGAAACGACTGCTCGGACGCCCGACGTCAGACGTCCGACGGCCGACATCCCCAAAAGGCTGCCCTGGGCGAATTCGATATTACCAACGTCGTATCGTGCAGCATTCGCCCGCGCGACTTCGAGCGCATCGGCAGAAATATCCGTCGCGATCACGCGATCGAACTTGCCTTCCGTGACCAGCGCGATCGCAATTGCACCCGATCCAGTTCCCACGTCGATCGCAACGCCGCCCGGTGCACACCGCTGTAGCACGAGATCCACGAGGAGCTCGGTCTCGGGACGCGGGATCAGCACGCGCTCGTCCACGCTGAGCGTCAGGTTGCGAAAACTCGCTCGCCCGACGGCATATGCGAACGGAGCGCCCGCGGCGCGTTTGTCCGCCGCGGCGCAGGCGCGCCGCCAGACATCCGCCTCCACCCACTTGTTGTCGTGCAGCAACGGCCAGTGCCTCGGCATGTCGAGCAGCGCTGCGACGAGGTCGCGCGCTTCGCGGCTCGGTTCTTCGACCGTGTCGAGTCGCCGCGCCATTTCCTCGACCAAACCACCTACAGTCTGCCGAGAGCCGATCGCCGAGAGCCGCGAGCCGAGTTTTTCAGGCACTCAAACGCTCCTCGGTGTCCGCCATCTTCAGCGCGTCGATCAACGGCTCTATGTCGCCATCCATCACGCCCTGGAGACTGTGTGTCGAAAATCCAATGCGGTGATCGGTCACCCGGCTCTGCGGATAGTTGTACGTCCTGATCTTCGCGGAGCGGTCACCGGTGCCTACCTGCGTCCGGCGCATGCGCGCACGTTCGGCTTCCTGTTCGGACACGCGCATGTCGAGCAGACGGGCGCGCAGAATCTCCATCGCCTTGGCGCGATTCTGAATCTGTGACCGCTGGTCCTGCTGTTTCACCTCGAGGCCGGTCGGGAGGTGGGTGATGCGCACCGCCGAATCCGTGGTATTCACACCCTGCCCGCCCGGACCACCGGCGCGAAACACGTCGATGCGGAGATCCTTGTCGTCGATCTTGACGTCGACTTCCTCGGCCTCAGGAAGCACCGCGACTGTGGCGGCCGACGTGTGAATGCGTCCCTGGTTCTCCGTCTCCGGTACGCGCTGCACGCGATGGACGCCGGACTCCCAGCGCAGCACACCGAACGCGCCCGGAGCGTTCACCTTGAAGATGACTTCCTTGAGACCGCCCAGGGTGCCCTCGGACATCGAGATGACTTCGATCTTCCAGCGGCGCCGTTCGAGATAGCGGGTGTACATGCGATAGAGGTCATGTGCGAAGAGCGCCGCCTCGTCGCCGCCGGTACCTGCGCGGATTTCGACGATCGCGTTGCGCTCGTCCAGCGGATCATGCGGGATGAGCAGCGGCTTGAGGCGCGCTTCGATGTCGACGATGGATTGCTCGAGTCGCACGAGCTCGCGCTTCGCCTCTGCCGCCAGCTCCGGGTCATCAACGGAAACGAGCTCGCGAACTTCCGCGAGCTCGCTTTCGTCTTTGCTGAGACGCGCCGCTAGTTCCACCAACGGCGCGAGCCGGCGATGCTCACGACCCAGCTCGGCGAAGCGCCGAGCGTCTTTCACCGTGCGAGGATCAGAGAGCGCCGCTTCGACTTCACGCGCTCGTGCGAGCGCGTCCGTGAGTCGATCGCGGAGACTCAGCTCTCTTTCCTATCGACGTACTTCTGCCGGAAGCGCTCAACACGGCCTGCGGTGTCGATGAGCTTCTGCTTACCCGTAAAGAACGGGTGACACTGACTACAGATGTCTGTATGGATCTCCGCCTGCGTCGAGCGCGTCTGGAACGTATTGCCGCACGCACACTTGACTGTAGCGGTGTGGTATTCGGGATGGATGCCGGTCTTCACGGAAACTCCTAGGTGGTGGGTCGTAGCGTGTGGGTGGTGGGGTCTCGGCATTCATTTCTCCTATCACCTATCACCAACCACCTACGACCTATTGTCTTGCAAGACGCGAAATATACCTGCAAAAGGCCCTAACAAACAACCGCACAAGGGCTTGCCCGTTTGACACTGGCTGTGGCGAAGCGTAACTTCGCCCACCGATTCCGCAGGTGACGCCGCCTGCGGCCGCAGGGCCGCACCCACCGCACGTCACCCCCCGCGTCGCGGGTTCCCGCACCACAATCTCCGACCTTGACCACTACGACGGCTGATTTTCTCAGCACCGTTCCGCTTTTCAGCGGTCTAAACCGCGGCGATCTCGAGCTCTTCGCGGACCTGACGCGCGAGCGCTCGTATCCGCGTGGAAGCGTCATCCTCTTCGAGAACGATCCGGGCGACTCATTGTTCGTCGTTCGCTCAGGCCGAGTGAAGGTCGTCCTGATCGGCGAGGACGGACGCGAGGTCATTCTCGGAGTGCTGGGCGTGGGCCAATACTTCGGCGAGCTCGCGCTCATCGACGAACAGCCACGCTCCGCGCACGTCATCGCCATGGAGGACGCGAATCTCATCGTCCTGCGTCGCGAGGATTTCCGCAAGCGCGTCGAAGAGAATCCCACGGTCTCGTGGTCGTTGCTGACGGAGTTGTCGCGGCGGCTGCGTCGCGCCGACGACAAGATCGGCGGCCTCGTCTTGCTCGACGTTCCTGGCCGCATCGCCCGTCTCCTCCTGGATCTCTCCGAGGAGAGCGGCACCGACCAGATCGAGAAGTCGCTGACGCACCAGACCATCGCTCAGATGATCGGTGCCAGCCGCGAGACGGTATCGCGCGCGATGAAGGACTTTCAGGATGCCGGTTGGATCGCGGTGGAGCGCCGGCGTATTTCACTCGCGAATCGAGGGGCGCTGGAACAACGGGCCCAAGTGCGTGAATGAGTAAGTCTACGTGAGTGGACCAGCGTGACCCTCGTCACGGGCCGCTCGTGACAGTTTGCCTAGCATACGAGAAGTCCTAAGTCCATGATGTGTAATGCTCCTGAAGGGGCTCAATGAGCCTGCGCGTCCAGTTCTGGGGTACCCGGGGATCCATTCCGAGCCCGGGCCCGAAAACCGTGCGCTACGGCGGCAATACACCGTGCGTGGAAGTGCGCACGTCGGACGGCTGGCTCATCATCCTCGATGCAGGTACGGGGATGCGGGAGCTTGGGCGTTCACTCCTCGGCCGCGCGAACGGCGCGCCGATTAAGGGCGACATTTTTCTCACGCACGCGCATTGGGATCACATTCAGGGGATTCCATTCTTCGGACCGATCTTTCAGCGAGGCAACCACTTCACCATCTGGGGAAGCCAGACACTCGAGGGCAGTATCGACCGCATCGTGCGAGATCAGATGAACCCGGTCGTATTCCCCGTGACGTTCGAGGAGTTGGACGCGACGATCGACTTCTCCGCGATCACGGACGGCGCGCAGCAGCGGCAGGGGTTCGTGGTCTCGGCGTATCCCGTGAGGCACCCGGGGGGTGCGCTGGGGTATCGCTTCACCGAGACGACGGACGGCGCCCGATCGATGGTCTACATCTCAGACAACGAGCTGGGCTCGGGCGGCAAGTACGAGACGCCGGTGGGCTGGCGGAGCAAGCTGGTCGAGTTCGTAAAAGGCGCGAAGGTGCTGATTCACGACACGACGTATACGGCAGAGGAATACGATCACTATCGGGGTTGGGGACATTCGACGTATGACGACGCGCTCGCGCTCGCTATCGAGTCGGGCGTCGAACACCTCGTGCTGTTCCACCACAAGCCCGAACGGAGCGACGAGGAGCTGGACCAGCGTGTCGAAGCATGTCGCGAGATCGTCAAAGAGAGAGGCGTGAAGCTCGAAATCGAAGCAGCAGCTGAAGGGATGACGTTGACCGTGTGAATTAACCAGACGTCGGACGTCCGACGTCTGTCGTCTGAAACAATTCGAGGGGGATCTATGAGGAGTTTCGTTCGTGGGGCGCTGGCGCTCGCGTCGGTGGCGATGGTCGCGCCCGCGATCGTCCACGCGCAGGCCAAGCCCGTCGTCGCGGTGTTGTACTTCGACAACAACTCGTTCGGTAAGGACCGCGCCGACTATGACGGGTTGGGCAAAGGAATCGCCGACATGCTCATCACCGACATGGCCGCGAATCCCAATCTCCGCGTCGTGGAGCGGGAACGCATCCAGGCGCTTCTCGTCGAGCAGAGTCTCACCAAGCAAGGGTCGATCGATCCCCAGACAGCGATCCGCCTCGGAAAGATCGTTGGCGCTCAATACATGATCGTCGGCGGCTTCCTGAGCGACAGCAAGGGGAAGCTCGTGCTGACCGCCCGCACGATCAACGTCGAGACGAGCGTCATCGCAAACCCGGTGCGCCTTGATGCGAGCGGTGATGACGTGCTCGGCCTCATCGGTAAGCTCTCGACGAAGCTCAACACCGAGATGAAGCTCCCGTCACTTCGTGTAGGTGACGCGGGCGCCGCGGGCGCGACTCCAGCGGGTCAGCCGGCGTCTCCCGCCGCGGCACCGCCGACCCAAGTTGCGACCGCAACGCCGACCGAGGCGAAGGAGCAAAAGACCGAGGCCAAGCCGGCCCAGAAGACAGAGGCCAAACCCGTTCAGGCCGCGCAGAAGAGCTCGCGCAAAATGGACATGAAGACCGCGATGCTCTATTCCAAGGCACTCGAGGAAGAGGACGCGGGCAACAGGACCAAGGCGGTGGAGCTCTATCGCCAGGTCGTCAGCAAGTTCCCAGAGTACGCACCCGCGCAACAGAAGATCGCCAAGCTATCGCGCACTTAGTGATCTAGATCACATATTAGTCGCCGGCGGGTCCCGTCTGGGTCCGCCGGCGATCTCTTTTTCTCGTTCTCATGAGGCCGGCGCCGGCCGATACTCGATTCTGTGAAGCCCCTTCTCCTCGTCGCATTCGGTAGAACAATCTCCGCGGCACCCCTGGGTCGTCGCGAAGATGACATCGAAGTGCGTCGAATCCCGGCCCTCCCTACCGCGGCGGCACTGCAGGCTGAGCGGCGGCCGATCGTCGTGGTGCTCGATCGGGCACTTCTCCAGTCCGTGGCGGGCGTCCACGAGACGCTCCAGGAGCTGGCCAACGTCTCGGCGCTCGTCGGGATCGGTGACGCGGGCGAGCAGGAGCCGGGCTCGGACTTCCCCGCTGACCTCCTCACCAGCTTCGTCGCCGGCGACGCGCCAGTCGGGGCCGTCCTGGCCCAGCTTCGCGGCGCATTCAGGCACGCCGTGTCGCTTCTCGCCGAGCGAATCGCGAAAGAAGGTGAGCAGCAGCGCTACCAGGAGCTCACCGAGCTCACGCGCGTTGGCGTCGCGCTCTCGCACGAGCGTGACCTCACCAAGCTGCTGGAGATGATCCTCAGCCAGGCGCGGCGTATCACGAGCAGCGATGCAGGATCGCTGTATCTCGCGGAGCGCATCGAGGGGGGCGGACCCCCCAAGACGCTGCGCTTCAAGCTCTCGCAGAATTTCTCGCTGCCCAACCTTCCCTTCAGCGAGTCCACGATCGCCGTGGATCACGGCAGTCTCTCCGGTTACGTCGCCGCGACAGGTCAGCCGCTCGTCATCGCGGACGTCTACCTGCTGCCGGAGGACGTCACCTACAGACAGAACCGGAGCTTCGACGACAAGTTCGGTTATCGCACCAAGTCGATGCTCGTGCTCCCGATGCGGACGCACAAGGACGAAGTCATCGGCGTCCTCCAACTCATCAACCGGAAGCGCAACTTCGACGCGATGCTTTCCGGGGAGAGCGTCGTGGACCGCGAGGTCGTGTCGTACGACCAGCGTTCGGTGGAGCTGGTGAACGCGCTGGCGTCACAGGCGGCCGTGGCGATCGAGAACAGCCAACTGTACGAGGACATCGAAAAGCTGTTCGAGGGATTCATCAAAGCGGCGGTCATCGCGATCGAGCAGCGCGATCCCACCACGTCCGGTCATTCCGAACGCGTGGCGACGCTGACGGTTGGACTCGCCGAAGCCGTGGACCGGGGTGGCCCGGGTAAATACAGGGACGTGAAGTTCACAAAGACCCAGCTGCGCGAGCTGCGCTACGCGGGCCTCCTCCATGACTTTGGGAAGGTCGGCGTACGGGAGCAGGTGCTCGTGAAGCAGAAGAAGCTCTACCCCTGGGACCTGGACATCATCCGCCACCGCTTCGCGTATCTACTCCAGTCGGTGGACCTGCAGTACGAGCGCGAGCGGGCCAACTATCTGGCCCAGCATGGCGAGAAGAACTACGGCGAGGCGATGCGGCATCTCAACGACATCCGGCGCGGGCGTCGCGAGGAGCTCCAGAACTTTCTCGACAACATCGTGCGCGCCAACGAGCCGACGGTGCTTCCGGAGGGAAGCTTCGAGGAGCTGCGCGACATCAATCAGCGCTCGTACGTCGATTTCGAAGGGGTGGAGCGTCCGCTGCTGCGCGACGAGGAGCTGCGCTTTCTGATGATTCGCAAGGGGAACCTCGACGATCGGGAGCGGCGTGAGATCGAGTCACACGTGACGCACACCTACCACTTTCTCGAAAAGATCCCTTGGACGCGGGAGCTCAGGGGCATTCCGGGGATCGCGTACGGCCATCACGAGAAGCTCAATGGACGCGGGTATCCGCGTCAGATCGCCGGTGAGGAGATCCCCGTGCAGACGCGGATGATGACGATCTCGGACATCTTCGACGCGCTCACTGCCACCGACCGTCCCTACAAACGTGCCGTGCCGCACGAGCGCGCCCTCGACATTCTCAACATGGAAGCCAAGGACGGTATGCTCGATCCGGACCTGCTCGCCGCATTCATTCAGGCGAGGGTGTTCGAGAGCGTGGTGGCGGAGCGAAGGACCTCGATGCCGACGCCGACGAGGTTGGTCAGCGTTTAGGGATTCTCGCGTGTCCAAAACAGCTTGCGCAGCACCCAGACCACGAGACAGATCGGCAACACCACAAACACCACGAACTTGAGCGCAATGATCGTAATGAGCCCGACCGCGATCAGGATCACGATCGGAATTCCGAGTATGGCCATCGTGAGGAAAGGGCGCAGGACGAATAGTCGCGCGAGAGCGGCAAGCATCTAGTCGGCTCCGAAAGCGGTCATGTCGTCAGTACGGCAACCCCATAATAGTTGTTTCGTGACCAGCTCGGGACGCCCGCCCCTCCCTATTCTATCTTTTCGGGATGCTGCACTTGCTGCTCGCGATCGCTGCCGACAGTACGACGTTCATTCGCGTCAACCAGGTGGGCTACCTGCCCGACGCGCCGAAGGTCGCGGTCGTCTGCTCCCTCGATTCGACGCGGATAACGACGTTCACGGTGCGCGACGAGCGCGGGCGCGTCGTGGTGGGGCCCAAACGCGCGGTCGCGTCCGGCTCGTTCGGTCCGTGCGTGACGACCCACCGACTCGATTTCACGACCCTGCGGGCGCCAGGCCGGTACGTCGTTGTCGCCGAGAGCAGCAAGCACCCGCCCGCGCGTTCGCGCGGGCACCCGGCCGATAGCCGAAGTCGTGTCTTCCGCATCGCCCGCGACGTGTACGCCGGCGGTGCGGACACGCTGCTCCACTACATGCGGCAGCAACGCTCGGGCTGGAATCCGCTCTTTCGGGACTCGGTGCACCGCTATGACGGCAATGTGATCGACGACTCCGGTCGCGTCGTCAAGTTCCTGCCGGTCAGCGGCGGCTGGGCGGATGCGTCGGACTACTTGCAGTACGTGACGACCTCCGCGACCGCGACGTACATGATGCTGGCTGCCTACCGTGACCATCCGCGCGCGTTCGGCGACGCGTTCGACGCGAAGGGATTGCCGGGCGCGAACGGTGTCGCCGACGTTCTCGACGAAGCGCGGCACGGGCTCGACTGGCTCGCGCGCATGTTCCCGAACGATTCCGAGATGTACAACCAGCTCGCCGACGATCGCGATCACGCGTACTTCGACCTGATGACGAACGACTCGTCCGACTACGGCTGGGGCAAAGGACGCGAGCGTCCCCTGTATCCCTGCACCGGGCGCCCGCAGGGACTCTTCCAGTACAAGAATCGGTCGACCGGATATGCGTCGACGGCGGGAAAGTACGCGTCGGCTTTCGCGCTGGGTTCGGCGCTGCTGGCGAAGCGTGATTCGGCGTTCGCGAACGTCCTTCGCGCGAAAGCAATCGCCGCGTACGCGCTTGGCCGCCGTTATCCGGGTGTGTGTCAAACGGCTCCCGGCCGTTCACCCTACTTCTACGAAGAGGACAATTGGGCCGACGACATGGAACTCGGCGCCGCGGAGCTTTATGCCCTGACCGGACGCGAACCGTACCTATTGGAAGCCGCCGAGTACGCGTACATGGAACCGGTGACGCCGTGGATGGGAGCGGATACTGCCCGCCACTATCAATGGTTTCCCTGGCACAACAACGGACATTATCGACTGTGGTACTACCAGGAAGTCGATCCGAGCGCGATGGTCACGTTCTATCGCCGAGGAATCGAGGCCGTGATCCGTCGCGCGCAAAACGGATTTCGCGTCGGAATTCCGTTCATCTGGTGCTCGAACAACTTGATGACCTCGTTCGCGACGCAGGCAACGCTCTATCGCCGCATGTCGGGCGACACGCGCTTTCGCGAATACGAGCAGGCTGCAATCGATTGGCTGTTCGGCGTGAATCCCTGGGGCGTGGCCATGGTCATCGGATATCCCAACAACGGTACGTGGGCCCATGATCCGCACTCGGCGCACGCGAGCCGACTCGGCGTCCAGGTGCTGTTAGGCGGTCTGCTCGACGGTCCTGTGTATCGCTCGATCTATCAAAACTTGCGCGGCATCCGGCTGCTTCAGGAGGACGAGTTCGCGCGATTCAACACCGGTTTCATCGTGTACCACGATGATCTTGGCGACTACTCGACGAACGAGCCGATCATGGATGGGACCGCGAGCCTCGTATATCTGCTGTCGGGCCTCTCTCCTTAGAATCGGCCCAAACCTTTCACGCGGATCGGTCGGAAAAAGACTGATTAGTGCAGATGAGCGTTTCAGCCTTTCTCGCCTCCATCGGGACCGTAGAACAGAACCCACACAACTAGATCGTCTGAGAACTCTTCGAACCGGTGCGGCACGCCGGCGGCGACGAACAGGAAGTCGCCGCGCGCGAAGCGATGGCGTTTGTCGCCGACAACGAATTCCCCGCGACCGCTGACGACGACGTAGACCTCGTCACGCCGATGCGGCGTCTGGGGATCGCTTCCACGCGGCGCGTACAGCTCGACCTCGAGCGTTCCATGCCTGAACGCCGCGACGAAGCGTTCGCCGCTCTTGCCGGGCAATTGCGAGAGAAAGTCGGCGGGCTCGAGGTGCGCGGTGTCACTCACTTGCGCTGCCCGTCCACGAAGTTCAGGAAGTCGGTCGAGGGCGCCGGCAGTCCGAGGTCGCGCAGCAGATGCGTGAGTTGGCCGCGGTGATACGTGCCGTGGTTTGCGCAGTGCAGCATTATGTCCGCGAAGGGATACGTCCAGGTCTCGCCCTTGATGTTGACGTACGTGAGATCGCCCGCGAGCCGCTCGGGCGTGAGAGCCCGGATGAAACGCTGCTGGTCGTCCTTGATCTTCTCCCACTCGGCGCGGAAATCGCGCCCCGCGTGCGCGGCGGGATAGTCGGGGAGCGCCTTCGCCGAGCGTCCGCTCCACCGGTCGCACCAGAGTCGTTCGACTCCGACGACATGCCGGAGCAGCGCGCGTCCCGTTCCGAAGCTCCCGCCCCATTGCCGGTCGAGCTGCGCTGCAGACGCGGCGGCCAGCGAGTCGAGCACCAGGTCCGTCGCCCAGTGATGAAACGCGTACAACCGCTGGACGTGATTTAGATCGACGTGGGTCATTGTTCCCTTTCCCTCAAGCAATTCCCGCCGTTGTAGTTGCCCATTTCCCCCGTCCCCCTTTCCCTGCTCCCCAGCTTTTCAAGGCACAGCAGTTGCGCCAGCCGGATAGCGCACAACTGAACGGAGTGTCTCGTGGACTTCTTGACGTGGCTCATCGTGGGGCTCGTGGCGGGCGTGCTGGCGTCGCTCGTGGTTGGTGGAGGTTACGGTCTGATCGGCGACATCATCATCGGCATCCTGGGCGCATTCGTCGGTGGATGGATCTTTCGCAAGTTGGGCGTCACCTCGCCATTCGGTGGTCTCGGCGGCGTCATCTTCATCGCGTTCATCGGCGCGTGCGTGTTGCTGTTTCTGCTCCGGATCATACGGCGCTCAACATATCGAGCTCCATAGCCACAAAGGTTGTCATCCTGAGGCCTTGCTGTCATCCTGAGGAGCGCAGCGACGAAGGATCTAGTGTGAGTAAAGTAGATCCTGCGCTGCGCTCAGGATGACGCGTATCCGCCCCACCCGTGCACGCTAAGCGTGCCACTGGACGTTTCATAATTCCGCGGCTACAACACATCGAATGACGACGCCGCTCCGCGCCGCCTCCGATTGTTGCGATGATGCCGCACTCTTCATCCTTCTTCTCTGGTTGGCCGGCTGCACCGCCGGAGAGTCGGGCCGCCCGCTATTCAAACTCCTGAGCCCAAGCGAGACCGGCGTCACGTTCGCGAACACCATCACCACCAATGACTCCCTGAACGTTCAGACCGACGTCTACGTGTACAACGGCGCCGGGGTAGCCATCGGTGACATCGACAACGACGGACTGCCGGACATCTTCTTTGCCGGCAACATGGTCTCGAGTCGCCTGTACTTGAACACAGGGCACATGCGGTTCGACGACATCACCGAGAGTGCGCGCGTCGGCACCAACCGATGGGCCACCGGCGTCACGATGGTGGACATCAACAACGACGGGTATCTGGACATCTACGTATCCGTTTCCGGTCCCGAATGGTCCAAACCGGAGGAGCGCGCGAACCTGTTGTTCATCAACAACGGGGATCGGACCTTCACGGAAGCCGCCGCACAATACGGTATCGCCGACACCGGCTTTACCACCCATGCCGTTTTCCTGGATTACAACGGGGACGGATGCCTCGACCTCTTTGTGCTCAACAATTCGCCCAAGGATTTTTCGCGTGGGGCGGATATCAGTCATCCCGCCGGGGTCCGCACTGAGAGCGTCGGCAGTTACAACGAGCTCTATAGGAATTCCTGTCACGGGAAATTCACCAACGTGTCGAGGGAGGCGGGCATACTGCGAGAGGCCGGCTATGGCCTTGGCGTAGCGGTCGGAGACCTGAACGGAGATGGTTGGCCCGACATCTATGTCTCCAACGATGCCACTCCCAACGACGTCCTGTACGTCAACAACGGGGATGGAACGTTCACCAACAAAGCCGGCCGTTGGCTCAGGCACACGAGCTTCGCGGGCATGGGCGTCGATATCGCCGATTTCAACAACGACGGCTGGCCGGACATTCTCCAGGCGGACATGATGCCGCGTGACTTGAGCGCCCGTAAACGCATGAGCGGGTTCATGACGTACGCTGCTCTCATGGAGTCGCGCAGCCGAGGATTTCGCGATGACTACAGCGCCAACGCGCTGCAGCTGAACACTGGAGTCACGCATGACGGCGATGTCAGCTTCAGCGAGATTGCGCGCCTTGCCGGCGTGGTATCCACCGATTGGAGCTGGAGCACCCTCTTTGCAGACTTCGACAACGACGGGCAGAAAGACATCTTCATCACAAATGGTTATCCCAAGGCGGTCAATGATTTCGACTACCAGAGGGCGATGTTCGCCGTTCGCCGATCCCGGGATACGATTGCGTCGCGTCGAACAGGATTGGAAATCCTGAACAAGCTGCGCGCGTATGACGTGTCCAACTATGTCTTCCGGAACGCGGGCGACCTGACATTCACCGACAAGACCAAAGCATGGGGGATGGACCGCCCGAGCTTCTCGTACGGCGCGGCGTACGCCGATCTCGATAACAACGGCGCGCTCGACCTCGTAGTGAATAACATCGACGCGCCAGCATTCATCTACCAGAACGTCGGGGGCGAGCGCAGCGACGACGCCCATCACTATCTGGAGATCAGGCTACAAGGAGAGTCGCCGAACCGATCGGGAATCGGCGCGAAGCTGATCCTCACCACCCGCGGACAGAAGCAGCACCTCTACTACTCGCCGTACAGAGGCTACATGTCCACGATGGACAACCGGGCGCATTTCGGGCTGGGTCGGGCCCGCCGCGCGGATAGTCTCGAAGTCGTGTGGCCGGACGGGCGTTATCAACTGCTCACGGAGGTCGACGCCGATCGGCTCTTGATCGTGAAACAGGCAGACGCGATTGAGAAGCAACGACCCCGCCCTGCTCCCTCGATTTCAAGCCGTGTGTTCCAGCCGATGGATGCCCTCCGAGGACTGGCGTACAAACATCAGGAAGGGTCGCTGCTTGATTACAACGTGCAACCGCTCCTGCCGTACTTGATCTCGAGACACGGGCCTGTCGTCGCGGTGGGTGACGTCAACGGCGACAGCCTGGATGATGTATTCATTGGCGGTGGATCAGGTGTCGCGGCCCAGCTGTTCATTCAGCAGAAGAACGGCGGCTTTGTGGCATCCCAGGGCCAACCGTGGGCAGCGGACAAGGCGTACGAGGATTGGGGAGCCCTGTTCTTCGATGCCAACGGAGACGGACGGCCGGACCTGTATGTAGCGAGTGGGGGCTATCAGCTCGCGCCAAGCTCTCCGTTGCTCCAGGATCGCCTCTACATCAACCTGGGTGGCGGCAGGTTCGTGAGAGACACGCAGGCGCTGCCGGTGATGCTTACGAGCACTGCGACGGTCCGTGCCGGGGATTTCAATGGCGATGGCCGACCGGATTTATTCGTCGGCGGCCGCCTCACGCCGCGAAACTATCCGTATCCCACCAGGAGCTATCTCCTGCGTAATGATGGGGGCCGCTTCACAGATGTCACCGAGGAGGTAGCGCCGGAGCTGGCTTTTCCCGGCGGCATGATCACCGACGCAGTCTGGATCGATTTCGACGGCGACGGGCGCTTGGATCTCGTCACCGCGGGGGAATGGATGCCCCTCGAGTTCTATCGCAACGAGGGAAAGCGATTGCGCAACGTAACGCGGTCTACGCGCCTGCCGCCGATGCGCGGCTGGTGGTTCAGCCTTGCGGCCGGAGACTTCGACAACGACGGACGTCCCGACCTGGTGGCCGGGAATCTCGGGTTGAATTACTCGTACAGGACGTCGAAGGCGAGCAAATTTGGCGTTTACGCGGGCGAATTTGCCGGGCACCAGACCACGGACGTCGTTCTCACCCAGGAAATTGAAGGGACCGAGTACCCATTCGCCGGTTTGGTTCCGCTCGGCCGCGAGATGTATTCGCTTGGGTTGCGATTCCCGACCTATGAATCGTTCGCGCAGGCATCAGTGCGTCAGCTCTTCACTGCCGCCCAGCTGCAGCAGGCCGTCCACTACCAGACGGATACGTTTGCGAGCGTCTTTCTCCACAACAATGGAGGTGGACGCTTCAGCGCCGTTGCGCTACCAAACCTCGCGCAGAT
>DATBRO010000041.1:0-1511 GCA_036560265.1 Gemmatimonadaceae bacterium | reverse complement strand
CGCGTGGGCGACCCTGCTGGCATCGAACATCGGGCTCTGGCTACGGTAAGCTCGACTCGATGAACTCACAGAGACTTTCCCTTCCACTCGCCGCAGCGGCTCTTGTGCTGCTCGGCGCCTGCGCGCGGAGCGCCCCGACTGCCGCACCCGCGCCAACGCCGGCACCCGCGTCGCATCCCGTGGCCGGAACGGTGCCGGTCGACTGGCATCTCCTCGACGCAACCGCCAACGGCGTGCCGGGCATCAGCCTGCTGCGGGCCGAGCGCGAGTTGCTCGCGGGTATGCAGCCCAAGCGCATCGTGCTCGTCGCGGTGATCGACAACGGAATGGACACGACGCACGCGGCGCTGCGGCCGCACCTGTGGTCGAATCCGAAAGAGCAGCCCAACGGGCGCGACGACGACGGCAACGGTTACGCCGACGACATCCGCGGCTGGAACTGGATCGGCGGCAAGGACGGACGAAACGTCAAGCAGGACACGTACGAGCTGACGCGCGTCGCCGCGATGTGCGGGCGTCCCAAAGGACGTGATTCGCTGCCCGAGCGATACCGGAAGCGCTGCCCCGAGATCGAGACCGAGTTCACGCGCCGGCGCGCGGAGATCGATCAGACGCTCCAGAACATACAGCAGATCCAGAACATTCTCGTGCAGATCAGTCCCTACCTGCGTCGCGCCGCGCACACCGACACGCTGACCAAGGAGAGAGTCGAAGCCATTCAGACGTCGAACGACACGGTCCGCCAGTCCAAGATGATCTTCTTGCAGATGATCGCGCAGGGGATCACCGCGGAAGACGTCGCGGCGGCGAAGGAGGCGTACTCGTCGCAGGCGAGGTACGGATTCAATCAGGCGTTCGACCCGCGTCCGATCGTCGGCGACGACTATCCCGACACGCTCGTGAAGAACTACGGGAACCCGAACGTCGTCGGCCCGGGCGCCGAGCATGGGACGCATGTCGCCGGGATCATCGGCGGTGTTCGCGCGGGCGGCGGCACCGGTATCGCGCAGTCGGTGCGTCTCATGGCGCTGCGTGTCGTGCCCGAGGGGGATGAACGCGACAAGGACATCGCGCTCGCGATCCGTTACGCGGTGGACAACGGCGCGCAAGTGATCAACATGAGCTTCGGCAAAGGCTACTCGCCGTACAAGGAGTTGATCGACGCCGCCGTGAAGTACGCTGACGCGAAGGGCGTGCTCATGGTGCACGCCGCGGGCAACGACGCATCGGACAACGAGACGCATCCGAGTTTTCCGACGCCGGTGTACGTCGACGGCGGACGCGCGAAGAACTGGATCGAGGTCGGTGCCAGCTCGTGGAACGGCAAGGACAGCCTCGTCGCGTCGTTCTCGAACTACAGCCACACACTGGTGGACGTGTTCGCGCCGGGCGTGGACATCTACTCGAGCGTGTCTGGCGGTGGCTACAAGAAGGAGAGCGGGACGAGCGCGGCGAGCCCGGTCGTCACCGGCGTGGCGGCGCTCTTGATGTCGTACTTCCCCACTCTCACG
>DATBRO010000040.1:0-6712 GCA_036560265.1 Gemmatimonadaceae bacterium | reverse complement strand
GCGCAAATCCCACACGAGACGATTCACACCGGCCTTGGCCGACGTGAAGGGCCCGGGAGTCGGCCCGAAACTCTCCTCGGCGGCGGCGCGCAGGGAATCGCGGCGCGTCGAGTCCGCTCGCGTCGAATCTCTCCGCGTCGTGTCCGGAACGAATGACCGCACCACGTGTCCGGCGCTGTCCAATACGTCGAGCGTCACGCGCCGCGCGTCCTTCTTGAGCCAGTAGGTGAGCGCGACACCCGGCGTGCTGCGAACGGCGGTTGCGGGGGTGAATAGCCACACGTCAGTCGCGAGCGCCGCCGGACCGTATTCGCGTAGCGGGCCGACGTTGTCCAACACGTAAAATCCTCGGCCGTGCGTCGCGATGACGAGATCGTTCGCCTCGACGACGAGATCGGCGACCGGCACGTCCGGCAGATTCAGCGACAGCGATTCCCAGTTCGCGCCGTCGTCGTACGAGACGGAGACGCCGTGCTGCGTCGCGGCGTACAACAGCCCGCGCCTGGTGCGATCTTCGCGCACCGCATGCACCCAATCGTTCGCGCGAATGCCGTTGACGATCTTGGTCCACGTTTTCCCGAAGTCGTGCGTCCGGAAAATGTACGGCGACTTGTCGTCGAGGAGCGGGCGACGCACGGACACGTACGCGGTGCCGACGTCGAACGCCGACGCGTCAATCTGAGAGACTCGCCCGAAGTCCGGCATCTCGCGCGGCGTGACGTTCGTCCACGTTTTCCCGCCGTCGCGCGTGACGTGAATCAAGCCGTCGTCCGATCCCGTCCAGATGACGTTGACGTCGCGCTTGGACGGGCCGACCGAGAAGATCACCGCGTACACTTCGGGGCCGTTCATGTCTCCGGTGATCGGCCCGCCCGAATGACCCATCGTCTTGGGATCGTGTCGCGTGAGGTCGCCGGAGATGGGAGTCCAACTTTCTCCACCATTGGTGGTTTTCCAGAGACGCTGCGACGACGTGTACAGGACGTTCGGATCGACCGGTGAGAAGATGATCGGGTACGTCCACTGCCAGCGCTCGGGGATCTCGATCGCCGGCTCGCCCGAGTACATCCACGGATACGGATTCACTTCCTTTCGATATCCGGTGCGGCGGTTGTAGCGATCGAGCCAGCCGCCGTTGTTCGTGCCGGAGAAGAAGACGTCGGGATCTTTCGGATCGGGCGCGATGTACCCCGGCTCGCCACCAGCCGCTTGGTAGGAAACCAGCATGGCGTTGTGCGTCGGCTCGACGACCGCGCCGGCCGGCAATGCCGGTCGCTGGCCACCGCCGCCCCCTCCGCCTAATCCGCTGTTACCGCCCAACCCAAAGTTGCTTGGCGTACACAGTGTCGAATTATCCTGCTGCGAGCCACAGACGTGATACGGCAGGTGCTTCGTTGTCGCGACGTGATAGAACTGCTCCGTGGGATAATCCTCGGATGTCCAGGTCTGACCGCCGTTCATCGAGATCGCGCCGCCACCGTCGTTGCCGTCCATGAGGTGCGCGGGATTCTCCGGGTCGATCCAAAGATCGTGATGATCGCCGTGCGTCCCGCTGAGCGTCGTGAGCGTCTTCCCGCCGTCCGTGGATTTGAACAGCGACGTGTTCTGGAGGTAGACCCAGTCGCGGTTGTTCGCGTCGGCGTGGACGTGCGTGTAGTAGAACGCGCGTTGGCGCACGGCGCGGTTCTGGTTCACCACGGTCCACGTCGCGCCCGCATCGTCCGAGCGGAAGAGACCACCGTTCTCGTTCTCGACGAGCGCGTAGACGCGATTCGGGTCAGCGCCGCTCACAGCCACGCCGATGCGCCCGATCATCCCTGAAGGAAGTCCGGGGTTTCGGGTGATCTCTGTCCACGTCTCGCCGCCATCGGTGGACTTGAACAACCCTGAGCCCGGCCCGCCGCTCGACATCGTGTATTCCTTGCGGAACGCCTCCCAGAGCGCCGCGTACATGACGTCGGGATTCGCGCGCGTGATGGCAATGTCGATCGCAGCCGTCTTGTCGTCGCGGAAGAGAACCTTGCGCCACGTCTTACCACCATCCGTGCTCTTGAAGACGCCGCGCTCCGGATTCGGAGCGGAGTGCTTTCCGAATGCGGCCACGAAGACGATGTCGGGATTCGTCGGATGAATCCTGATTTTGGAAATATTCTCGGATGACACAAATCCGACGTTCATCCAGCTCTTTCCGCCGTCATTCGACTTGTAGACGCCGTTGCCCGGCATGATGTTGCCGCGAATGCAGGTCTCGCCCATGCCGATGTAGACGACGTCGGGATTCGTCTCGCTCACCGCGACCGCGCCCACGGATGCGCTCTTGATCTGGCCGTCGGTGACCGGCCCCCACGTCTCACCGCCGTCGGTCGTCTTCCACAGTCCGCCGCCGACCGCGCCGAAGTACGCTTCTTTCGGGCGGCCGCGCACGCCGGTCACGGCGATCGATCGTCCGCCGCGATCTGGGCCGATCGCGCGCCACCTGAATGATTTCAGGAACGTCGTATCGATTCCCACGAGATTTGCGCCCACCGCACGCGCTTCAGCGCCATGATCCGTAGTCGACGCGGCAATGAGAATGAAAAGGGCGGCCGCGCACAGCGGCAGAACGCAATGTCGGTTTGCGGGAGGCATGCAGAGAGGTCCTCTCAAAGTGTGGATCAATGCGGACTTTCGGTACCCGTGTTGCCGAGCGTAGGTTGTACACTTGCGGCGTCCGCTTATCAAGGAACCGCCGGTGCCCGTTACAGCCAGACTGTCCAAGCTGTTTTACGATCGCTTGGGCGAAGAGATAGCCAAGGAATTGGTGGACTGGTTCAACCAGGTGGACGCGACCTACAGGTCAGACCTTCGAGAGCTCAACGAGCTGAACTTCGCGCGATTCGACGCGAAGCTCGAGCAGCGCTTCGCCCAGATGGAAGTCAAGATCGAGCAGCGCTTCGCCCAGATGGACGTCAAGATCGTGCAGTTGCGATCCGAGCTCAGGGCCGAGTTGGCCACGTCACGCGCGGAGATGGAGCGACGGCTCGGCGAGCAGACGCGCTGGATGTTCCTCTGTTGGGCCACTTTGCTCGCGTCGAACATCGCGCTCTGGATGCGGTAGTCGTCCGCTCGTCAGTAGCGCTATCGAGGCCAGACCGACAGTTCCACCACACAGGGCTTTGCCGCGCGCAGGATGGAATCGGTCGAGGGAATGAGAACGTCCCCTATCTGATCGCGTCGGAACCGCACCGGCACCGTCACGTCGAATCGCAGCCAGACGCGCTTTTCAGGACGATCCTCCGACCCCCACAGTGTGTCGAGACGTCCTCTCTCCCAGCCGTCTGAAACGCCAGCACCATCAAAGCCGAATCCGTAAATCTTGAATGGTCGGCCATTGATCCGCTCCACTTCCGTCAGACACGTGCCCAGCGAGACGCCAGGGAATAGTGCCCATCGACTTCTTTTTCCTCTGATGATGACGCGCCGCGGCCGCGCGAAGTTCTTTTCATCCAGCCAGATCACTTTGAGCTCGCGCAGCGAGTCGCCCGGGAAAAGGATCGCGCCGCCGGCATACATCCCTTCGCCCTCATAGACGGAATCCCGCCGCACGTTCGCGGTGCCGTAGCGGGTAATCAATTCGGTTTCGGTGTCCGACGCGTGGACGGCATCGCGTGACACATCGGCCGCAAGGAGCCACAACGTGTCCGCGTGCAAACGGGCTGTGGAGGTCACACTGGTTTGCGCGCCCGACTCTGCGCCACCGCTGTTGGCAGAGCGGCAACCCCCGCACATGACGAGCAGCGCGGCGACGACGAGGATCTCTCGTTCGAAATTCATCGACCAGATTCTTGCGAAGGCTACTTGTTTCGCGCGAGAAGCTCGATCGCCCGCTCCAACACTTCGTCGCGTCCAGCGCGAATGCCGGCGAGCGTTGGACGCACCACGACATCCGGCTGCAAGCCAACGCGCTGAAGTTGCCGGCCATCGGCGTGACGAACATCGTGGCCGGTGAACGTCGCGTACATGCCGCCCACGAGCGCGACGGTGGTCACGTCGCCGTTCGCGCCCATCGTCGGCGAACCCACGATCGTCGTCTTGTTCGCGGCCTCGAAGAACAGTCCCGTATGCTCGGCTTGACTGATGGTGCGTTCGTCCACGAGCAGTACGGTCTTGCCGGGATACACCCACTTGTATCCTGGCGGCGTCAGTTGGATGAAGTGAAAGCTCGTCCACTGCGTCGAGTCGGGCGACATCACCAACGGACGCTGGAATGCCGCGGCTGGCATCGGCCGCGCGCTGAGCCGCGGCGCGATGGCCCACGCGGTCCCCTGCGGGTAGCCACGATCGTCCAGAATGATGCCCTTCGTGTTCTTGAACATCTCGAACATGCTGTCCACCATCGCCGTCGTGAGCAGCGAGAGATCGGCGTAGCCGATGTTCCCGGGCAGCATCTTCATGACGGGACCGGCTCGCGGATACTGCATCAGCTGCGTGAACGCCTGGCGCCGCGGGACCGTCACGTCCCGATCGCGATTGTCACGCCCGCGCACGACGAGTTTCGCGACGGTGTCGTTCCCGAGCAGCAGACGCCAGTGGATCGCGTCGTCGAGCGCCTGCGGTGTGGAATGCGCCACGAACTTCGCGATCTTCGCTCTGCGCGCGGCGGCGTCCTCACCATCCACTTTGACGATGACGTCGCCGACGGCGATGCCGCTCGCCTTGGTGGCGGAGTCGTCGCCGATGCGAACCACGACGGGGAGTCCCTCGACGAATTGCAGTTGCACGGCGACCGGAAGGCGGCCGAGGTACTGCGTGAGCGCGACGTTGCGTGTGACTCCGCTGTGCGAGTCGTGCGTGTACGTCACCATCGTCGCGAGCGCCATGCCGAGCTCCAGCGAGTCGCGCGCCGCGTCGAGCATGCGGATGCTGCGCGGCAGTACATTGCCCCAGTCCTCGCCGATCAAGTGTTTGTACGGATAGAAGTAATGAATCGCGTTCCAGTAGCGATATCCGGCAAGTATGCGATAGGCGGCTCTCGGGTACCGCATCGAGGGGTAAGAATTCTCCGTGGCGGCGCTGCGCGACGAGGTAGGCTGAGGAGACACGAGTGCCGTCTGGGGGCGCTTCGCGAAGTCCAGGGCGACGCGCATGCCCGCGTCTCCGCGCGCGTTCGCCTCGGCGCGTGACACGACGGTGTCGGCGCCTGAAAGGCCCATGACGCTGCCGATGCGAACGACGGCGACGAACCCTTCCCCCATCTCAACCGGGTACGTGTTGCCTCCCGCGGCCAGATCGGCCGATGTGCCCTCGACCACGATCGCGCCCTGGCCCGTGCTGCGAAGCGCGAATGCGACATCGGGGATGTCCGAGCCCGGATTGGCGAGGAAGACAATGCGTCGGGCACGATTCAAGGTCGCGACTTGAATTAGCGCTCCCGCCTTCTCGTAGGTGCCGGACCAATAGCCGCCGGACGTGCCACCCAGTTGCGGCACGAACCCCGAATGCATCCGCATGCGCTGCGCGGGTGCGCTAATGGAGGACGTGGGCAGGAGGCCCTGAATGCTGTTGGCGAAGACGAACGATGCCGTGCCGGTTTCATCCGGCTCCGCGCCGCGCAGATCGAAGACGAGTCGGGCCGCGCGACGAATCTCGGCGGTCGCACCGGTGAGGAGCCGGCTCGCGTCCATGAAGTTCTCGAAATCCGGAATGGCGATGACGAGCGTGCTGTCCGCGCCCTCTTCCGAGGCTTCCCAATGTTTCGACGGCCTCATTGCGCTCGCCAAGGCTACGCCCGGCTTCCGCGCCGTCGCGACTTGAGACGCTGGATCACTCAGGGACTTGAGCAGTCCGGCGACCGCAGCGCGATAATCGGCGGAGGTCTTCGCCGCGTTTACCGAGTCGATGGCGACGATGACGGCGGAATCCCACGGAACGTCTCTCTCGAGAAACGCCGGATGAAAATACTTCACGACGCCAAAGAGGCGGCCGAGCGCGGTGAGTCGCGCGATTCGCAGCGAGTCGTTCTGCGCGCGCAGCGACGCGGGGAGCACGGGTAGAACGGCGGCGAGAAGAGCAGCTCGGAAGAGCCGGCGAGCGGCGCGACGCATGACGAACTCCGGGGGAGGGAGCCATCGCTACACTATCGCCGGGGCCGACCCCGTCAAGGACGCTCGCTATTGCGTAACGGCGCGCGTCGTCATCGCTCGAAGTCTGATCCCAACACGCAGCCGGGCATGGCGCGGTCCATGCTCAGGTCCGCTTTCGTCGGTCGGAAGAGTCCGACGCTGATCACATCTCCCCAATCGTCCTCGGCGGTCGCGACGAGCAGGTGCTTGCCGAAGGGAACCTTGGTGAGATGGAATTCACCGTTGCTATTCGTCGTCGCTCGAGCGACCGCGAGGTCGCGCGCGACCTTCGACGCGGTGACGCTGTCGAACGGTGTGGTATGGGCCGAGTCCGCGAGTGTCGCCGACTCGGTGATGAGCTGTTTCCAGCGGTGGCTCGCTCCGTTGCGCACGCGTTCCTGCTCGGCCTCCGCCGCGCGCTGCGCGCTGCGCCGCTCGAAGCGCGCCTGGAGCGAATCCAAATCCGCGCTCCGCTTGACTTGGTCGCGACAGAACTGCGCGAGCGCCTTGGCGGTACGACTGGTGGCGGGCACCACGACGACCTCACGGTCGGCGAGACGCTTCCCCGCGCCGTCCATCGTCGAATAGAGGACGCCGTCGACCTTCCGGCC
>DATBRO010000039.1:0-2023 GCA_036560265.1 Gemmatimonadaceae bacterium | reverse complement strand
GAGGCTCACAACGCAAAACACGGAGCGCAGAACGTCAGTCGTGGCGCGAAATCTCCGAAGGGCTGTACCAGATCGGCCACGCCGACGAAACCTTCGCCTTCGACAACGAGACGCCGGCGCATCGCGTGTTCGTCGAGCCGTTCAAGATCGCGACGCACCTCGTCACCAACCGCGAGTACCTTGCGTTCATCGAGGACGGCGGATATCGGCGCCCCGATCTCTGGCTCGCCGCGGGGTGGGCCATCGTGCGCGAACAAAAGCGCGAGGCGCCGCTGTACTGGGAGCACGCGCCCGACGGCTGGACGGAGTTCACGCTCGCCGGCACTCGATCGCTCGCTCTCGACGCGCCAGTGTGTCATGTGAGCTACTTCGAGGCCGATGCCTTTGCTCGCTGGGCCGGTCATCGCCTTCCAACCGAAGCCGAGTGGGAAATCGCCGCGCGCGCCGAGCCTGATCTCCCGCAGCTCTATGGCGAACGTTGGCAGTGGACGCAGAGCGCGTACGTCGCGTATCCAGGCTACAAGCCCGCCGCCGGCGCGATCGGCGAATACAACGGCAAATGGATGAGCGACCAGTGGGTGCTGCGTGGCTCGTCGCTCGCGACGCCGCCGGGACACGCGCGAGTGACGTACCGCAACTTCTTCCCGTCCGACACGCGCTGGCAGTTTACCGGCATCCGGCTGGCGTCCTCATGACGCGCGGACACATGTGGCGGGCGCCGATTGTCGCGCCGGAGCTCCACGACGAGATCCTTCGCGGACTGCGCGCCGACGTCAAGACGATCGCGCCGAAATACTTCTACGACGATCGCGGCGCACGGTTGTTCGAGGAGATTTGCGAGCAGCCGGAGTATTATCTTACCAGGACGGAGCTGGAGATCCTTCGCGTCTGTGCGCCGGAGATCGGCGCACTCGCCGGTCCACGCTGCGCGCTCGTGGAATACGGCAGCGGGGCGGGGGTGAAGATTCGTCTGCTCCTCGATGCGCTCGAAGAGCCGGCGTCATATACCCCTGTCGACATCTCTCATCGTCAGCTCGCGGACGTCGCCGCCTCGCTCGGGCGCGACTATCCGGCGCTGCCGATCCGTCCGGTGTGCGCCGACTATACGCGCCAGCTGGACATTCCGCCGCTGCCCGTGCGCGCGCGCCGCGTGGGATTCTTTCCTGGATCGAGCATCGGCAACTTTCACCCGCCAGAAGCGATCGCTTTTCTTCGCCGCGTGCGGCAAACGCTCGGCCGGGACGGCGCGATCGTGCTCGGCGTGGACCGACTCAAGGACGTGCCCACGCTGCACGCCGCCTACAACGACGCGCGCGGCGTCACCGCCGAATTCAACCTCAACATGCTTGTGCGTTTGAACCGCGAGCTCGACGCCAACTTCGATCTCTCGCTCTTCCGTCACCGTGCTTTCTTCAACGACGCCGCGAGCCGCATCGAAATGCATCTCGAGTCGGAGGCGCGGCAGTCGGTGACGATCGCCGGCGAGCGGGTCTCTTTCGACGCCGGCGAGACGATCTGGACGGAGTCGTCGTACAAGTACGACTTCGGCGCACTGCGCGTCGTCGTCGCCGCGGCCGGATTCGACATCACACGGCTGTGGACGGACGCGCGGGAGCTGTTCTGGGTCGCGTTCCTCAGTGTGAGGTGCATATGAGCACGTTGGACACGTGGGCGTCGATCATAGCCTCCTCGCTCACCTGGGAGCAGGCGCATGCAACACTCGACCACGTCGTGGACGGTCTCGCGCCGGCGCTGCGCGGCAAGCGTCCAGCGAACTTTCCGCACTCCGCGTGGGAATTGTTGGATCACATTCGGCGCACGCAGCGTGACCTGCTCGAGTTCTGTACGAATCCCAAGTATCACGAACTCAAGTGGCCGGACGACTACTGGCCCGGTTCGCCGGAGCCGGCGAGCGAGGGCGCGTGGACGGAGTGTGTGGCAGCGATTCGCGCGGATGCGAAGTCGTTTGCCCACTTCACCGTCGGGAACGTCGCAATGTTGACGGAAAAGATTCCGCACGGCA
>DATBRO010000038.1:0-4295 GCA_036560265.1 Gemmatimonadaceae bacterium | reverse complement strand
TCGACGGCGTGAGTGACCGCCAGCTTCAGGGGAACAACGTCCTGGGGCCCGGCACCATCGGTGGAAAAACCATTTCGCTCGAAGCAGTGCAGGAGTACCAGGTGCTTCTCTCGCCGTACGACGCGCGATACGGAGATTTCGCCAGCATGCTCGTCAACGCGGTCACGAAGAGCGGAACTAACGACTGGCATGGCTCCGCGTACGGGTATGCGCGAAACGCGCAGCTGGCGCGGGCGAATTCATTCGTAGGCCGCTCGCCATATCAACATGAACAGTTTGGCTTGTCTTTTGGCGGACCGATCGTGCGCGACCGGCTGCACTTATTCATTGCTCCCGAGTTTGAGCATGTCGCGGCGCCGACTCCCGGACCTTACGTCGGGCAAGCAACCAACGCATTGCCGCCGCTGCCCGCTTCGGTAGACGACGTCACGCGGTTTGCTTCTCTGTTGCGCGCTCAAGGTCTCGACCCGGGCGACGGCGGTCGAGTCACGCTGCTGAACCCGAGCGTCACATACTTCGGTCGCGCCGACATCGCTCTCCCCGAGTGGAGGAGCCGCGTCGTGCTGCGCGACAACTATAGTTCGGTCGAGGTGACGCGGTTTGCCCGACCGGAAGGTGTTCTCGTTTTTCCGCTCTCCAGCAATGCATGGATGCTGCGAACGAAAAAACACACGACCGCCGCTCAACTTTTCACGCAGGTGTCGCCCGCCGTTTTCAACGAGTTTGTCTGGTCGTACGTCGATAGGCCGATCATTGCCGACCACTACGCGCTGTCACCGACGATACAGGCCAGCGTGCTGGCCGCGAGCGGCGTCGGATCCGCTACCTTGCAGGCTGGTCCTCCCGCGAATGCCGGCGGAGCGGCGGCCGCCGAGGCGTTGATGGAGATCGCGGACCATCTGGTGTTTCAACCGCGCTCGCGACACACGCTCGGAGCCGGTGTACACGTCGAGCTTTTTCGTTACCACGCACTGAGCGTCCGGGGGAAATTCGGGGTTTGGCGATTTCCCAGCCTCGACGCACTCGCGACTGGCGATGCAGTCAGCTATACCCTCACCAGGGATTTCGGTAGCGCCAGGGCACGCGTTCGTGGTGCCCAGCCCAGCGCATACATCACCGACGAATGGCGCATCGGCGATCGCTTTTCGTTGACGCTCGGATTGCGTGCTGACGCTCTGAAGTTCTCCAGTCTGCCCGTGTACAACGCGGCGGTAGATTCCATCTTCGGACGGCGGACAAGCGACTATCCAAAATCCCGCGTGCAGTGGTCACCACGATTCGGATTCACTTGGGATCCTTTCCCGGATTTAGGCACGCGCGTTCGCGGCGGAGCCGGAATCTTCGTCGGTTTGCCCCCGCTCGGCTGGCTGCTCGGGCCCGTTCGCTCGAATGGCGCAGGCGTGCGAACACTGATTTGCAGCGGACCGATCGGATCGGGGAGGGTGCCGAAGTTTGTCCCGGATCTAGCGCTTCAGCCGCAGGTGTGTCCAGATGGACGCGGTTTTTCAGACGGACCGGTGGCGCTCGTCGATCGAAATCTGAGAATGGCAGAATCCTTCCGCACTTCACTCGCGGTCGACCGCGTCTTGCCGTGGGGCGCTACAGCGACCGTCGAGGGACTGTACTCGAAGGTGCGCGCTGATTTCCTGTTCGAGAATTCAGATCTACAGGGACCACAGGGGCTCGATTCGCACGGACGCGTGTTGTACGGCACGATCGACGCGACCGGCAGAGCGCGTCCGGTGTTGGTCGATGCCGGTCGCTACCCGGAGGTCATCGGTCTGCGCAACAATTCTCTCGGTTATTCGTGGTCGATCACGGCGCAGATCGACAAGCCGTTCTCCGATCGCTACGAGCTGCGCGCCGCATACACGTATTCGCGTGTCCGGGACGTTCAATCCCTCGTCAATCCCACAGCGGCGGCGCCGTTTGATAATTGGGCTGGTGGCAGGCCGCTCTCCGGCCGCCATGATGCGCTGTCGCTTGGTGTGTCGAGCTTCGAGATTCCGCACCGCGTGGTGCTCGCGGCCAGTTACGCGGCGCCCTGGAAGCGGTGGAAGACCGACTTCTCTCTATACTATATAGGAGAGTCTGGCACGCCCTTCACCTTCGGCGATTCGACGCCGGCGGGGAGAGGTGATCTCAACGCCGACGGCACCAGCGCGAACGATCCGATTTACGTTCCGCGGAATGCGAACGACCCCGCGGAAATAGTCTTCGGCGGAAGCGACGCGGCGACGCAAGCAGCGGCCTTCGAAAAATTCATCAGCGACACACCATGCCTTCGGCGTCAGCGAGGATCGATCGTTGTCCGCAACAGTTGTCGTAGCCCGTGGGTGAACACCACCAATGCGTCGCTCCGCCAGTCGCTGCAGACGATCCGCGGTCACGACGTGTCGCTGCAGGTTGAAGTATTCAACCTGTTGAACCTTTTGAATTCTTCGTGGGGACTGCTCCGACTGCCCAACGCGACGATCCTTCAGCATGTGGGCCAGACGCCGGCGCCCGGAAGCCAGCCCGTGTTTCACTTCGATGCGGCGAGCGCCGGTACGAACACGCAGAATATCGAGTCCGGTTATCAGTTGCAGCTATCTCTGCGATACAACTTCTAACGACCGCGCTTGAGTCGATTCACTTCGGCGCGGATGCTGTCCCTCTGTGCTATGAGTGGCGGCTCGGGATCCGAGCGTAGCGCCAGGTAGTGCTCGTACGCGCGAATTGCACCGGCGCGATCTCCGAGACGCGCGGCCAGCTTTCCTTCCTCACGCAGGTGGGTCGACAACATGCGCGGCGGGTAAAACCAGATCCCGCGGCGAATCACTCGCAGTGCAGATGAATCGTGTCCGCTCAGCTCGTACGCGCGCGCCAGCTCGAGATTGCCGAATGGCGCGAATTCGCAGCACCCCTCGAGCGCCATCGAGTCGACATACGCACGCAGTGCGATACCCTCAGGCCGCCGCGCGCGAGAAGTGATGATCATCTCGGCCAGCACCGACAACGCGCGATTGCGGGACTGGCCTTCGCCATGACGCCTTAACCAACTGCTCGCCGCGGCGGCGCGGGACGTGTCGCCGCGTTTCAGATACCACATCGTCTGCCAGGCCATCGCCGCACTCGTCTGACGCAAGGCATCCGACGTCAGGATGCGAAGAGTATCGCGCGCGAGGCTGAGCGCGAGATTCCGGGCGGCCGAATCAGCTGCGTTGCGGTCTCCGTCATTGAACAGCGCAGCCTCCATCGCGAACTGCCAAAATGAATAGGGCGTCGACCGGAGCTCGCGCAGGCCGTTCAATGAGCGATCAGCCTCGGACGGACGCCCGCGATTCAATGACAGCATTTGCCGGCGACGCAGCCCGACACTCTTTTCAACCGGATCGGCAGCGCTGTCGACGATCACACTTATCGCGCTATCCGCATCATCCACCCCGAGCCCCGTCATCTGGCTGGTCAGATAGATCTGATCGAGTGTAGGCGACTTCAGCGAACGAAAGCGTGCTCGAACTGCGTCGTGTGCGCTGTTGTCGGCGGTACTAACCGCGAGAAGCCACCGAACATAGTCGGCTGTAGGTGTTGCGCTGTCGCGCGCGAGGTAAAGGTTTCCTGCGCGACGCAGCATCGCTGTATCCCCTCCGAAAGCGGCGACATCGACGAGTCGCGCCAGCGGCGACAGGTAGCTGGAATCCAGCCTCGATGCCTGACGGAACTCCGCTTCTGCAAGTCCTCTGGAGCCCGGGAGGCCAAGCGCCGCGCCCTGATACAGAAGAAGGACGCCAAGCAGGTAATGTGTCTCCGGCCGATCCGGTGCTGCGGCGATTGCGCGCCTGAGCCCGGCCAATGACTGGCGCGCTGAAGTGGCGCGTGGATAGTTCGGTCCCCGCAACGCGTCAAGCAAGGGACGATCGCGGTTGCCCAACTTCGAGCGATATTGCCACGCGACGCGTACGGCACGGTCGAACAGTTCATCGACGCGCTCCGAGGACGAGAAACCCGGGACGATCGAGAACACACGACACGCGTTATTGCGGCAGATCTGCGCGCGTAGAACTTTTCCCGTGGCAACGGCCAGGTCGAGGGCAGCGAGCGCGAAAGTCGAGTCGATGTCGATGGCGCGCGCAAAACTTTCGATCGCGTGATCCTCATCGGCGCGACGATATGCCGCGCGTCCGTTCAAGTATGCGCGGATCGCCGGGAGCGACTGACTCGTGACCGAAGATAGCGATGTTTCCGCTACACCCGATTGACGCGCCAGAATCTGGCCAACGAATTGATCCAACAACCTGTCGATGCTGTCGATC
>DATBRO010000037.1:0-8497 GCA_036560265.1 Gemmatimonadaceae bacterium | reverse complement strand
GGCGTCGGCCGTTCGGTCGTTCGCAACCTGTCCTCGATGGGCGTGCGCGAAGGCTTCAGCACGATCACGATGCAGGTCGCTCGCAACAGCTTTCTCGTGCGGCGCTACAACGGCCGCTCGTTGCGTCGCAAGCTGATCGAGTTGCGACTCGCCCGACTGCTCGAGCGCGAGCTCACCAAGGAGCAGATCCTCGAGCACTACATGAACGTCATCTACCTCGGCAACGGCGTGTACGGCGTCGAGGCCGCGAGCCGTGATCTGTTTGGCAAAAGCATCTCGAACGTCTCGCTCGCCGAGGCCGCGACCCTCGCGGCGCTCCCGAAAGCACCGTCCGCCTATACGCCGCGGGACTATCCCGAGCGCGCGGTCAAACGGCGCAACCTCGTGCTCTCGCTCATGGCACAGCAGGGCTTCATCGACGACAACACCGCCAAACGTGCTTCGGCGGCGCCGCTGCGCATCGCGTCCACGGAATGGCGCCCGTCGCAGTACGACAAGTACGGCTCGGTCGACGCGGTGCGCGCACTCGTGGACTCCGTCATGCCCGACGCGCTCAAGGAAGGCGACATCGTCATCCATACGACGATCGACGCGCGCGCTCAGTTGGCGGCGGACGAGACGATCGCGCGCCACGCCATCGCGATACAAAACGAAGGGTGGGGAAACCGCGAGCGCTTGCAGGGTGCGCTCGTGGCGTTGGATCCCAATACCGGCGACATTCGCGCGCTGGTCGGCGGCAGACGGTCTCCGCGCGGTGGCTTCATTCGCGCGATCAACGCCAAACGCCAGCCGGGATCTGCGTTCAAGCCCTTCGTCTACGCGGCCGCGCTCGCGGCGGGCATCTCTCCCGGCCAGGAAGTCGACGACGAGCCGGTCGAGGTCATGATCGGCAACACGCCGTGGATTCCCGCGAACTACGACGACAACTATCAGGGACGCACCACGGTCAGACGCGCGCTCATGTTCTCTGCGAATGCGGCGACGGTCCGCATCAGTCGCACCGTTGGAGAGCAGAACGTCATCAACGCCGCGCGACGCAACGGGATCACGAGCGATCTGGAACCGGTCCCCTCCATTGCGCTCGGTGCGCTCGAGGTCAGTCCGATCGAGTTGGTCACTGCGTATGCGCCATTCGGGAACGGAGGGTTCCGGGTCAGACCACGACTCGTCACGCGAATCGAAGCCCCCGACGGCAAAGTCCTCTGGAGCCAGGAAGTCGCGCGAGCGCCCGCCATGGATCCTCGCGACGCGTATGAGATGACGTCGATGCTGCGCGGTGTCGTCGATTACGGCACCGGCAAAGTGATTCGCGACTACGGCATCACGGGTCCCGTCGCGGGAAAGACGGGAACGACGAACGAAGGAAACGACGTCTGGTTCATCGGCTACACGCCGACGCTCGTCGCCGGAGTGTGGTTCGGGTACGACACGCCGCATCAGATTGCGGACCACGCCGCTGGCGGACGGTTCGCCGCCCCCGCGTGGGCCGACTTCTACAGAACCGGTTGGCGCGAGCGCAGCTTCGATTGGATTCCGCCCAACGGAATGATCTCGGCGATCATCGATCCGGAGAGCGGCCAGCTCGCCACCGAATGGTGCCCGCGCAAGGCGCGCGAATGGTTCAAGCCCGGCACGCAGCCCACGTCGGAATGTCAGCTTCACACGGCGCCGGCGCCGGAGATCATTGCGGACGAAAACGGCAATGTCGTGACGAACAATCCGAATCCGGATTGGCTCAACAACCTCGGCAAGCGGCTGAAAAAAATCCTGCGATTCTAGGGACGAGCGATTAGGGACTAGGGACTAGTTGACTGCCCAGTCCCTAAAGCAATCCAAGCTCGCTCGGAGCGAACCCCGGAAAGATTCGATCGAGCGCGCTCGCGCCGAGATGCTTGCGCACCACTTCTCCAAACACGGAGCGGAAGTCAGTCGTGAGCGCCAGGTCGCGGCCTTCGTTCAGTTGCTCCGCCTCGAGCCCGGGCCAGCGACCGTGCACCTTTCCTCCCTTCACGCCGCCGCCGATCACGAAGAGACAACCTGCGTGTCCGTGATCCGTGCCGCCGTTGCCGTTCTGTCGTGCGGTGCGCCCGAATTCGGACATCGTCAGAATCACGACGTCGGCCATGCGATCGCCCAGGTCTGTCACCAGCGCGTACGTCGCCTTGGCGAAATCGTCCAACCGCTGAGCGAGCTGCCCTGTCGCGCCGCCCTGGTTCACGTGCGTGTCCCAGCCGCCGACGTCGGCAAACGCGATTTCCACCCCGACGTCCGATTTGATGAGCTGCGCGATCTCGCGTAGCCGCTGACCCAGAGGCGAGCGAGGATACTCGGCGCCGTTCCGCGGCTGATACTGCTGCGGATTGGCGGCGCGGAGGATCTTCATCGCATCGAGCATCTCGCTGCCGGCGGCGTGAACGAGGTCACTGCCGCCCGTCGCGTACATCGCTTCGATGTTGGCCGCCGCTGGTCCGTTCGCGCGAATCGCGAACTCCTGGATCGAGTTCATCGCGACCGACGGCGCGGGACCCATGAGAATCCGCGGCGTCTGCTGCGTCATGGAAACGGCCCGGAACAGGGATTCGGGTTTTGCCGTTCCATTTCCCCCGCCCGCTTCGCGGGCACCCGCCGATTTCCCATTTCCGCCTTTGGCAGACCTGTCATTTCCGCCTTTGGCGCATTCCTCGCACGTTCCCTTCGTCGCCAGATATCGATTCAACCATCCATCCCGCGTGCCCTTTGCGTCCGGCGTGCCGCTCTCCATGTAGTCCTGCGCGTCGAAGTGCGACCGTGTGTTGCTCGGACTTCCCACGGCGTGTACGGGCGCGAGCAAACCTTGCGTCCACAGTGATTTGAATGGTGCGAGCGACGGATGCAGTCCAAAGAACCCGTCCAGATCGATGGCGGCATCTTGCGTGGCGAGCGTGGGGCGGGGCACCGCGATCGTCGGACGCAAGCGGTAGTACGCCTGCTCGCCGAACGGAACGACGACGTTGAGCGCGTCGGCTGCGCCGCGCTGGAAGAGGCAGATGAGGACTTTGCCGCGCGCGTTACCGAGCGAGCCGGCTCCGGTCACGAGCTCCTGCGCGAAGATCGTGCGGCGCAATAGAGTCGGGTTGAGGCCCATCGTCACCAGCGCGAGTGCGCCGTTTTTCATGAACACACGTCTTTGCATGACTAAGTCATCTCCTCTGAAACTCGGGCGTCGAGAGCGACGCTCCGATCGCGGGGTCGACGTTTCCAACGATCACCCCGGGCACCCGTGCCGACGCGAGCGCCAGGCCGAAATTCACGCGATTCACCATGGCGCCAGCGTTGACCCAGTCATCCGCGCGGTCGGGCCAGCCGTCCGGCGTTTGCCGGCCAAAGATCGGTTGGCCGAGACGCGCGACGATTTGCGCCCCACGCGGCGTGTTGTCTACCGACGCACCAGTCGCGCGCAGAGCGCTCGCCACCAATTCAAGGGGCGTTTTCACCTTGGCGCGATACGCGGCTTTACTGAAGAACTCCGGCGACGTGATGACGCACCGGAGGGTCTCACGAATGTCGCCGTCGCTCCTGCTGAAAACCGCGGCGCACCGATCGACCAGCGCCGGGGGCGGCGAATCGCTGACGAACCGTACGACGAGCTTGCGCGTGATGTGACGGGCTGTGGAGGGATGGCGCGCGAGGATGTCCAGCACCTGCTCGCCATCCTCAATTCCCCCGAGAGCCGAAAGCCGAGAGCCGAGAACGGTTTTTTCTTCCGCATCATGGATCGCGGGCCGGAACACGAAGGCCCCTTCTCGCGGATCGATGCTCCATCCGGTCAGTGCGCGCGCGACTTCGATGACGTCCCGCTGTGTATAGCCGCCGTCGACTCCAAGCGTGTGCAGCTCCATCAGCTCGCGCGCGTAGTTCTCGTTCAAGCCTCGTGGCGGCCGCACGCCACCCGGCGGAACGATCAACCCCGGCGAGAGCGGCCGAGAACCCGCCGGCTGCGCTTCGCGCAGCCGCCGAGAACTCAGCGTGCGATGCACGCTGTCCGCCGCGCTCTGCGCATTATCCAGGTAGAACAGCATGGCTGGACTCTTCGCCACCGCGCCCAGGAGATCGCGAAACTTCCCCAATGCATAGGGGCGAATGACATCTCGGTCATACGCCGGAATGAAGAGGCGCGTCTGGCCCTTGCCGGCGAACACACTGAAATGATTCTCCCAGAAATCCACCATCTGCTCGTACAGCTGCCGTTCGCTCGTCACGGCGCGAGCCAGCTTCGCGGATGAGACTTGGGCGAGCGAGAGCTGCAGCGTGCGACGCGTGTCCGGTAGACGCATGCTATCCCTCCGCGCCACCCGGACTTCGCGAAACATCGCGGTGAGCTCGCTCGTCGGCGTGCCAAGCGCGCTGTAGGACGAGACGATCGAGTCGGTCGTCCGATCGTCGAGCCTATCCGGTGAAAGCTGTAATGCGATCCAACGCTCGACACCCATCGCGCGCACGCGCTCGTCGTCACCGGGACGCGGCCCGTACGCCAGTCTGTTGAGCACGTGCTCGATCTGCTGGTCACGCGTGAGCTCGGACCGAATCGGCGCGACCGCGACCATGGGGGCCGACGGTGAGCGCGTACCCGACGAAGCGCAGGCAGCGGATACCAGGCACAAAAGGGAGGTTAGACGCCGCATGTCCGGTAGACGCTCACGTGGGTGTGACTGTTAACCGACCGAAATCGCTTGCGCCAATTCGTCACGGCTTCTACGCTAAGAGGCTGGCAGCGCTAGACCCCCGATCGGAGCTCCGCGCCCCGACGGCACTTCGACACCCACACCGTCTCCAGTGGAACGTCCGACCCGGGCAACCCGCGCAATTCTCACGACATCGGCAGAGGAATTTGCCAATGCCGTCGCGCCCGCCATCGCCACCGCGGCCTCTGGCGGTGCGCCTGCCTCCGTCCTGGCCGTCCGGGTCGAGGTGAATGCCACCAGCGGAAGCAGCTCCGACAACGGCCAATCCGCCGCTCTGCGGGAGCAAGTCGTCGAGCTGATCCGACGGAACCTGCGCGGCAATGACGTCGTCGGGCAGGCGTCCGCCGATGAGGTGCTGGTCCTGCTCAACAGCGCCGCCGACGAGCAGGGAAATCACGTAGCGGGTCGCCTGTGCGCCGCAATCCGGAATCACGCCTTTGCTGGAACGGGTGGTGATCGTCCGCGCACCGGTGTGACGGCCTCGATGGGAGTAGCGACGGCGCCGCGTCATGGCTCCGACATGGGCGCCCTCGCGGGTGCGGCTCGGAATGCGTGTACCACGGTAAGCGCCGCGGGCGGCGACGGCTCGGCTATCGCGGCACAGCGTCCCGGCGAGAGCGTCAGGCGGCCGCTAGACATTGGCCGATTCGTGGGGCGCATCGAAGAGCTCGCGCAACTGCGCCGCTGGCTGGAGGAGGCAATCGCCGGATCGCCGCGCGCCGTTGCGATCATCGGCGAGGCGGGAGCCGGCCGAGGTGCGTTGCTCCGACAACTGGCGCCCGAGGTTCGGCTTCGTGGCGGATCGCTCGTCATTGCCCGGGCGAGGATGACCAGCGTGCGCACACCATATGGTATATGGAGCCAGGTGCTCCAGGCCTTGCGACGGCTGCCGGATGCGCCAACCCGGACCTGGCACGAGCTCACGAATCTCGATCCGGGAATCCCGGGCACCGACGAAGGCCGAGCCGGCAGCAAATACCGGCTACTCGAGGAGCTGTCCGAGTACATCCGGCTCGCGGCGCGCTCGCGCCCGCTGGTCCTGATTCTCGATGAAATGCAGTGGGTGGACGTCGCTTCATGGGACGTCTTGGATCACTTGCTCACGCAGCTCGAGCGCGAGCGCATCCTCGTCGGGCTGACCATTCGCGACGATCCTGGCCAGACGGACATTGTCGAACGCCGGCGGGCATTGGAGCGCATCGACTACTACCACGAGCTTCGGCTCTCCCGCCTCACCCGCGACGAAGTCAAACGCTGGCTCGAGGCCGCGATGCATCGGCAGGAAGTCGGTCGCGAGCTGCTCGCCTATATCTACCGGCACACTGAGGGTAATCCGCTCGTGATCGTGCAGTTGCTCCGCTGCATGGTCGAAGAAGGGTCGCTCCGGTTCAACGGCCAGCGTTGGGAGTGGACGGCCCCGTCGGAGCTCCAGTTGCCGAACGGTGTCGAGGCCGTGATCGCGCGGCGCGTGACGCACTTTACGCCGGCCACGCAGGCGGTGCTCGGTACCGCCGCAGTCATCGGCAGAGAATTCGAGGTCGATGTGTTGCTCGAGTCGGAAGCGGGCGACCCTGATCTCGTACCAGCAGCGATACGTGAAGCGATCGCCAAGGATATTCTCCAGCCGAATTACGAGCGTGGCGGCGGCGGGCAGGCCTTTTCTCACGCGCGAGTCGCCGATGCCTTCGTCACGTCCATCTCGCCGGATCGACTCGCCAACGTGCACGAGCGTGTGGCACGCGCACTCCAGAATCGGCCCCGCAGTGCTCCGGAGACCGCCGTCCACTTCGATTTGGCCGGATGCGCCTCCGACGCGTACCGCTACGCCATGGACGCTGCGACCAACGCGGAAAGCGTGTACTCGTATGACGCCGCCGGAGAATTCCTCCAGATTGCGGCACGCAATGCGACGTCGCCTGGCGAGCTGGCCGAAGTCCGCATTCGTTTGGCGCACCTCGCCGAAACGCTCGGGCGGTTCGACGAAGCGGAAGAGCTCTGCGACCTCGCGATCGAGTGGTTCGCGGGACAGGGCGACCGGCACCGCGCGCTCACGCTGCGTCGCATGCGCGAGCGCGCGCGCAACAAGCTCGGCCAGCACGCTCGCGTCACGCTCGATGCGTTGCGCGCGCTCGACGAGGAGGCGGTGTCGCTGGGATCGGTTGGCGAGCGCGTCGAGATCCTCACGATGCTCTCCCAGACATACGGGCGCGTGGGAGACGCCAAGGAAGCGGAACGCCTGGCGGCCGAGTGCGTCAAGATGGCCGAGCAGGTGAACGACGACTTCCTGCTGGCCGGCGCGCTGAATCGGCTCGCCATCACCGTCGAGCAGGAAGATCCGAGGCGCGCTCGCCAGTACTACGAGCGCGCGCTGGAGTTATTTCAGCTCGTTGGAAACGTGCGCGGCCAAGCGGGCTGCCACAGTAATCTCGGAATCGTGGCGCACCAGGAGGGCAGGCACGACGATGCGCGGAAATCTCTCACGATCGCTATCTCGTTGGCGCGCGCGGCGGGCATGCCGGACCTCTCCGGCATGGCGTCGCTGAATCTCGGCGTGATGGTGCAGAAGCTCGGCGAATATGATCGGGCGCGCGAGCTCTACGGCGACGCACTCGCCTTGTTTGCGGCGGTCAAGAACAGCGAGTTACAGCTCTACGTGCTGTACAACATGGCCAACCTCGACCGCGAGCGGCGCGATTTCTCATCCGGCGCCGAGCTGTACGAGGCGACGGCGTCGCTGGCGCAGCGGATCGGACAGTTCGACGTCGAGATCGGAGCAATGGCGGGCGAGGGCATCTGCCTGTTGGAGCTCGGCCAGCTCGACGCGGCCAAGGTGCCCCTCGCTGCTGTCGAGCACCGCATGGGCGGGCTCGAAGGCTGGTTTCAGGGACGGGAGCTCGTCGAAACGCTCAGGGTCCGGGTCGCTGCCGCGGAAGGCCGGTCTCAAGAGGCCCTCCAAATGTTCGACGCCGCCCGCAACCTTGCGGAGCACGCGGACGTCTCGAGCGCTGCTTGGCTCACCGCGTCGGTGGCCGATGTTCTTTTTGCCATCGACCCGGAACACGTGCGGTCGGCGATAGAGCGCATCTCGCAAAGCGTTGGCACGCTAGGATATGCCGAGCTCACGCGTAAATACGAGGAGCTCCAGGAGCTCCAGGCCCAAAAGCAGAATAGGTGATTCACCTCACAGCCCAAGGTTCAGGCTGGCGGTAGATATCGCCCCGCTGTACGTTGTGGTGTTCGAATCTACGGGGCCGACGCTGGCTGCCGCACGGGCGGCGTGGCGTTTGCTCCATATCAAATCGCCACGAATGAGCCCGACTCGTCGTTTCGTCCCTCTCTTGATCGCTGGTGCCGCTGTCATTGCAGCGGCTTGCAGCGACGCGGTCGCGCCGACGCGATCGACAACCGCGAGGGCGCTTCCGACTCTGTCTGCGTTCGGTGGCGGTCCCGCCTCTCACGCGAGCCTCGTGAACGAGGTCGCCGAGTCCAACGCGAAGAGCGTAACGTTTACGCTCGACCCGCAAGGCGGTAGAGTGAGAGTTGGCGGCTACTGGATCGTGTACCCGGCGAACGCGGTATGTGATCCGAGCCAGACAGCCTATGGTCCGGATGAATGGAAGAATCCGTGCGTGACTCTCGATGTGCCAATCACCATGACGGCCAAGTACTGGCAGGAAGATGGTCGTCAGCACACCGACTTCTCGCCGGACATCCGGTTCGATCCGTCCAAGACCGTCGTCATGTCGACAAAGGTCAAGAGCCTGATCGGACAAGAT
>DATBRO010000036.1:0-3262 GCA_036560265.1 Gemmatimonadaceae bacterium | reverse complement strand
GATGGAAACCTTCGCCGATCAGGCGGTGATCGCGATCGAGAACGTCCGCTTGTTCAATGAGACCAAGGAGGCGCTGGAACGGCAGACCGCGACCGCGGAGATTCTCAAGGTCATCAGCGGCTCGCCGACGGACGTGCAGCCCGTGTTTGGAGCGATCGCCGAAAGGGCTGCAGCGCTGTGCGAGGCGGAGTTCGGATTTGTCGCCACCTACGACGGTGAACTCATTCACCACAGAGCTTCCGTTGGTCCATCGCCCGAGGCGCTAGAGCTTCACCGCGCCGGATATCCGATGAAGCCCGGAATGGGCTCGGTGACGGCGCGCGTTGTTCTGCAGGGCGTGCCGGTGCAGATCGAGGATATGTTCGCCGACCCCGCGTACGCGCAGAAGACCGCGGCGGAGAGGGGCGGATTCCGCAGCGGAATGGGCGTTCCCATGTTGCGTGAAGGGAAGGTGATTGGCGCCATCGTCGTGGTACGCACCGTCCCGGGAAAATTCTCCGAAAGGCAGATTGGCCTGCTGCAGACTTTCGCCGACCAGGCGGTGATCGCCATCGAGAACGTGCGGTTGTTCAACGAGACGAAGGAGGCGCTGGAGCGGCAGACCGCGACGGCCGAGGTGCTCAAGGTGATCAGCGAATCGCCGACGGACGTGCAGCCGGTGTTCGACGCGATCGCCGAGCGCGCGAAGACGCTCTGCGGCGCGTATACAGGTGCGGTGACGCAGCTCGATGGCGACCTTGTGCACCTGCGCGCATTCCACGGCGCATCGCGCGACGCCGAAGAAGAGATGCACGCCGTTTATCCCATGAAGCTCGGGCGTGGGGGCGCGAGCACGCGAGCGATCATCGAGCGTGCGCCGATTCAGATCGCCGATATCGTCGAGGACCCCGACTACTCGCTGAAGAACGCTGCGCGGTCGGCTGGATTCCGCAGCCTCCTCGCGGTGCCGATGGTTCGCGAGGGCGATGTCATCGGCTCGATCGTCGTGTCCCGCACCCAGCCGGGCATCTTTGCCGAGAAGCTCGTTACGTTGCTTCAGACGTTTGCCGACCAGGCGGTGATCGCGATCGAGAACGTGCGGCTGTTCAAGGAACTGGAAAACCGCAATCGCGACCTCACCGAGGCGCTCGAGCAGCAGACCGCGACGAGCGACATCCTGCGGGTGATCAGCCAATCGCAGACGGATGTACAGCCGGTATTCGACACGATCGCCGGAGCCGCGCAGAATTTATGCAACGCCAGCTCGGGCCTCGTCTTTACGTTCGACGGCAAGCTGATCCACTTGGCCGCCATCGCCAATCTGGATCCCGCCGGTGCCGATGTGTGGCGCAACGCTTTCCCGAGGCCGCCCAGCCGCGACACGGCGTCGACCCGAGCGGTCCTGACTCGGAGCATTGTCGCGATCCCCGATGTTCTCGAAGATCCGGACTATGTCATCGGTCCCGGTGCCGCTTCGAGTGGGTTCCGCAGCGCCTTGGCCGTTCCTCTGATGCGCGAGGGAAATCCTATCGGCGTGGTCGGTGTCGGCCGGACCGAGCCGGGACCATTCCCCGACAAGCAAATCGCGCTTCTCAAGACCTTCGCCGATCAAGCCATGATCGCGATCGAGAACGCGCGACTTTTCAAGGAACTGGAGGCGCGAACCACCGACCTGACGCGTTCGGTGGGGGAGCTCAAGGCGCTGGGCGACGTCGGCCAGGCGGTCAGCTCGACCTTGGACCTGGAGACCGTGCTGAACACGATCGTTTCCCGGGCGACGCAGCTTGCCGGCATGGACGGCGGATCGATCTGGGAGTACGACGAAACGCGCGAAGAGTTCTACCTGCACGCGGCGGACAAGCTACCCGATGAGCTGGTCGAGGCATTGCGCGCCACTCCCATAAGGAAGGCAGAGGGCGCGGTCGGACGGCTGGCGGTGACTGGCGAGCCGGTCGAGATCCGCGACATAGTGGACGAAGGCGTCTACCAGAGCCGGGTGCGAGAGATCCTCCTTCGGCTAGGGTATCGGTCCCTGCTGGCAGTCCCGCTCCTGCGTGAGGACCATCTGCTCGGTGCGCTCGCCGTGAACCGCAAGAGCGCCGGCGAATTCGCGCCGGAGGTGATCGATCTGCTGAAGACGTTTGCGACGCAGTCGGCATTGGCGATTCAGAATGCGCGACTGTTCCGCGAGATCGAAGTCAAGAGCCGCGAGCTCGAAACAGCGAGTCGGCACAAGAGCGAATTCCTCGCCAACATGTCGCACGAATTGCGGACGCCGCTCAACGCGATTATCGGCTTTTCGGAAGTCCTGTCCGAGCGCATGTTCGGCGAGATCAACGACAAGCAGGCGGAATACCTGACCGACATTCTGGAGTCGGGTCGGCATCTCCTCTCCCTCATCAACGACATCCTTGATCTATCCAAGATCGAGGCGGGCCGCATGGAACTGGAGCCGTCCGAATTCGATCTGCCGAGCGCCATCGAGAACACACTGATCCTGGTCCGGGAGCGGGCGCAACGTCGAAGCATAACGCTCGGGCGCACGGTCGACGAGCGCCTGGGGATGATCCGCGCCGACGAGCGGAAGTTGAAGCAGGTACTTCTCAACCTTCTGTCCAATGCCTTGAAGTTCACGCCGGAGGGCGGCCGGATCGACGTCGTGGCCGACCTGCACGACGCTGTGACCGAGATCTCGGTGACGGACACCGGAGTTGGCATCGCACCCGAGGATCAGGAGGCGGTGTTCGAAGAATTCCGGCAGGTCGGGACGGCGGCAAGGAAAGTGGAGGGTACCGGGCTGGGCCTTGCCATCTCACGCAAGTTCATCGAACTCCACGGCGGGAGAATCTGGGTGAAGAGTCAACCGGGGATGGGCTCGACCTTCGCCTTCACAGTGCCGCTGACAATCGACCAACGCCACCCGACGGGTTCATAGGCGAATACGCCTGCGGCCCGCGCGACGCTCGTCAACCGTTCTCGGAGGGCCAGCCGTGAGTGTTCGCGACCCATCGCCACCTGCGTACGCCGCGGCTACACCGTCGTTGCGCGCTGCGCTGCGAGCCGTTGTCAGCCATCGCGGTGTCCAAGTCGCCGTCGCTTTGTGGATCATCGGCTACGTCGTCGTGCTGTGGCTCGCGCGCGGGTCGCTGCCGTTCGATCGACCGGCTGTCGCCCAGCTGCCTTTCGCTGTGCAGATGGCGGCGCCAACCGTCGGATTGATCGAGATCTTCGCGCTGATGGTGTTGGCCTTCCTGCTAACCCGCAAGCGCGTCATTCCCGACAT
>DATBRO010000035.1:0-14218 GCA_036560265.1 Gemmatimonadaceae bacterium | reverse complement strand
TTGAGCGTCGCCAACGAGAGCGGCACCGCGAACTTCAACGAGGCTGCAACGGTCTATCGCGAAGACCACCTCGCTTCACTTCGCGCGACGGGAAGGGACGCCGAGCGCGAAGCCGGCCGCCTGGGCCTCGACCAGGTTCGTGACCATCTGGCGCACAGTGTCTTTCCCCGACTCGCCGGGTTGGGACTCATCATTCTCCCGGAAGGCGGACTCCTCGCGCCGGACGCCGTAGTGCGATTCACAGACGACTTCTGGCGCCAGGTTCGCTCGAACCGGGAAGAGGTCGCGACCGCGCTGCGTGAGACTGGGGAGCATCCCCGTCTGCTCGAGCCCGTCTCGGAACCTCGTCCGATTGCCGGCAGCGTCCTCGAATCGTTCGGATTGGTGAAGATGTACCGGCGACGCAGGGTCGTAAATGATGTGGCCCTGAGGTTGCAACAGGGCGAGATTGTCGGACTGCTGGGCCCGAATGGCGCTGGGAAGACCACGACGTTTTACATGATCGTGGGGCTCATACCACCGATGTCCGGGCGGATTCTGCTGGACGGTCAGGACATTACCGCCATGCCGATGTACCGCCGGGCCCGCTTGGGGATCGGCTATCTGTCACAGGAACCCTCGGTCTTCCGCAAGCTCTCGGTCGAAGACAACATCTTGGCTATCCTCGAGACGTTACCGATCTCCGCCACCGAACGGCGGGCACGGCTGGAGAAGCTATTAGACGAGCTCAGCATCAAGCATCTTCGCGAGGCGAAGGCGTTTTCGTTGTCGGGCGGCGAGCGTCGCCGGCTCGAGATTACGCGGGCGCTGGTGACGGAGCCGAAATTCATGATGCTGGATGAGCCGTTCGCCGGCGTCGATCCCATTGCGGTGCACGACATTCAGCAAATCGTGGCCAATCTTCGGACGCGGCAGATCGGCGTTTTGATCAGCGATCATAACGTGGAACAGACCCTGGACATCGTCGATCGCGCGTACATCATGTTCGATGGTCAGGTAAAGGTCTCGGGATCGGTGCGCGAGCTCGTCTTCGACGACACGGTGGCCGACATCTATCTCGGCCCGACACTCACCGCGCGATTGCGCTCGCGGTTCTCGTCGGGGAACGGTCGCCCGGGGCAGGCGTCATGAGGCCCGGTCTTTCGCAGTCCACGCAGCTCAAGCAGGAGTTGAAGATCAATCCGCGCCTGTACCAGGCGATGGATTTGTTGTACATGCCGCTCCTCGATCTCCAGCAGCACCTCAAGCAGGAGCTGCTCAACAATCCCTTCCTCGAGATGGTCGAGCCGGAGGAAGAGGAAGATGAGAACGAGGCGGAGACCGAAGTCGCGGTCGAAGGATCCGCCGAAGAGACCGAAAAGCAGCACAGCGACGAGATCGACTGGGAGGAGATCCTCCTCGATGGTTTTGACGCGGGCGGCCGTCGCGAAGAGCACGAGGAGCGCGAGTACTACGAACCGGTGACGGTCGACTCACGCGACCTCTCAGACCACCTCCGCGATCAGATCACGCTCCTCGATCTCTCGCCGCGCCAGGTTGTGCTCGCCGAGGAGTTCATCGGCAACATCGACGAGGACGGCTATCTCAAGGCATCGCTGGAAGACATCGTCATCGGCGTCAACGACATGGTGAAGCAGGCCGCAGAGGCCGCCGAGCGCGACGAGGATGAGCTGCCGATGTACACGAACGAAGAGGCCCTGGAGATGCTCGAGGCGATCCAGAGCCTCGATCCGCCGGGCGTCGGCGCGCGCGATCTGCGCGAATGTCTCATGCTGCAGCTGAAGGAAGCGGGACTGGAGCATTCCGTGCCCTATCGCCTCGTCCGCGATTGCTTCGATGAGCTGATCAACCATCGATGGAGCGAGATCTCCAAGCGGTTCGGCATCAGTCCGTCGGACGTACAGAAGGCGGCCGACGAGATTCAGAAGCTGGATCCCAAACCCGGCATCAAGTACAGCGATCTCTCCGACAACTACATCATCCCCGACCTCATTGTCGACAAGATCGACGCCAAGTATCACGTCTTCCTCAACGACGCCAACCTCCCGCGACTCAAGCTCAGCAAGACCTATCAGGAAATCGCCCGCGACAAAAAGAAGTTCGAGGGTGAGAACAAGGAGTTCATCTCGAACAAGCTCAATTCGGCGAACTGGATGATTCAGGCCATCGAGCAGCGCCGACAGACGATGCTCAAGGTCATGAATTACATCGTCGACCGACAGCGCGATTTCTTCGAGAAGGGCGTCCAGTTCCTCAAGCCGCTGACCCTGCGTGAAGTCGCCGAAGTCATCAACATGCACGAGTCGACAGTCAGCCGTGTCACGAACGAGAAGTTCGTGCAGACGCCGCGTGGCGTGCTGCCGCTGAAGTTCTTCTTCTCCTCCGGCCTGTCCACGACCGCCGGCGAGGACGTCTCCGCCCGCGGGATCAAGGCACAGATCCAAAAGCTCGTCGCGGACGAAGACGCCAAGCATCCGCTCACGGACCAAGCAATCGTCAATATCCTCAAGCAGAACGGAGTACAGATCGCGCGTCGTACGGTCGCGAAGTATCGCGATCAGTTGGGCGTGTTGTCGGCACGCATGAGAAAGCGGGTATGACGGTGACGAACCCGATGCGGGCGGCCACGATGGCCGAGAGCCGAAGGTCGCGACGTGACAGCTTTGACGTTTCGGTTCTCGTTCCCGCAAAGGACGAGGCCGAGAATCTCCCGCTCTTCATGGAGCAGGCAGCCATGGCTTTCGGCGCCGACGGGAAAACGCGCTACGAGGTCATCGTCATCGACGACGGCTCCGTGGACGACACAGCCCGGGTGCTCCGCGAGCTGGAGACGCAGTATTCGTTTCTTCGGGTCGCGACGCACCGCAGCCAACGGGGTATCGCCGACGCGCTTCGCACCGGGTATCTCCAGTCGCGCGGAGACGTGCTCGTCTTCTACCCAGCGGACCTGCAGTTCAAGCCGGAGGACATTCCGCGGCTCGTCGCGCCGATCATGGCTGACGAAGCCGACATGGTCACCGGCTTCAAGGAAGGATCATACGAAAAGCAGTTCGTGTCGGGCGTGTACAACGGCCTGAGTCGCCGGCTCTTCAATGTGCAGGTCCGCGATCTCAATTCGGTGAAGGCGTATCGGCGCGAGATCATGGAAGCGCTGCCGGTTCGGCCGGATTGGCACCGGTACATGGTGGTCATCGCCGCGGCGCAGGGCTTCTCGATCGCCGAGATCCCGGTGGCGCTCTACCCGCGCTACGCGGGCAAGTCGAAGTTCGCGACGTGGCGTCGCATACCCATCGGCGTGCTCGACATGCTCGCCGTGTGGTTCGAGCTGCGCTTCGCCTCGAAGCCGCTGCTGCTCTTCGGCATGCTGGGAGCCGCGCTGTTCGCCGCGGGCGCATTGGCCGGCCTCGTCGCGCTCATCGTGCTGCTCGCGACCCACGTCGGCGTGCGTTGGGCCTGGACGCTCATTCAAACGTGCTTGCTGCTCGGCAGCATCTTTTTCGCGACGGGACTGTTGGGCGAACAGATCGCCGGCCAGCGCGCCGAGCTACGCGAGGTGCGACGCCGGCTCGACGACGTCACCGCGGAGCGGGACACGAGCGCTCGCAACTGATCCAAATGAAAGTTCTCTTTCTCACTCACGCCTTTCCGCGGTTCGATGGTGACGTGGCCGGCGGATTTCTACTCCGTCTCGCGTCGGCGCTCGGAGAGCAGGGGGTCGACGTCAAAGTCGTCGCGCCCGCGTCCGCCGGGATTGCCGACCGCGCGAAGCTCAACGGGACCGGCATCGACCGGTTCCATTACGCGCCGCGTAAATACGAGACGCTCGCCTACGTCGGCAACATGGCCGATCAGGTGCGGGATTCGTGGAGCGCGCGCTTCACGCTGTTGGGGTTTCTTGGTGCGGAGTTCCGCAGTGCGGTACGCGCGCGCCGCGAGATGCAGCCTGACGTCGTTCATGCGCATTGGTGGTTCCCCAGCGGATTGGTGGGAACGTGGCTGAGCAAGCTCTCGCACACGCCCTTGGTCACGACGCTCCATGGCACCGACGTCCGAATCGCGCGCTCGGTCTCGATGAGCCGCCCGGCCTTCCGGCACGTGCTTCAGAACTCGAGGGCGACCACGGCGGTCTCGCGGTGGCTTGCGCATGAAGCGCAATCGCTCGTCTCGGCACCGGCGCCGGTGGTTGCTCCGATGCCCGTCGCGACCGATCTCTTTTCGCCCGGTGGAACGCGCAAGCGCGACACGCTGCTCTTCGTCGGCCGGCTGACGAAGCAGAAGGGGCTCGACCTTCTGCTGCGCGCGCTCGCCAAGTTGCCTGCGAGCATCACGCTCGATATCGTCGGCGACGGCGACGAGAAGAAGCCGCTCGGAGCGCTCGCGGGCGAGCTCGGCGTCACGCGGCGAGTGCGTTGGCATGGTTCGAAGCCGCAGGGGGCGCTCGTGGAATTCTACCGGTCCGCAACGGCGCTCGTCGTGCCGTCCGCCGACGAAGGACTGGGCCTGGTGGCCGTCGAGGCGATGTTGTGCGACACACCGGTCGTCGCATTCGAATCGGGCGGCCTCCCGGACGTCGTGCAGCACGACCGCACGGGCCTCTTGGTGAGCGAGCGCTCGCCGGAGGCGCTCGCGGCCGCGATCTCTCAACTGCTGTCGCGGCCGGATCGCGGGCAGGCGCTTGGCGCCGCCGGACGCATGCACGCGTTGGCGACGTTTGCGCCGGAGTCGGTGGCGCGCCGCTACATCGACATCTATCGCGCGGCGATTGCGAGCGCCCCCGCGTAGGGTTCTTCTCCCCGCGCAATGGATCGCGGCCGCGCTCGTCGCCTACTTCGTCGGGCGCACGCTCGTCGACCAATGGGCCACCTTCAAGACGACACCGCTCGCGGCGGACGTCCACTGGTGGCCCATCGTCGCTTCCGGTGCAATCGTGCTGGGAATCTACGCGCTGCTCATCCAGACCTGGCGCGTGCTGCTGGCCGAGGCCGGGCAGGCGCTGCCGTTCATGCGCGCGGCGCGCATTTGGAGTATCTCCAACCTCTGGAAGTACGTACCCGGCAAGCTCTGGGCGATCGGCGCGATGAGCGAGATGGCGCGAAGGGAAAATGTGGCGCCCGCGGCGGCCGCCGGATCGTCGGTGTTGAGCGTCATCCTGAACATCGCGACGGGGTTGGCGATCGTGCTTCTGCTCGGGTGGCGATGGCTAGATCTCATCAACCCGAACGCGCGAGGCGTCGCCGTCGTGCTGATTGTCGTCGCCGCGGCGGGACTCATCGCGCTGCCGTTCACGTTGCGCCGGCTCGGCGCCTTTGCTGGGCAAGTAAGGGGACGCGACGTGCAGATCCCGGCGCCGCCGCCCCGGGCGATCGCCGTGGCCACCATCGGCAACGCCGTTGCGTGGGTCGGGTACGGCATTGCGTTCATGTGGTTCGCGCGCGGAGTGATCGGCGCCGCGCCTGGCGCAACATGGCAGTACGTCGCAGTTTACACCGCGTCGTATGTAGTAGGTTATCTGTTCCTTTTTCTGCCTGGCGGGATCGGGCCGCGTGAGGGCGTGATGGTCGCGCTACTCACGGCGCTCCACCTGAACACGTCGAAACAAGCGTGGCTGATCGCCGGCGCGTCGCGAGTCTGGCTCACCATTCTCGAGATCATGCCCGGCCTTCTTTTTTTAGCCTCTGACGTCATGCGTCGACGTTCCAACAAACCTGACTAGGATGTCTCGATCGAATGCCGCAGTGCCGGCGCGCGACGCCGAGCGGCGGCCCACGAAGCCGACGAGGGAAGGCGGTACGGAAATCCGGACCGAGGGGCCGCGCTTCGAGGCTGCCTGGGCGACGCTCGTGTACGCGCTCGCGACGTTTTCGCTCGCGTATCCGGCGCTCATCGGACGATTCCTGATCAATCCACGCAGCGATCAGTACATCGCGGGCTATGCATTCCGTGAGTTCGCGGCACAATCGCTCCGCTCGGGACACGGATTTCCGCAGTGGAATCCGTATCTGTTCGGAGGACTGCCGTACATCGCGGCGATGCACGGCGACATTTTCTATCCGACGTTCCTGCTTCGGATGATCCTGCCCACGGACGTCGCCATGACGTGGGGCTTCATCATCCATCTCTTTCTCGCGGGCTTCTTCACCTATCGCCTTTTGCGCGCGTGGGGCGTGGGCTTCTACGGGTCGCTGGTCGCGGGACTCGCCTACATGCTCAGCGGTCCGATCGCCGCATACGCGTCTCCGGGACACGACGGGAAATTGTTTGTGAGTACGTTGCTGCCGCTCGCGCTCTGGATGCTTGTCCGCTTCGTTCGCGATGGACGTCTGTGGGCGTGCGGAGTTTTCGCGCTTACCGTGGGTCTCGCTGTGTTGAGCCCACATCCGCAGCTGCTACAGTACCTGCTGCTCACGTCCGGCGCGTTTGCGCTCTACCTCGCCATGGCAGAGCAGGACAGAGCAGGGAAGCTGCCGCGCAACGTTGCGCTCCGTCGACTGGGCATGGCGCTCGGCGCCGTGATCCTCGGAATGCTCATGGGCGCCATTCAGTATTTGCCGGTGCGCGAGTACGTGCCGTTGTCACCGAGAGCCGCCGGGATGGGCTGGGAGCACGCTGTCTCGTACTCATTCCCACTCGAGGAGCTCTTCAACACCATCGTTCCCCAGTTCAGCGGAATGTTCGACAACTACTGGGGCCGTAATGGAATTCATCTGCACAGCGAGTATCCCGGCGTCGTCGTGCTGGTGCTCGCTGGGGCGGGGATGTTCGCTTCCGCATTTCGCCGCAGCTTCCGATGGTTCTGGACCGGCGTGTTCGTCGTTTCGTTGCTCTGGGCGCTTGGGGGCAGCACGCCGTTCTTCAGGATCATCTACGCGATCGTGCCGGGTACGAAGTTCTTCCGCGCGCCAAGCACGATGATGTTCGTTTCGATGTTCTCGCTCGCAGTGCTCGCCGGGCTCGGAACGGAGCGCGCCGTTCATGCCGCTTCGACGATTCCGAAGCGGTTCATCCTGGTGTGGGGCGCGGCGATCGTATTCCTCTGCGTGATCATCGCGGCGGGATTGCCCGGGCTCATCGCGGACGGGCTGGCCGCGAAGATGTCAGCGGCGGGATACCCGACGGCGAGTGTCGCGCGTGTCACCGAGCGGGCGAGCGCGAATCCGCCAAACGTCGTCGTGGGTTCAGTGCGCTCGATCATTTTCGGCCTGCTGATTCTCGGACTACTCTGGGGAATGTCGGTCAACAAGCTTTCGCGACGCACAAGTGCGTGGGCACTGGCGGCGCTGGTTGCGGCAGACCTTTGGAGCATCGAGCATCACTACTGGATCTTCTCGGCTCCGGCCAAGCAGCTGTTCGCCAGCGACCCGGCGATCAATGCCGCGCGCGCAGCGAGCGAGCCTGGGCGAGTGCTGGCGTGGGATCCGCTGAATGCAGCGGAATTCCGCGATCCGGCGTTCGAGGGCGATCTCTTCATGTCGCACGGCGTTCGCTCCGTGACTGGCTATCACGGAAATGAGCTCGGCCGATATCAGCAGTTGCTCGGCTCGCAGAGTCCCGCCACACCACAGTTCTGGCGCCACGAGAACGTGCGCTTTCTCTACACGACGATTCCCGATTCGCTCATGCCGCGAATCCAGGCGCAGCTTGGCTGGTCATCGGCGCCTCTGAAGCTCGTTGGTCCCGTGCGGAATACGGTCGGCAGCACCGTGTACCTGTACAAGTTGCCGGGAAACAATCCGGCCGCGTGGGTCGCGAGCGCCGTCGTGAAGGGAACTGACGAGCAGGCCCTCGCGACGGCGCTCGATCCTCGATTCGATCCCGAGCGAGCGGCCATTGTCGATACTGCCGCGTCAATTCAGGCCGCTCAACCGAGCACCGTTCCGGCGCCCTCCGGTGTCCAAGCCAGGGTGACGCGCTATGAGCCGGGCATGATCAACGTTCAACTCGACAAACCCACAGCCCCCGGTGCGGCTCTCGTCGTCTCCGAAGACTACTTCCCGGGATGGCGCGGCTCGGTGAACGGACAAAACGCCACCGTTGTTCGCGCGAACTTCAACTTGATCGGTGTCGCGCTTCCGGCTGGTGCACGCGAAGTACAGCTGCGGTTCATCGACACGGCGTATGAGACGGGCAAGACGATCACGCTACTTGCCATAGGACTTGCCCTGGTCGCCACGATCGGAGGTGTCCTCGCCGACCGCAGGCGTCTCACCCCAGCTCCGTGACATTTCGTGGCTGAGCGCGCGCTGGTGATCGTTCCGACGTACAACGAGCGGGAGAACATCTCCCGACTGATTCGTGCGGTCCTCGACCAGGATCCGCGACTGGAAATGCTCGTCGTCGACGACGGTTCGCCTGACGGGAGCGGAGACATCGTCGAGGCGATCGGCACCGAAAACAAACGCGTCCACCTCTTGCGCCGTGCCAGGAAAATGGGACTCGGCACCGCGTACATCGCTGGCTTCAAGTGGGCGCTCGAGCGCGACTACGCTTATGTCTTCGAGATGGACGCGGATTTCTCACACGATCCAGCGCACTTACGGCAGTTCTTGAAAGTGATCGAGACCGCTGACCTCGTGATCGGATCGCGGTATCGCGAAGGCAAGGTCACGGTCGTCAACTGGCCCATCGGTCGGCTGCTCTTGTCGTACTACGCCAACATCTACGCGCGCATCGTCACTGGGGTGCCGATCTGGGACTTGACGGCTGGATTCAAGTGCTACCGCCGGACGGTGCTAGAGGCGATCGATCTCAGTCGCGTGCGATCGAACGGCTACGCGTTCCAGATCGAGATGCACTTCCGGGCCTGGAAGAAGAAGTTCAGGATCGTCGAGATTCCGATCATCTTCGTCGATCGGACGGAAGGAACCAGCAAGATGTCCGGACACATCGTGCGTGAAGCCATGTGGATGGTCTGGCGACTGCGTTTCTGGTCGATCACGGGACGTCTGTAAGCCATGATTCCGTTCGGTCGCGAATTCTTCAAAATGAGCGGGTCGGGAAACGACTTCGTCTTCGTCGACACGCGCGAGGAGCCGGCCGGGCCTCTGACGTCGCCTGAAGTCATCGACGCTATCTGCCGCAGAGGCACCGGCATAGGCGCGGACGGAATCGTTTTTCTCGAGGAATCCGAACGCGCGACAATCCGGCTGGTCTACCTGAACGCAGATGGCTCGCGCGCTGATCTCTGCGGCAATGCGACGCTGTGCACGGCTCGGCTGGCTCGCGAGCTCCGGATCGTCGGCGATGAAGAGTTCACGATCGAGACCGATGTCGGCGTCCTGTCCGCGCGCTTCCTGAACGCCACGCCTGAGATTGACCTCCAGCCGGTCACCGAGCTGCGCATGGATGCTCGGATTCCGCTCGAGCGAGGCGAACTTCGCATGGGATACGCTGTGGCCGGCGTTCCGCATCTCGTGATCATCGTCGATGATCTCGAGGCGGTTGACGTGGTGGGCCGGGGACGGCCCCTCCGGCATCATCCGTCGCTGCGGTCTGGAGCGAACGTCAACTTCGTGAAGCCGGCCGACGATGGGACGTTCAGTTATCGGACCTACGAGCGTGGGGTCGAAGCCGAGACTTTGGCCTGCGGCACCGGCGCGGTTGCCACGGCGCTCCTCTTGACGGAGTGGGGCTTGGCGAGGGGTCCAGTCCGGATCCTGACCAGGTCGGGGAGGGAGCTCGGCGTCCGTTTGTCGGGCCCCGCAGGCGCCCGCAGGCCATCATTGTCCGGCGAGGCGCGGATCGTCTACCGCGCGCAATTCGGTGAGCTGCCCGGTGGCCAACCGATCAAGGCCGCGACGGCCGATTGGGCCGATCTCGCGTAGCTGGTTGGGCTTAGAGCCAGTGGAGAACAGCGTGTGGGATTCTCCACACTATTCCCACTCCTATAGTTTACATAACACATCTTATACGAACCTGTCCTTCATCCTAAGCGAAGCGAAGGATTTTGGTTGGAGGAGCTAGATCCGCCGTCCGCTCTGCGGACTCAGGATGACCCCGACGGTCAGCTCTTACCTGCGGGCTTCGCGCTCAGCTCGCCGACGCGGACCAAAGCCTCGTTTCGGACCGGGAGCGCATTCGGGTCGATCGCCAGTTTCTCCCAAATCTTCAGAGCGTCAGCATCTTTGCCCGCCAGCATAAGGGCCCGCGCTGATTTGGATTGGTAGATGGCGCTCTCACCAGGAAGCGAGACCGCTTCGGCTGCTTTCCTGTAGGAATTGGCGGCGTCGTCGGGTTTACCGGCCGCGAGTTGCCCATCACCGGTCAGCGACCACACGGCCGCCAAATTGGCGCCGGCCGCGGCTGCCGTTTGATATGGCTCGAGGACCTTCAGTCCTTCGGCGTACTTGCCTCGGTCAAAGTCGAGCTGCGCCAGAAGCATCGCGGCCTGCGCGCCGGCAATCGTGCCTTTGTACCGGACAGCGACCTTCTGGAGGTCGCTCTCAGCCAGCGCGGCGTTCCCGGCCGACATTGACTGCTTCGCCTGATTCAGTCCCCGCTCGGCGTTCAACCGTTTGATTTCGGCGCTCCGCAAATAGTACCAGTAGCCGACCGCGGCAATGGCAACGAGCACCGCCCCGATGCCGACGATTCTGGAATTCGCTGCGATCCACTCGGCGAACGACTGCGTCTTCGTAGGTTCGGTCTCGATTGTCTGTTGCGGCGTCATGTGAGAAACTGGATGAGGCGGAAAATGTGGCGGCGGATTTCGCCGGAGCGATCGAGTGCCCCTGGGGTGACTCGAACACCCGGCCAACGGTTTAGGAAACCGCTGCTCTATCCACCTGAGCTACAGGGGCGTCGAAGCAAAGGCTGCTAAGCGGCAGACGCTCTTCAATTTAGAACTGGTGCGAGTGAGGGTAAAGCGCGTCTAGAACGACAAAACAGTCTCCAGCCGACGCTCCGGCATCCGGTCGCGACCCTTCAGAAAGTCGAGCACGATCAGAAAGCTCAAGCCGACGATCTCGGCCCCTACCCTTTCCATGAGCTCGCACGTCGCGCGCGCCGTTCCACCCGTCGCAAGCACGTCGTCGACGATGAGAATGCGAGCGGCGCGGTCGCACGCATCCGTATGTACTTCGAGTTTGTCCGTGCCGTATTCGAGGGCGTACTCGATGCTCGTCTTGACTGCCGGAAGCTTCCCCGGCTTTCGCACCGGGATGAAGCCGGCGCTCAGCTCGCGAGCGACACATGCGCCGAGGATGAAGCCGCGGCTCTCGATCCCGACCACCCGATCGACGCGTGCGTCGCGATAGGGATCGGCCATGGCGCGCGTGGCGTCGCGCAGTGCCTCGGCGTCAGCGAGAAGTGGCGTGATGTCCTTGAAGAGAATCCCTGGCTTTGGAAAATCCGGGACATCGCGCAGCAACGACGCGAGCCGCGACTGCAGGGGAGTCGTTGACGTGTTTTGGGGAATGCTCAATGGAGGATGCCGAATGGCTCGGTGAGCGGTGCGTCTGGCGGCGCACCGACCTCTTGAAGCTTCTCGACTGCGGCGCCCCGCGGTCCGCGCTGAAGCTCGGTCCTCAGCAACTCCAGCTGGCCATTATCCCCTGATGCCGCGACTTCCACGCTTCCGTCAGGAAGATTGCGCACCCAACCCTTGAGCCCAAGACGTCGGGCCCGTTCACGAACGAACCACCGAAATCCGACGCCTTGCACCATGCCCATAACGCGGACGTGCAAGTCGCTCATTCCCCGCCCCCCCCAACCCCTCCCCCACCGCTTTCGCGCCAACCGTATGTGCCGAGCAGCGGAACGAAGCGGACCGGCAAAATGCTCTCTCGGATCACCTCCGTGCCGCGACGCGTGAACATCACGAGGTCCTGTTCGTCCATGCCGCCGAGCGGGATGACGAGACGTCCGCCCTCCGCGAGTTGATCGACCAACGGTTGCGGAACCTTCGGCGATGCAGCGCTCACCAGAATCGCATCGTATGGCGCGTACTCGCGCCACCCGACGGTACCATCCCCCAGAAGCAGCGAGACGTTGTGGACCAGAGCACGCTGAATGTTCTGCCGCGCTTGTTGTAACAGGGCCGCAATGCGCTCGATCGAGAAGACTTGTTCGACGAGGTGGGCCAGGAGCACCGTCTGATACCCGGACCCCGTACCGATTTCGAGCACCTTCTCCCTTCCTGTAAGTCGCAGCAGCTCGAGATACTTCGCGTGAATCGACGGCTGCGAGATGGTCTGGCCGCTTCCGATCGGAAGGGGCGCATCCTCGTATGCCTTGTGCCACAACCCCGTCGGAACGAAGAGGTGCCGCGGCGTCATCTCGAACGCGCGCAGTACGGCGAGATCGCTGATGCCCCTCGAGCGAATCGTCTCGACGAGTCGATGTCGCGCGCCGCGGAACTCCGACTCTACGGCTCGCGCCACCACTCGCCCGCCGTCTTCAGCAATTCGTAGTTGGTCAGGTCGAGATGCAGTGGCGTAACCGAGACGTACCCGTCCTCGATCGCCCTGAAATCGGAATCATCTTCCCCGCTCCACGTCATCTCCCCGCCTCCGATCCACAAAACGTTGCGTCCCCACGGATCCTGCATGCGTTGAATTGAATTCGAGTAGACGCGCCGGCCCAGCCGGGTGAGACGCACGCCGCGAATCTGATCGCTCGGTTTCGCCGGAAGATTGACGTTGAACAGCGTGTAGCGGGGAAATGGCTTCAGCGAGGTCAGATGCCGCAGCAACGGCGTCAGCACGTTGATCTGCTGCTTGAGCTGCGATACGTCGGCACGCAGGTCCCCGCCGGCGAAGGAGATCGCGATCGACGGAATGCCCAGCGCCAGTCCTTCCATGGCGGCGGCCACCGTACCCGAGTACAGGACGTCCTCACCCATGTTCTGGCCATGGTTGATGCCGCTCAGCACGAAATCCGGACGCGCGGGAAGCAGTGCCTCCACGCCGATCATCACGCAATCGGTGGGCGTGCCATCGAGCTGCCAACTTCGCTCACCACGTTTTACGGGGCGGACGGGATGATGCAGCGTCAGCGAATGGCTCATCGCGCTCTGCTCGCGGTCGGGCGCCACCACCCAGACCTCGCCCAGCGGCTCGGCCGCGGCGATCAGGCACTCGATGCCGTGCGCGAGGATGCCATCGTCGTTCGATATGAGCAGCCGCATCAGGCATCCTTGCCCTGGAGCAGTCGCATGAGGTCACGCAACTCGCGCTCCAGCGACTCCACGGTTTCCAGGCTGAGCGCCGCGCGGGCGACGCCCTTGAGATCGCCGGCCTTGCGATGCTCTTCCACTTTGATCCGCGCGCCCTCGATCGTGTATTTCTCCGTGTAGAGCAGGTGCTTCACGAGAAGAATCAGCTCGATCTCCTTCCGTTGGTAGACGCGATTTCCGGATCGATTCTTCGCGGGATTGAGGAACTTGAACTGGCTCTCCCAGTAGCGCAGCACATGCGGCTTGAGATCCGTGATTTCACAGACCTCTCCGATGGAGAAGAATTCCTGGACTGGCTCGGCCGCGCTCATGCGTCCTGCTCCGCGCGAAGTTCTCGCGCCATCAATTCCGGAATCGCGAGCTTGGCTGACTGACCGTCGAAGAGAATGCGGTACACCGTCGTGACGATCGGCATGTCGACGCCCTCCCGCTGTGCGAGCGCCAGCGCGCTCTTCGTGGTGATGACGCCCTCCGCGACCGTTGGCTTTCCAGCGAGCGCGGCTTCCAGCGTTTTTCCCTGCCCAATCTCGAAACCGACCGCTCGATTCCGGCTCAGCGCGCCCGTGCAGGTCAACACCAGGTCGCCGACGCCCGCGAGTCCGGCGAACGTGGACGCGCGCGCGCCAAGCGCAACACCGAGGCGCGTCATCTCCGCGAGGCCGCGCGTGATGAGCGCGGCGCGTGAGTTGTTGCCCAGCCCCAGCCCTTCGACGATCCCTGTCGCGACCGCCATGACGTTCTTGAGAGAGCCGCCAAGCTCGACGCCTATCAGATCGTCGTGCGTGTAGACCCGGAAGGTAGAGTTACTCATCGCGTCCTGCGTGAGCCGCGCGGCATCCGCATCGAGTGAGGCGGCGACGACGGCGGTCGGCTGGCGCGCGGCGACTTCGGCCGCGAAGCTCGGCCCCGACAGCGCGACGACGGGGTGCCCTTTCGCCTCTTCCGCGATTACATCCGACATCAGCGCCAGCGTGGTTTGCTCGATCCCTTTGGACGCGACGGCGAGCACCGCGTCCTTCTTGAGATGCGGGACGCCGGCGCGGGCGA
>DATBRO010000034.1:0-3435 GCA_036560265.1 Gemmatimonadaceae bacterium | reverse complement strand
TTCGAGCGCTTGCACCGCGAATCCCGTTTCGGTGCCGCGCAACGACGTCCACTCGTAGTTGAGGACCGCCGGATCGCCGCCAATAGCTAGCGGGAATTCGAGCTTCTGCCCCGGCATGGCAAAGAGCAGCTTCACCTCGCCGCTGCGTCCAAAGGCATTGCCGGAGGCGGAGCCAAGGTTGTACGTCGTCCCTCCCAAGTGAGCGAAGGGGGTTCTACCGAGCGCCGTATCGGGCCGGTAGAACTGCACGACGCCGAGCGCGGCGCACAGCGCTACGAGCGCCGTCGCCACGTCCGCTCGGAGGAGCGGGTGACGCCGAATGACCGGCTTGAAGCGCCGTTGCCGCTTCACCCGATCAGCCCCCACCGGGCGCGCCAGCCGCGAACGTCGACGTGCGCGAACGGACCATGAGAATCGGTTGCGCGATAGACACCGACGCCGCCCGTGAACTCGGGGTGCAGGCGCTCCACGCGCTCCGCCGCGTCCATAATGACGCGCGCGTCGCGCTGATCCACTCGACCGTCATGGTTGAGGTCATCCATGCGCCCATCCCCATCGTTGTCCACGAACACGTCCGCTGCATCACCGTACATGTGGCGGCTGACGCCCGACCGGCCATCGCCACCTGGACCGTTGTACTGCGGGGTCCGGAAGCCGCTCATCACTGTCATACGACGAACGACGACGCCCTGTTTTTCTAATTGCTGGATTACCAACTCCAACTTGTCGATCAGCTCCTCCCGCAAAACGACGTACTTGGGCCAGGTACGGAGCTGATCGTGGGTGAGGAAATCGCGGAGCCGGAAGTGCTCGGAAACTTGGGTGTTCTGGTTCTCCTGGGTGACTTCGATAAAGCCGCCCGGGTTTTGATACGCCACTGAAGTAATACGTCCGCGCTCGCCTGGCCAGAACCCAATTAGGTACTGGCCAATCCGACCATTGACCTTCTCGGTAAACGGACGGCGCGTCAGGTACGAGAAGAGCGGCCCGCGCAGCTTGCCGCTCCGTCCGCTGGTCATCGAATCCGAGTCTGCAAATCGAGCGTGCGCGATTGCAACGCTCGATGACAGAATGGCTTTAGCGCTGAACGCACCGCCTGCGTTGGAAACGACGATTGCCGCGCTGCCACCTAGCAGCGCCCTGATCACGAACTTGGCCTTCATTCCGACCTCTCCAAGCCACAGAACTTCAAATGCGGCCTCAATTTAAGTCCGAAATGCCATCCTGGCGCAGTGCGTTCTATCACACAAGCCCATCCGTACTGATCGATCGGTTAGCAGCGTTCTCTCCAGGGCTGTCTCGTCCGTCATGCCCTGATCGATCGAACAGCTTGTCTGGTTGGTGTGTATCCCTATGAAGACGACCATGCGGGAATCGCTTCACTAGCTCTGAGCTCGCTTCGGTGTCGAGGGCTGCGTCGCTATGATCTGCCTCAGAGCGCGATACATTTTGCCGCATGTCGCCCCAGCTTCGTCGGCCAGTCGTGCTCGTCGTGCTCGACGGATGGGGGTATCGCAAGGAACGCGAAGGCAACGCCATCGCGCTAGCGAGCACACCGACCTGGGATCGCGTCTGGTCTGGCGCGTCGCGTACCCTGCTCGAGGCCTCCGGACTCGCGGTCGGGCTTCCTGAAGGGCAGATGGGAAATAGCGAGGTCGGTCACCTGAATCTCGGCGCCGGACGGGTCGTCATGCAGGACATCGTGCGAATCAATAAGGCCATCGCCGACGGCAGCTTCTTCGAGAATCCCGCGCTCGTCGAGGCGTGCGAGACGGCGAAACGCGACGGCGGCACGCTGCATCTCATGGGGTTGATCGGGAACGGTGGCGTACACGCTTTCGACAAACACCTTTTCGCCCTCATCGACCTCGCTGAGCAACGTCACTTGCCTCGCGTGGCGATCCATGCGCTGCTGGACGGACGCGATACGATGCCCCGCTCCGCGCTCGGCTACATGAAGGAGCTCATCGCCTACGCGAGGGACCGGGCGCACGTGGCTAGTCTTGGCGGGCGGTACTTCGGCATGGATCGGGACAAGCGTTGGGACCGTACGGAAAAGTGGTACAAGGCCGCGGTGAAGGGGCTCGGGCCACAGGCCACGGATCCTCTCGAGGTGATTCAGAGCGCGTACGAACGCAACGTGACCGATGAATTCATCGAGCCGCACGTGATCGTGAAAGGAGGCCGTCCGATCGCGCCGATGCGCGACGGGGATGCGCTGATCTGCTTCAACTTTCGGGCGGATCGGATGCGTCAGTTCGTACACGCGCTCACGGATGACAACTTCGATGGCTTCGACGTCGGCCGGCGGCCGTCGGTGGAAGTCGTCACAATGACGTCGTACGACCGCCGCTCCTTCGATCTGCCGGTCGCCTTCCTTCCGCAGTCGATGGCGAACATTGTCGGCGAAGTGGTGTCACATGCGGGAAGGACGATGTTCCGTACAGCGGAAACCGAGAAGTACGCGCACGTGACGTACTTCTTCAACGGCGGGATCGAAACGCCGTTTCCGGGTGAGGAACGGTTGCTCGTGCCGAGTCAAAAAGTCGCCACGTACGATTTGGCGCCCGAGATGAGCGCCCTTGGCGTAACGGATGTTCTGTGTCAGTCGATCGAGGGTCGCGAGCACGACTTCATTCTCTGCAACTACGCCAACGGCGATATGGTCGGCCATACCGGTTCGCTGCCCGCCACAATTGCCGCGGTCGAGACGGTGGATCGGTGTCTGTCGCGTGTGATTGCCTCTGCCGAAAAAGCCGAAGCCCGATTACTCATCACTGCGGACCACGGGAACTGCGAGTTGATGATCGACCCCGCGACCGGCGGTCCGCACACCGCGCATACGACGAGTCCGGTCCCTTTCGTGGTGATCGATCCCGATGGCGACCGGTCACTGCGCGCCGGTGGCGCGCTGTGCGACGTCGGACCAACCGTGTTGCGGCTGCTCGGTCTCGAGCGGCCGGCGGAGATGACAGGAATGGATCTGAGAGAGCTCGAAGTAGCCGGAGCGCGTGCATGACACGGTTTGCAATTGTGCTTATCGCCGTCCTTGGTGGTCTTTGCGCGAGCGCGAGGCTCGACGCACAGGTTGGCTATGAGCCGCGCCGCAGCCCGTATTTCGACCTTCGTGAGACGCAGGAGCTGACGTTCTTCAGCGGCTATTACCGCGCGAAGAAAGATCCCGCTCGCATCGTGCCGCGCAGCGGACCGATCGCTGGTGTCCTCTATCAATGGCGCGCGGGCGGTCCGGCGAACCTCAACCTCTCCCTGGCGCGCGTCGAGTCCGAGCGGCGAGTGCTGGATCCCGAGTTGCCGGCGACCTGTTCAGGTGCAGCGACCGATTGCAAGCTGAACGGCGTGTACCGGTGGCCGCTCTACTTTATCGACGGCGGATTCGCGCTCGCTCTGACCGGCGCGCGCAGCTTTTTCCGGCTC
>DATBRO010000033.1:0-15025 GCA_036560265.1 Gemmatimonadaceae bacterium | reverse complement strand
ATCTGCCGTTCGGCGGCGGCTGGGAGTACGTCATCACGCCGGACGCCGCCGACGCCACGCGTAGTCGCGTGACCATCACCGAGCGGGGTTACGTCTCCAACCCGATCTTTCGCTTCGCGTCACGCTTCGTCATGGGACACTACGCGTCGTTGGAGACCTATTTGCGCGCGCTGGGGAAGAAATTCGGCGCAGAGGTGAATCCAACGCGCGTCTAACAAAATTTTGCGGGACACGTGAGGCCTTACTGTGTGTCACTCGTATCACCCACGTGCAGTTCGTAACAAGACGCGGACCGGCTTGACGCGTAGCGCGTACCACTTGGCAGAACACTTCGCCGACCTGGCGCCATGAGGGCGCGGCGACGGGGTGCTATACAAGTGGAGAATACCATGCGTAAGAGCATCATCATGGGACTGGGTCTGGCGCTTTCGCTCGCCGGCGTCGCCGCCGCGCAGCAGGCCGGGACCGACGCGCCACGTCGCGATCGTGGCGGCGAGCAGCGCGGGCCGGGCAACAAATTCGGCGGCCGAGGCGGACCTCAGGGCCTGCTGCTCAAGGACATTACCTTGACCGACGCGCAGAAGGCGCAGCTCAAGGAGCTCCGGAAGTCGCAGCACGACAAGATGGACGCGAACCGCGAGCAAATGAAAAAGCAGTGGGAGGAGGCGCGTGCCGCGCGCCAGCGTGGTGACACGGCCGCCGCTCGCGCAATCATGGAGCGCAACCGGCCGGCGATGGAGGCAGCTCGCGCTCAGGAGCTCGCCGCGATCCGGAACATTCTCACCGCCGATCAGCGCGTGCAGTTCGACAAGAACGTCGCCGAGCTGAAGCAGCATGAGGCGGAGCGCGGACAGCGCGTTGGCCAGAATGGTCAGCGCGGACGCGGCCGGGGCGGTAGACCCGGCGGCCGGGGCTAAGAAGTTGTCATCCGGACAAGCCCAGTTTCTTTTCTAACGCTTCCAATCGAGAGCGGCTGACGCGCAAGCGTCGGCCGCTCTTGAGCTGTACCTCATAGTCGCCGCCTGCGCCCTTGTGCAGCGTCTCGATGAGATCGATCCGCACGATGACGGAGCGATGCGTGCGGATGAAGACGTTCGGGTCCAATCTCTCCTCGAGGTTCTGCATCGACTCGCGAATCACGTATTTCCGGTCACCCGAATACAGCTCGGCGTACGGGCCGCTCGCGACGATGAACTCGATCTCCTGAACGGGGACGACGCGTACTTTGCCACGCATCTCGACGGGAATGCGCTCCATGTACGCGCCGCGGGGAAGGGCCGGCGATAGAGCGGCGCTGTCGGATGCCCGCTCTCCCTGCAACACCGAGAGCAAGCGCGAGCGCAACCCGTCGACCTCCTTGAGCTCGATCATTCGGCGCGCGCGCTGGAGCGCCTGCTCGAAGCGCTCGTCGTCGAACGGTTTGACGAGATAGTCGACGGCCGCGACGTCGAACGCCGCGAGCGCATGCGTGTCGTACGCGGTCACGAAAATCGTGAGTGGCATGTCGTCGACACCGATCTCGCGGACGATGTCGAGCCCGGTCTTTCCGGGCATCTGCACGTCGAGGAAGACCACGTCGGGCTCGAGCGACCGAATCGCTTCGACTGCTTCGACCCCACTGTCGATTTCCCCGACGATGTCGACGTCCCCCTCACGACGCAGCATGTCGACGATGCGCTGACGGGCGAGTGGCTCGTCGTCGACGACCAGAGCCCGGAGCGTCTTCGGATCGGACATCGAACGCGTCAGCTCGGTCGCGGGGCCATCACCCCCGTGTGATGCGGAAGCACTATTTCCGCCTCGGTGCCGCCCTTTGCTCCCGGTTTCAGCGTCACGCGATAGCGGGCGCCGTACAGCTCGAGCAGTCGCGCGTTGGTGTTTTTCAATCCAACTCCCTCGCCTCCGGTCCCCGGGCCGGGGCCGTTGTCGGCCACGGTTATCACGAGATCGTCGCCGACGCGCCGCGCACTGATGCCGATCTCTCCTTCGATCGATCCGGCGACCTGACCGACGCCATGTTTCATGGCGTTCTCGACGATCGGCTGGAGCACGAGATTCGGCACCAGCGCGTCGCGTACTCCATCATCGACTCGCACTCGCACGTTCAGCTTGCCCTGAAATCGGATCTGCATCAGCTCGATGTATTCGTCCAGCAGGTCCAGCTCCCGGTGCAACGGCACCTCCTGTTCGGTTCCCTCTTCCAGAGTGTAGCGTAGCAAATCGCTGAGTCGCGCGATCATGCGACGCGCCCCACGCGGATCCCTGTCGACGAGCGCGGAAATGGCGTTCAGCGTGTTGAAGAGGAAATGAGGATTGAGCTGCGAGCGAAGGACGTCGAGCCGGGCGAGCGCGAGCTGCGCCTGAAGCCGGATGGTCTCCTCGACCCGTGCACGGTACCGGAGGAAATAGTCCCGGGCGACGCCCGCGCCAAGCACGGCAAAGTACACCATCAGGTCGTCCAGAAAACTGAGTCCCACGAACGGCGCCGGCGGCCGACGGCGGAAGCGCCCGACGGGAGAGATGAGCCATTCGCGAAGATGAAACAGCAGCGTGTCCATAAAAATCGCGATGACGAAGCCCAGCGCGACAAAGATGGCGACGCGACCGAAGCGCCGGCCGCCTTCGATGCTGTAGCGGCTCGCGAGCCACCAGATGGCAATCGTGATCAGGGCCCACAGCGCGTATTCGACGAACGAGACTGTGACGACCGCGGTCATGACCGGTCCGGGAATGCCCGGAATTCTCGGGTCGAGCTCGCGGCCCGCCGCGGAGATGAACGCGAGCACGCTCCAGAACGCCACGATAGCGACCACGTCAATTGGTCGAACGGCGTAATACTCGCGTTTGCTGGTTGCTGAGTCCGTCATTGTCTCGAAGGGCCGAGAGTGCCCAGAAGCATATCGGCGAAGCGAGCTCGACGCATACCGCTCATGACGTGCTCGTGCCGTTCAGAACGGCGACGTGCATGTGTGTTCAGATAGAGCTCCGGATCTCCTATTGTGCATGAGCGCCGCAAGTCATCGCGGCGACATCCGGTATTCGGAGGAGCCATCATGCGAGTGCCTCGTCTACTTGCACGTAGGAAGATCGAGACCCTGAGTCTTGCCGCTATTGCGGCGGTCTCGGCTGTTGGCATCGTGCTCGGCAATGCGGACGACGCGGTGGCTGTTCCGTCCGTGATGATGGCGCGCGCTTCCAAGCCGCCGCTGGGAGCAGCAGCTCGCACAGTACGGGAAGCTCGTGCATCGAGACTGGCGGCAAAGACGGCTAGCCCTGCTCGTCTCCGCACCACGCTCACCGCGAGGGCGCGGAGCATTGATCTTCCCAATCTGGAGCATCCGCGCGTGGAATCGTGGATCAAGCGATTCACGACCGACCTCCGGAGCAGTTATGCGACGGACTTCGATCGTATGTCGCGTTACGGCAAAATGATCTCCGCGAAGCTCGCGAATCGCGGCATGCCACAAAGCCTCGTGTATCTGGCGATGATCGAGTCCGGTTTCAATCCGAGCGCTCGCTCGCCGGTACAGGCGTCGGGCCTGTGGCAATTCATGGGCGCGACGGGACGGCAGTACGGTCTTACCGTGAATCGCAAGGTTGACGAACGGAACAACCCGTCACGCTCGACCGACGCGGCCCTGACGTATCTGTCTGCTCTCCATGATCAATTCGGCTCGTGGTATCTCGCCGCCGCGGCGTACAACAGCGGACCCGGCACGGTGTCGAAGGCGATGAAGCGAGTCACGGGCCGCACGCGCGGAACCGATGCGGACTACTACCGGATCTCGCACGCGCTGCCGCAGGAGACGCGGGACTACGTGCCAAAGATGATCGCGGCCGCCCGCATCGGGAGCAATCCGTTGAAGTATGGATTCGGCGTGAACTAGGGCTTCTTGACCGGCGTCGTCGCTTTTTTCGCCCGCGCCTTTCTCGTCGTCGCCTTGGTCGTCGTCGACGCGGCGGGCTTCTTGGTCGACTTCGTCGCCATGGTTTTCGTCGAAGGCGTCTTTGTTCCAGGCGCCTTTGTTCCAGCAGCCTTCGTCACCGGCGCGGTGCGCGGCGGTACTTTCGTTCCGGCCGGCGTGACGGTCTTCGACGCAGCGGCGGCGGCGGCCGCGGCGAGTTGCGCCGCCGCGCACGCGTCGGTCGAGTCCACCTTGCTCGCGGGCAGCGTTCCCGCCTTGACGAACTTGAGGATCGGCTCCCAGTCGCAGGGCTTGCTGGACGTCAGCAGGGCGGAGTGTCCTTTGCGCCAGTGGCGAACGAGCGCCGCTTGGCCGGGAACGGCGGCGACCACGCGCTGCGCGTCTTCGATGGGGAAGCGATTGTCAGCGTAGCTGTGCACCGCGAGGAGCGGGACCTTCACGTTCTTCGCCGCGGCCACGTTGTCGCCCACGTCCACGACGAGCGGTGCGACGAGCTTGGGGAGTCTGCCATCGCGGACCGCGGATTCCCGAACCGACGCCGCTACGCCTTCGATGACGACCCCGTTGACGTGCGGTTGCACGCTGTCGATCGCCTGGAGCAGCACGGTCGAGCCGAGCGCGCTCCCCATCGCCACTCTGCGAGCGCCCTTCCCCGCGCTGTCCTCGAACACGCGCGCCACGCTGCCCACGTCGGCGATTGCGTTCTTGAGGGACGGCGAGCCGCCGCTCGCGCCGAATCCGCTGTAGTCGAATACGAGTGAGCTGATGCCCTGCCGGTACAGGAACTTCTGGAGCGCGACGTAGTCGGAAATCGACGAGCGATTACCATGCAGGAACAGCAGCGCCGGCGCGGCCTTGCCTGAGTCCCCCCCTCCACCCCCTCCACCCCCTCCACCCCCACGCGCACGCACCCACCATCCGATGAGCGTGCGGTCGCCGGTCTCCACCGCGACACGTGAGAATGGAACGCCGACGGACGCGGGGGTCTCGACGCCGAGCGGTTTTGGCGTCACCGAACGCGTGGACATCGCGCGATTCGCGTACGCGCGCCCGCCAAACCCCAGCGCGACAATCGCGATGACAACAGCGAGAGCGATACCGATTGCCTTGTTCATGGCGCCAACTTGCGGCGCGGCGACCTACTCCGCAACCATTTCTGCCTCGCCCTCCGCATGCCCCCCACGCAACAGCAGTACGAGCGGCAGCGCGATGACGAACAGGATCGCGATCAGCACGAACACGTGGTTGAGCGCGAGGACAACGGACTGCCGCGAGATCGTCGCGTCCAATAAACGCAGCGCTCGCATGCGCGCCGTGTACTGATCGACGCCCGTGCGCATCATCCCCGCTGTCGCCTGCGCGACCCAACTTGCCGCGGCGGGATTCGCAACCCCCGCGCGCTCGGCGAGCAACGCGTGATTCGTCGCCGCATTGCTACTGAGCTGCGACGCCGCGAGTGCGATGCCAAGACTGCCGAACACGGTGCGCACCACGTTGTACAGCCCGGACGCGGCGGTGATCTTCGGTTTCGGGATCGACGCGAGCGCCGCCGTGGTCAGCGCCACGAACACGAGGCTGAATCCCGCGCCCTGAAGTACCTGCGGCCAGAGCAGATCCTTGAACCCGGTGTCCACCGTCATGTGGGCGAGCTGCACGAAGGACACCGCCGACATCAGCAGCCCCGCGGCGACCATGACCCGCGGCCCGAGCTTGTTGTAGAACTTGCCGCCGATCGGCATTAGCACCGCCATCGCGAGACTTCGCGGCATCAGCGCGACGCCCGACTGCATGGCGTTGAAATGCAGAATGTTCTGCAGGAAGAGCGGCAGCAGGAAAATGCTTCCCATCAACCCCATGCCGAGCGCCCCGCCAATGACCGTTGCGGAGCTGAAGGCCGGGTTCTTCATGATCCGGAGGTCCACCGCCGGCCGGTCCGTGGTCAGCTCGCGCCACGTGAAGAGCGCCAGGCCGACGAGTCCGACCGCGGTCAACTTCACGATGAACGCGGAAGAGAACCAGTCGTGCCGCGAGCCTTCCTCGAGCATCAGTTGAAGCGCGCCGAGTCCGGTGATCATGAGCGCGAGGCCCGTCCAGTCGATCGTGCCCTTGTCGCGCACGAGGTACGGCGGATCTTCGACGAACCTCTGCACGAGCACGTAGTTGACGATTCCGATGGGCACGTTGATGTAGAAGATCCACGGCCACGAGTACTTGTCGGTGATGTAGCCGCCGAGCGTGGGACCGAAGGCCGGCGCGAGCACGACGCCCATGCCGAAAATTCCCATGGCCAGCCCTTGCTCCTTGGGCGGGAACGTCTCGCGGAGAATCGCCTGCGCGATGGTCATCAGCACGCCGCCGCCGATGCCCTGAAACGCGCGCACGAACACCATCGTTTCGAGCGAGCGCGCGAGACCGCACAGCATCGACGCGACGGTGAAAATGGCGAGGCTCGCGAGGTACAGGTTTTTTCGGCCGAACCGCGTCGCCAGCATGCCGATGATCGGCATGATCAGCACGTTCGCGAGCATGTAGCCGGTCACGACCCACGTGATCTGCTCGATCGTCGCGCCAAGCGTACCACTCATGTCGGCGAGCGCGACGTTCACGATGCTCGTATCGAGCACCGCCATGATCGTGCCGATCATCACCGAGCCGGCGATCAGCCATTTGTGCGGTGGCTCCCGCTCTTCCACCGCGACAGAAGTCGGCGGCGGAGGCGGGGTCTCGGGCGCTTCGCGAGGAACGGTGGCGGTCGCCATGTCGGGGCTCCTAGCCCGTCTTCACGTGCGCGTTCACGGACATTCCAGGACGCAACGGGCGATCCGCCCCGCAACCGCGCACGACCTGAACGCGTACCGGGATTCGCTGGACGACCTTGGTGAAATTTCCTGTCGCATTGTCCGGGGGAAGCAGCGCGAACTTCGCGCCGGTGGCGGAGCCGATGCTGGAGACCTTGCCGTCGACCTGGCATCCCTTGTACGCATCGACGTCGATCTCCGCCGGTTGCCCAGGGTGCATCTTGGCGACCTGCGTCTCTTTGAAATTGGCCGTGACCCACGCGCCGGTGTCCGCGACGATCCACATGAGCGGCTGCCCGGGCTGCACGAGCTGCCCAATTTCGACCTGCTTGCGCGACACGATCCCCGCCTCCGGGCTCGTGACGCGGGCGTATTGCAGCTGGAGCGCCGCGAAGTCGCGCGTCGCCTGCGCCGCGTGGACTCGCGCCTCCGCGAGACGCACCCCTGCCTGCGCGTTCGTCACGGACGCGCCCGCGGCCGCCGCCTGACGCTCGAGCGCGGTCACGTTCGCCTGCGCCGCCTCCGCGGCGTTGCGGGCGGCGTCCAGCTGCGCGCGGGAGATGATCTCCTGCTTCGCGAGGTCCTCCGCGCGACCGAGATCGGCGAGCGAGCGTTGAGCGGTCGCGCGCGCGGATGTGATTTGCGCTTCGAGCGCCGAGTGCTGGCCGGTGGCCGTCATGACCTGTGCCTGTGCTTGACCGGTATTGCCGTTCGACCCGGTCGTCGCATACGCGCCCTGGAGCTCGGCCTCCGCCTGCGCGAGGCGCTGGCGGTACTCCGACTCGTCGATCTGCACGAGCAGTTGCCCCGGCTGCACCGATTGATTCTCGGCGACGGCCACTTGCTGCACGTATCCCCCGACCTTCGCCAACACCGGGATGATGTGTCCATCGACCTGCGCGTTGTCCGTGCTCTCGTGGGATCGCGAGTAGCTCCATTTCCCGATCCCCCACACGAGGACAATCGCCGCGGCGATTCCGACGACGATGAACGTGATGGTGCGGCGGTTCATGGCAGCTCCAGCAGGTGGCCCTGCGCGCGCGCGAGCGAGACCCGCGCCATCTCAAGCGACGCGAGCGCATCGATGTGCTGGCTGCGTGCGGAGTCGAGGTTCAACTGCGCGATGATGACGTCGGCGTTTCCCGCGACGCCGGCGCGAAAGCGTTCGCGCGACTGCGCTACTTCCTGTTCACCCAACGCCAGCCGCTCGCGCGCGGCGGCGAGCTGCTCCTGGCTGGAGCTCAAATCGAGCAGCGCGCCGCGCACGTCGGTCACGATCTGGAGCTCGACGTCACGCTGCCGTGCCTCCGCCTCGCGCAGCACCGCGACCTGCTGTTGCACACGCGCTGACGTGCGGAATCCCTCGAAGATGGGCAGCGACAACTGCAGGCCGTAGGTGTACGTATTGAGAAGATGCGAGTAGCTGTTGCTCGTGGCGCCGTCGTCCCCGAACACGCCGAGGGTCGGGAGACGCTCGGAGCGAGCGGCTCGCAGCGCGAGGCGCGCGGTTTCCGTCGCCGCCGCCGCGGCCCGGAGATCCGCGCGATCCTTCATCGCCGCTGTCAGCGCCTCGGACTCGCTGGGCGTCGGGACGGCGGCACCGGACGTCAGCGAATCCCGCAGCACGACCGTCGCGTCCGGAGACAACCCGAGCGCGCGCGACAGATCCAGCCTCGCGCGATCGCGCTCGTTGCGCGCCGCGATGAGCTGGGCGTGCGTCCCCGACAGCTGCGAGCGCGCGCGCGTCACGTCGAGCGCGACGCCGACGCCGACCTGGAGTTGTCGCTGGGCAATTCCGAGGAGCTCGGTGGCGAGCGAGGAATCGGCCGCTCGCGCGCTGACTTGCGCTTCCGCGCGGAGGGTGCGCACGTACGTGGCCGTCGCGATTGCGGCGGCCTGGTTGGTGATGACCGCCGCGTCGGCCACGGCGCCCGAGGCTGCTGCCTGGGCGCTGCGGTATCGGCCGAAGCTCGCGGGATCGATCAGGTTCGCGACGACGCGCCCACGCGCGTCGATGGTACGTACGGGTCCGATGACAACCCCGTTCGGATCGAATCCCGGGAACGGAAGGCCAAAGCTCGCCGTATTGAACGTGCGCTTGCCGTCCGAGAAACCCGCGCTCGCGTGGGGTAGCAGCGCGGAGCGACTCTCCAGCGCGCGTCCGCGCGCCTGCTCCGCGCGATAGAAGGCGGCGACCGAGTTGCCACTCTGTTTGGCGGCGAGCCGCGCCGCATCTCCGAGGGACAACACCTGTAAAGAGTCACCGCTCTGGGCCTGCGCGCGGCAGGCGGCGCAGAGTACGAGAGTGACGGCGAGAAGTCTGGAATGGTTCATCGAGTTCGTGCGGTTGGTTGTGTCGTCCGCTTGCCGCGGTGGTCCCGCCACTCGTCCAGCGCGCGTGCGGTCACCTCGAGCAGGTGATTGTGCGCCATGTCCATGTTTTCCAGGCGGGCGCGCACGATCTCGTCGTCGATCGTGCACGTCTTACGCGCTTCGGCGATGGATTGCTGAAAGCGGCGTATCTTGGCCATCCGCTGTTCGAGCGTCCGCTCGAGGATATCCTCGGCGATGCTGTAGTAGTCGCGACGATCCGCCTGGCGTCCGATGCGCTCGACGAGGCCTTTCTCCTCGAGCAGACGTGCGTTGATGCTGATGCTGGCCTTGCTGAGGCCGAGCTGTTTCGCGAGGTCGTCGAGCGAGCGCGGCTCGGCAGACACCAGCAGCAGGCCGAACAGTCGTCCCGCGACACGCGACATCCCATCCGCCTCGAGCAGGACCGCGATCTTCTCGACGAAGGCAGTGGTGTGACGGTCTGGAGTCCGGGCGCGCACGGTCGTGTTTTATCGAGCGTTTAGCTATGTGTTAACGATGTTAACGTTAATAACGCGACTTCCGGACCGCAACTGGACAGGAACTAGGCGGAGTACGTCGGACGAAACGTCGGCGCCTTGCGCACAGGCATCGCGCGCTCGAAGCCGAACGCCAAGCGAATCAGTGTCGGCTCGCTCCAGGCGCCCGCGACGAAGGACAATCCCACCGGCAGTTCGTGGATGAATCCGGCCGGCACGGTGATCGACGCATATCCCGCGACCGCCGCCGGCGTCGAGCTCCCGCCAGTGAAGTGATCGCCGTTCAGATAATCGATGACCCACGCGGGCCCGCCCGTCGGCGCGACGAAGGCATCCAGCCGGTGCTTCTTCATCATGGCGTCGATGCCCTCCACGCGAGAGAGCCGCCGACACTTCGCCCGCGCGGCGCGGTAGGCCGCGGTGGAGAGCGATCCCTTCTTCTGCGCCATCTCGAATATTTCCTGACCAAAATGCGGCATCTCGCGGTCGCGGTTTTGCGCGTTGAACTCGATGAGCGCCGCCAGCGTCTTGTAGGGCGCATTGGAGCGCGCGAGGTAGGCGTTGAGGTCGGCCTTGAACTCATAGAGCAGCACGTCGAACTCGGCGTCGTCGAACTTCCCCTTCGTCGCGAAATTCGCGGGATCGATCACGACCGCGCCGGCATTTTTCATGGCGGCGACGGCGTCGTCCATGATCTGGTCGACGCGCGCGTTGAAGCCGAAGAAGTTGCGCGCGACGCCGATCCGTGCTCCACGGAGCCCGTCCGCCGTGAGGAACTCGCGATAGTCCGCGTGCCACTTGTTGCGACTCGGCGCGGTCGCGGCGTCGTTGGGGTCCACGCTCGCGAGCGCGCCGAGCATGATGGCGGCATCGGTCACCGTGCGGGCCATCGGCCCAGCCGTGTCCTGCGTGTGCGAGATCGGCACGATCCCCGATCGGCTGATGAGGCCCACCGTCGGCTTGATGCCGACGAGCCCAGTGGCGGACGAGGGACAAACGATGGATCCGTCGGTCTCGGTGCCGATGCCCACGGCGGCGAGATTCGCGGCGATCGCCGCGCCGGTGCCCGAGCTGGAACCGCACGGATTGCGGTCGAGCGTGTACGGATTGCGCGTCTGGCCGCCGCGACCGCTCCATCCGCTCACCGAATGCGTCGAGCGGAAGTTCGCCCACTCGCTGAGGTTCGTCTTGCCGAGTATCACGGCGCCGGCCGCGCGCAGTCGTTGCACGATGAAAGCGTCGCGCGGCGCGACGACGTCCGCGAGCGCCAACGATCCCGCGCTGGTCTTCATCTTGTCGGCGGTATCGATGTTGTCCTTGATGAGCACCGGTATGCCGTGGAGCGGTCCGCGCGCGCCCTTCTCCTTCCGCTCCCGGTCGAGCGCGTCGGCGATGTCGAGCGCGTCCGGATTCGTCTCGATCACGGAATTCACCGTAGGACCATGCCGATCGATCTCGTCGATCCGCGCGAGATACCGCTCGGCCAGCGATCTTGCGGTGTACTTCCCCGCCGACATGCCCTCCTGGAGCTGCGCGATCGTGATTTCGTCGAGATCGAATGGCGCCGGTGGCTTCGGCCACGTCACGCCGCGTGAATGCCCAGGGAGAGCCGGCGCTTCCGTCGTTCCCGTGAGCGCGAGCGCGCCCGCGACGGCGCCGCGCCGAACGAACTCCCGACGGTCGATCCTCGATGTCATGTGCGCGCGTCCTGTGCTGGCCGCGGGAGAAACGCGGCGTGGTGTCTCGTATGCACCGAGACCAATCGAATGCCTTGATCGAGGGAGATCGTCCCGAACATGTAATGCGTCATGCGGCGCCGCGGCTCGTGGCGCCACGCATGCGCGAAGGCAAGGTCGAACTCCTCGGCGCGCCGTCGAAGCTCGGGCAGCAGCTCGTCGGGCCCGGAGGTGATGGGCTCCGGCCTCACCTCTCGCGGCGCGTTGACGGCGACCGGGATGCGTTTGCGCCAGAGGATCGAGGTCAGACCGACCAGCCGCCAGACGCGCCGCTTCAGTGCGTTGCCCCTCAGCCGCATCGGCGTTCCCACGGTGAGCTGTCGGAGGAACGCCTCGTAGGCCAGGATCACGTGCTTCGTTTCCTGCGCCGGCGTCCATTTTCCCTCGGCGCGCGGCGTGAGCCACTGCGGGCTGGACACCGCGTTCGCACGCTCGACGAATTCCCGCACCGCGTCGATGTGGTCCGCGAGGAGCGTTCCGAGTCGCTGCTCGGTGTGCCGGGTGAACATGGTGGCCTCAACGATGGAAGGCGCGGCCGCTCGGGTCCAGTCGTACAGAGTGGCACGTCACCTTCAGGAGTGACCATGCCGACCACCCGGGGCATTTTCATGCGGGATCGGCCGGAGTGGGCAGCTCGTACCAGATCTCGATGAGGTAGCCGTCCGCGTCGCGCGCGAAGAGATACGGCTCGCCGGGCACGAACTCTCCCGCTCGGTGATCGTGCCGCCCGCGCGACGGACGCGTTCCGCGGCGTCGGCGATGTCGCGCGGATTCGTGAGGCGGAATCCGAAGTGGGCGATGCCGCCTTCGTGGAGCCATCTCGCGCTATTTGAAGAGCGTGTCGCGGGCGAAGCGCCAGGTGTGCGATCCCCCGACGAGCGCGGCGGGCGTCGTGAGATCCTCGAGCCAGATGGTCACGACCGTCAGTGAATCGCCAGCCTTCCCTCCGAAGAACTCCGGGGGGACACTGCGCGACGTTGGGAATACGATGCTATCCGCGCCAACCTGTACGTAGTTGGCGTCGAAGCTGAACGTGAATCGCAGCGAGTCCGTCAGGCGACGAAGTATGAGCGTCCACCTGAGGAATCGCGTCCCTCGCGGAAAGGTGAACTCGATGGCGCCGGCTTCGATCTTGTGGAGAGTATTGGGTGGCGAGTTTTCCAAATTGAGTGCCAGCGTGTCGGGCAAACGCTGACCGTCCACCGCGACCAATTGCCAGGCCGGAGCAAAATGCGGCAGGTCCCCCGGCGGCGTCGTGTCGAGGTTGCAGCTCAACAGCACGGCCACGAGGGCGAGCGCACACGCCATTGTCGAGGAACGGGCGGTCATGCTTTCCTCGAAGGAAGCCCCCTTACCCAGGAACTCGTGGCAGCGGCGATTTCGTCAAAAACCTGCGCGTCGGTCCGACCCGAAGACTTCAGAACGTGAAAGCTGTGATCTGCGCCGTCCAGCCAGTGCATGGTCCAATTCGTTTTGACTGTTCGCAGTACCGACTCCATGAGATCCCGGCGACAGAGGGCATCGCGTGTTCCACTGAAGCACAGCACGGGTACCGTGATCGCCGGAAGATGCGCGTCGCGCAGTTGTTCCGGGCGACCGGCGGGATGCAAAGGATAGGCGAGCAACAGCAGACCGTCGCACGCAAAACCGTCGGCCGCGAGCATCGAGGCGGCGCGGCCTCCCATCGATCGGCCGCCGATGAGCAGTGGACGCTGCCCGATTTCCTGTCTGGTGCGCGCCACTACGGCCGCGACGCACTTCTCCAACCGGGGCATGGGATCGGGACGGCCCGATTTCTTTTCGCGATAGACGAAGTTGAAGCGCACGACGCCGAGCCCGATCGACCGAAGCGTCTCGGCGACGCGTAGCATGCCGCGGTCGTGCATATGACCGCCGGCGCCGTGAGCGCAAACGAATACGGCTGACTGTCGCTCGGCGGCCGCCGGCTGGGGGGGCGGGGGGTGCGAGGGGGGCTCGTACATCGCCGTCGTTTCGTCCTCATCGACTGGGACGCGCCATTCGACACCGGTCGACGTCGCCATTGGTCGATCGCTTATCGCAGCTCCGCGCCTTCCAACACGAGCACGGAGTCGGCTGGCAGCTCGTCGCCACGGCAGGCGGCGACGCCGGGCGGCGGCGCAAACGCGGCTTCCGTCGCCATCAGCGCGCTGTCGCTCAGGTACACCTCGAGCGGACCGTCCGCCAGCGGTTTCGGCGCCCAGACTTCGGTAATGTGGAACTTCGTGGTCCACGCTTCGCCTCGCGAACTGTCGAGAAAGCGCTGGAGTGCGCGCACGAAGGCGTCGGCTTCGTCGGGAGCGTCGAAGCGGACGACGTGGAATGTGTGGTCGGACGGCAGGGCAGCCATGCACCTAATAGGGACTAGGGAATGGGGATTTGGGAATAGGGCAACTACAAGTGCGGGAAAGGGAAAGGGAAAGCGAAGAGGGACTAGTCCCTAACACTTTCCCTTTCCCTTTCCCGTTGTTGTAGTTGCCCTATTCCCTATTCCCTAATCCCTATTCCCTGCTCTATCCCGCCGCGTTCACCATGTCGAAGATCGGCAAGTACATCGCGATGACCATGCCGCCGACGACCACGCCGAGGAACACGATCATAACCGGTTCCATCAGCGCCAGCAGGCCGGAGACCGCGGCGTCGACCTCTTCGTCGTAGAAGTCGGCGATCTTGCCGAGCATCTCGTCCAGACCGCCGGTCTGCTCGCCGACGTTGATCATGGAGACGACCATCGGTGGAAAGACTCCCGACTTCTTGAGCGGAGCCGAGATCGTTTCGCCGCCGGCGATGGAGGCGCGCGACTCCATGATCGCGTCCTGGATGACGCGGTTGCCCGACGTCTTGGCGGTGATCTCGAGACCGTCGAGGATGCTGACGCCCGAGCCGATCAGCGTGCCGAGCGTACGGGTGAAGCGTGAGACCGCGGATTTGCGCAGCACGTCGCCGAGGACCGGCATCTTCAGCATCATCCGGTCGATGACGAGCTTTCCACTCTGCGTCGCATAGTACTTCTTGAACGACGTAAACCCGAAGAACGCGGCGATACCCACCGCCCACCAGTACGCCTGGAGGAGCTTGGAGAGCTGGATCACCACGCGCGTCATGAACGGCAGGGGAATGCCCGCCTCCGCGAACATCTTTTGGAAGGTCGGGATCACGAAGACCAGCAGCACGACGATCGCGCCGCCGGCGACCGTCATGATGACGCCCGGGTAGATCATCGCGCCTTTCACCTTGCGAACGAGCTGGTCGTTCTTTTCCATGAAGATGGCGAGGCGCATCAGGATGGTATCGAGAATACCGCCCGCCTCACCCGCGGCGACCATGTTGACGTACAGATCGCTGAACGCGTTGGGATGTTTCTTCAGCGCGTCGGCGACGGTATTGCCCGACTCGACGTCGAAGACCACCTGCTTGGTGACCTCGCGGAGGGCCGGGTTCTCGCTCTGTTCGGCGAGAATTCCCATGGCCTGCACGAGCGGCAGGCCCGAGTTGATCATCGTGGAGAACATGCGCGTGAAGATCACGATGTCGCGCATCGCCACTTTGCCGGGCTTCTTCTTCTTCGTCTGCTCGTCGATCTTGACGACGTTCAGGCGCTGCTTCTTGAGCTGACTTATGGCATCTTCGCGATTCGTCGCTTCGAGCGTCGCACTTTTGAGCTCGCCCTTCTGATCGCGAGCGGTATACGTAAACGC
>DATBRO010000032.1:0-36804 GCA_036560265.1 Gemmatimonadaceae bacterium | reverse complement strand
ACCGGCGTCGCCTCGGGCGTCCGCCGCATCGAGGCGGCGACCGGGCCCGGCGCCTTTCAGCTCATGCGCGAGCGGGAGAGGGCACTGGCGCGCGTTGGCGAGCTGCTCAAGACGCGCGAGGAGGACGTCGAGCGGCGCGTGGTGGGCTTGATCGAGGAGCGTCGCAATCTGGAACGGCGCGTCGAAGAAGCGATGCGTGGCGGCGGCGATCAGATGAAGCAGTGGCTCTCCGAAGCGGAGCCCTTGGATGGCAACGGTACTCGGTATGTCGGCCGCCGCGTGTCGGCGGGTGACGTCAAGGAACTGCAGGCCATGGGGGACGCGCTTCGCGAGCAGCTGCTCTCCGGCGTGGGCGTCCTCGGCACGACCTTCGCGGACGGCAAGACGACGCTGCTCGTCGTCGTCACCGACGATCTCCGCGACCGAGGCGTGCGCGCGGACACGCTCGTGCGCGAGATCGCGGCGGTCGCGGGGGGTCGGGGCGGCGGGAAGCCCCACATGGCCCAGGCGGGCATTCCCGATCCCGACAAGCTCGACGCCGCGATCCGCGGCGCGCCGGAGATCATTCGTCCGTTTTTGCGTGCGCGCTGACAGATGACGGCCGGCGCTCGACCGCCAGTGACCATCCGGGACTGGATCACGATCCGGACGACACGAGCGCCGGCGGCGCTCCAGCAGCAGATACTCACAACCCTCGGCTCCGACGCGGACGCCCCCGAGTCGCGCACGCCCGAGCTGTGTCTCGCTTCCGCCGCGCGGGCCCTCGACGCACTTCTCTCCGAGAGCCGATTCGGCCGCGACCATGCGCGCGAGCTCCTGGCCATCGATGCGCTCACGACGCTCGCGTTCGAATACGCGAGTCAAACGGCCGACAGCCGGGACGATCTTGCCGCGCTCGCCACGCTAAGCGCCCGCACGCTCGGACAACTTGCAACGCAACGTGTCTGACGCGTTTTCCACTCCACTCCGCGAGCTTGCCACGACAGCGCAGCTCGTCGCGGACCAACTCGGCGAATCGCTCGACCGCGCGCTGAACATGGTTCGCGAGACGGTACGGCGCGGCGGAACGCTGTACTTCTGCGGCAACGGTGGAAGCGCCGCCGACGCGCAGCATATCGCGACGGAATACGTCGTGCGCTACATGCGCACGCGCAAAGCGTATCCCGCCGTCGCGCTGACGACCGACACCTCGCTGCTCACGGCGGCCGGAAACGACTTGGGGTTCGACGAGATTTTCGCCCGCCAGGTCGAAGCCCTGGCGAAGCCGGGCGACCTCTTGATCATTCACACGACGAGCGGGAACTCGCCCAACCTGTTGCGCGCGGCGGAGGCCGCGCGCGCCAAGGGCGTTCCGGTGCTCGCGCTCAGCGCGCGCGGTGGTGGCAAACTCGCCGCGATCGCGACGCACAGCGTCATCGTGCCCACCGACCGAACCGATCGAGCGCAGGAGCTGCAGCTCTGCATCCAACACGTGATTTGCGACCTGGTGGAGCGCGAACTGTGAAGTCGCTCGCGGGCCGCAAGGCGCTGATTACCGGTGGCTCGCGCGGCATTGGCGCGGCCACCGCGCTGCTTTTTGCGGAAATGGGAGTGGACGTCGCGATCGGTTATCGCGCTCGGTCCGGCGACGCCACCGCCGTCGTCCAGCGAGCGCGCGGACATGGTGTAACCGCGACCGCGATCGCGGCGGACATCGGCGATCGAGATGGAGCGGAGCGTCTGATGGACGAAGCGGTCAAGAAGCTCGGCGGTCTCGATTTCTTCGTCGGTAACTCTGGCATTTGGATTCCGGACGATGTGTCTGTCGCCGAGATGTCCGATGACCAGTGGCACCGCACGATGCGCGAGAACCTCGATTCGATGTTCTTCACGACGCGAGCCGCGGCTCGCGTTCTGAAGGATCACGGGCGCATCGTGCTCGTCGCCAGCACCGCCGGGCAGCGCGGCGAGGCTCTACATGCCGACTATGCCGCGTCCAAGGGCGCGATGATCTCGTTTGTGAAGTCGCTGTGCGTCGAGCTCGCGCGGCGCGACATCACGGTGAATTGTGTCGCTCCCGGCTGGGTGGATACGGAGATGGCCGCGCAGCCCTACGCCGGGGGCGGACGCGACCGCATCGCGGCCGGCATCCCCCTTGGACGCGTCGCGGAGCCGCGCGACATCGCCGGGCCGATCGTCTTCCTCTGCTCGGATCTCGCGCGACACATCACCGGCGAGATTCTCAACGTCAACGGCGGCAGCGTTCTCGTCGGATGATCGTTCTCGTCTTTACCGGCGGAACGATCTCGATGCGGCACGATCCCGCAGCCGGTGGGGCCGTTCCGGCGCTCGCCGGCCGCGACATTCTCGAACTAGTGCCGCAGCTGAAGGACATCGCGGATCTGGAGGTCGACGATTTCGGCGCGTTTCCCGGGCCACACATGACCACCGACCGCATGTGGGATCTGCGCAACTCCATCGCGACGCATGTCGGGCGCTCCGATGTCGACGGCGTCGTGGTCACGCATGGGACGGACTCGCTGGAGGAATCCGCGTACCTCACCGCGCGATCGCTCGCGAGCGAAAAACCGATCGTCTTCACGGGCGCAATGCGCACCTCGAGCGACCTGGGGTGGGACGGGCCAGCCAACCTCGGCGCGTCGGTCCGCGTCGCCGCCAGCGAGGAAGCTCGAGGTTACGGCGTCCTCGTGGTGATGGGCGATCGGGTGTATGCAGGCCTCGACGTCACGAAGGCGCACACGCACATGCTCGACGCTTTCGAGAGCCCCGGCCTCGGGCCACTCGGCGTGGTGGACGACGGTCGCGTCGTGTTTCGTCGCGCGCTTCCATCACCGTGCGACGTCGTGGAACCCACGGAGCTCGGCGGCCCGGTCGACATCGTGTACGCCTACGCGGGCTCCGACTCGCGCCTGCTGGATGCGGCGCGTGACGAGGGTCAGGGCGTGGTCGTGGCGGCGATGGGACGAGGCAACGTACCGCCAGCGATGGTGCCGGGCATCGAGCGCTGGCTGCGTGAGCAGAAACCCGTCGTGATAGCTTCGCGCGCATTACGTGGCCGCGTTGGCCACACCTACGGGTATCCTGGCGGTGGACGGCGACTGCACGACATGGGCGTCATCTTTGCCGGAAGTCGCAGGCCTCAACAGGCCCGCATCGATCTGATGCTCGCGCTTGGAGCGCGCATCGACCCCCGTGCCTTCTTCGAGAAATAGGGGCGCGACGACGCCCAACTACTCAATTCGCGCTGCGGCGCTCCCAGTGCTGGAAGCAGCGCCAATCGAATTCCTGAGCGGCGCGCAGCTGGTCCGGAAAACCGAAGTAGTCTACGAGACCCTCGGTCTCAGCCCGCCAACGGCAGCACCACGTGAAGTCGAAAACGTGGCCGCCGGATGCCGTGTGAACGTCAACCGATCCGACAAAGTTGGAACATCCTGCCGTCCCTCGGATCACGACCTGGTCGATCTCGAGCGATGCCTCGACCGTCAGGAGCTGCGCGAGCAAGCGCTGGACTTTGACGCGCGGCGCGTAGGTCTCGACCTTTACCCGCTCCGCACGTTTGCCGGAGAAAAACAACGCGACGTCCGCCTTGAAATCGGCTGTCGCGCGTGAGCTTTGGATCAGTGTGTCCATCGGTCGGTCGAGCCCGCTGTACTAGTTTAGGTGAGCGAACAGAAACCCTTGCAGGGCAAGGCAATATCGCTACTCGCACAGACGCTTGGAAGCCCTAGTGGCCACCAAGAAAACGCACCCGAGACTGCATCCGCCGAAAGCGGTTCTTCAGATCACGAATGATCTGGAGAAGGCCGGATTTCAGGCGTGGGCAGTTGGGGGCGCGGTGCGGGACGCCCTACTCGGGCATCAGCACCTGGACTGGGATCTGGCGACGGATGCGACGCCGGATCAGGTGAGAACGGTGTTCGGACGAAAGCGCACGATACCAGTCGGTATCGACTTCGGAACGGTCGGCGTGCTCGACGCCGACGGATTGCTGCATGAGGTCACGACGTTCCGCAGGGACGTCCGGACCGATGGCCGCCACGCCGAGGTGGAGTTCGGCGCCTCGCTCGAGGAAGACCTCGCGAGACGAGACTTCACTGTGAACGCCATCGCCTATTCGCCCAGCCGAGGCCAACTGTACGACCCATTTCATGGACAGCGCGACCTCGAGGCGCGAGTGATTCGCGCTGTCGGCGAGCCGGCTGATCGAATGCGTGAAGACCGTCTGCGCGCTCTCAGAGCCATCCGGTTCGCGGCCCGCTTCGATTTCGAGATCGAGCCGAAGACGTGGGAGGCAATTCAGGGAAGTGCGTCGCATCTCACGCGTCTCTCGGCAGAACGCGTGAAGCAGGAAATCGAGAAGACGATGGATCAGGTGACTGCGCCCTCACGAGCGATACGCCTCTGGCGGGAGAGCGGGGCGATACAAGTGCTCGTTCCCGAACTGACGGCGATCAGCGAAGAAGCGTTGAACGCGTTGGATCACGTGGCGCAGCCCGGACTGCCGACGAAACCGGGGCGTCGCCTAACGCGACTTGCGGTGCTGTTGAGCGACGTTCCTGCCGCAAGCGGGCTCGATGTCGCGACTCGCCTGCGCTTCTCCAAGCACGACGCGCAATGGATCGCGCTGATGGTCGAGCGCTGGCAGGCGTTGGATGCACCGATGTCGAAGAGCCTCGCCGCCGGTGAGCCGGATGGCGCCAGCGTGCGGCGATGGATCGCGGCCATCGGTCGGCCACGTCTTGCCGCGTTCTTTCGGCTGGCCTTTGCCAGATGGTCAGCGCGTCAGACGTCGCCCGCGAATCGCACCGCGCCCGCGGCGCAAGCCGTGCGTTCGCTCTACCGTCGCTGCCTTCGGGCGGCGCTGAGCGAGCCGGTCGATCTCCGGGACCTTGCCATCGATGGCGACGACCTTCGGCAGGCGGGCATCACACCCGGGCCGGAGCTTGGTAAGATTCTGTCGAGGCTTCTGGAGGTCGTCATCGAGGATCCGCGGCTGAACGTGCGCGAGAAGCTTCTCGATGAGGCGCGGCGGCTGCGCTCGCAATCAAAGTAGACGGCGGAACACTGGAGTCGATGGGCTGATGTTCTTTCGAGGCCGACATGCGGAAGCTTCCATTTGGCGTCGTTTTCGAGCGAGCGCCGACGGCTTCACGTTCAGCTCCGAGGACGGGTACTTCTCGGCTCACGTCGTTGCCAACGCCGAGCGGGTCGTCGACCTCTTTCATTCACTCACCGAGCAGATGCCGCCGGCCGTGGACGTGATGCTCGAAGACCTCCGCTCGGGGCGGAGCTGGAAAGGCGAAGCGCTTCCACTCGATGACGTTCGCGAACAGATCGCGCGCCTGAAGGTGCTTCTCGGGCGGTACGGAGGGGTCGAGCTCTCCGTCTTCACGTCCGAGGACCAGCTGACGCTCAATCCGTATCTCGAGTTCTTCATCTACTCCCGCACCGACCGCTGGTACTATCTCCTCGAGGGCAAAGGCCTCGAGGAACAACGCGTCGTTCGGACGAAGAGCTGGAAGCAGCGACGCGCCCAATTCCCGGCGGCCGCCGACCTCGTGAACGCGATTCAGGCAGCGGTGGAGCGTCTCGGCTTGCAGCGCGCGTGAACGGCACCGAGCTGGCGTACGGCGTTTCGGCGGCGGTCGCGAATGTCGTCGGGGCGATTGCGGTTACGTCGGGTCGTCGGTGGAGCGTTCGGGCGCTCGATCGGATGTTGGCCTTCGCTGCCGGGTTTCTGCTCTCCGTCGCGTTCGTCGACTTGATTCCCGAAGCCATCAGCCGCGGTGGCCGGTCAGCCGCGATCGCAGCGCTGATCGCGTATCTCCTGGTGCATCTCAGCCAGCACACATTCGGGCGGCACTTTCACTTTGGTGAGGAGACGCATGCGATCACTCGCACCGTGAGCGTGAGCGCGCTGCTGGGTCTTCTCCTGCACACGTTCGTGGATGGCGTCGCCGTGGCGAGCGGGTTGCTCGTGAACGCGGCCGTGGGGACCCTCGTTTTCGTCGGAGTGCTGCTGCACAAGTTTCCGGAGGGTTTGGCAATCTCCAGCATGTTTCTCGCGGCGGGAGCCACGCGAGGCGCCGCCATAGCCGCGGCCGGCGCTCTAGGAACCGCGACACTGCTGGGCGTGCTGCTGACCGATCAATTTGCTGCGCTCGAGAGCTACGGCTTGGCGATTTCGGCAGGCGTCACGATTTATGTGGGCGCGTCGAATCTCGTCCCGGAGCTTCAATCGCGGGGCGGATGGGAGACGCCGATCAGCTTCATGGCGGGATGCGGAGCGTATTTTGCCACCCGCGCACTTCTGTGACCCCGCGACGACCGGCTGGACAACCCACACTGTTCCACGAAGCGGTCGATCGCGCCCAGCCGCTCGCGTCCCGCATGCGGCCCGCGACCCTCGATGAGTTCGTGGGCCAGGAGCATCTGCTCGCGCGCGGCAAGCCACTTCGCGATGCCATCGAGAACGGCACGATCGGCTCGGTCATACTCTGGGGTCCGCCGGGAAGCGGCAAGACGACGTTGGGACGTCTGATCGCGGCCTACACGGATCGTGAGTTCGTTCCGTTCTCTTCAGTGACTGAGGGCGTTCCGCGCATTCGCGAGGTCGTCGCCGAGGCGCAGCAACGTCTCGCCGTCGGTCGTGGCACCATTCTCTTCGCGGACGAGATCCACCGGCTCAACAAGGCGCAGCAGGATGCGTTCCTCCCGCACGTGGAGACGGGAACCATCACGCTCGTCGGGGCAACGACGGAGAATCCGTCGTTCGAGATCAACGGCGCGCTGCTTTCGCGCGTGCGCGTCTTCGTGCTTCAGCCGCTGTCGCCGGGTGACATCCGCGCGCTGCTCGAGCGTGCGCTCAGCCAACCGGCGCGCGGACTCGGCGAGAAGCAGCTGCAGGTGGACGACTCGGCGTTGGATCTCATCGCGGAGGAGGCGGATGGAGACGCGCGGCGCGGCCTGACCGTATTGGAGGCCGCTGCCGAGTACGTGGGTGCGCACGGAAAGATCGACGAGAGCGTCGCACGTGAGGCGATGCAGCTGCGGTTTGCGCGCTTCGACAAGTGGGGCGAAGAGACCTACAACATGCTGTCGGCGTTCCACAAGAGTCTCCGCGGCAGCGATGCACAGGGCGCGCTCTACTGGATGGCGCGTTTCGTGGAAGGCGGCGGCGATCCGATGATCCTGTTCCGCCGCGCGCTCGCGATGGCGGCGGAGGACATCGGCCTTGCGGATCCGGAAGCGCTGAAGCTGGCCGTGGCCGCGCGAGACGCGTATCACATGTTGGGCGTTCCCGAGGGATATCTGCCGCTCGCGCAGATGGTGGTGTATCTAGCCACGGCGCCGAAGTCGAACAGCGCGAAGGTCGCGCTCGGCGCCGCTATGAAAGCAGCCGCGGAAACTCCGGCGGAAGCCGTCCCCCTGCACATCCGGAATGCGCCGACCAACCTCATGAAGGAACTGGGCTATCATGCGGGGTATCAATACGCACATGACGTCCCCGAGGCATACATCCCGCAGGAGTACCTGCCGGACAAGCTGAAGGGACGGACGTTCTATCAGCCCGGCCCATTCGGATTCGAGAAGGAGATCGCGAAGCGGCTCGCGTGGTGGGACGAACTGAAACGCCGTAAGGCAGACGAAGAGAGGGAAGACAAGACATGAGAAAACTCGCTGTTCTCGTTCTGGCGCTCAGCGTGGCGGCATGCTCGACGCTCGGCCGCCAGGCGTTCGAGAATCCGGTGGTGAACCTCCGCGACGTGCGCGTGCTGGGACTCGGTACCACGGGCGGCCAACTCGAGGTGCAGCTTGGCGTCTACAATCCCAACAACTATCGCCTCGACGCCACGCGACTGACCTATCGGGTGTTCGTGGGCGACTCGGTTGGTCTCGCGAGTGGCGCGGTCGACACCCGCTCGACGGTACAAGCCAAGGACTCGACGATCCTGAAAATCCCGGTGTCCTTCACGTACTCGGGTCTCAGCGCGGCGGGGATGCAGCTTCTGCGCACCGGCGCGGTCAACTATCGCGTCACGGGCGACGTGACGGTCGGATCCGTCGTCGGCAACTTCACGGTCCCCTATTCTGCGTCAGGTAACTTCAATACAATGGCGCGTTAGGGCGGAGGCGGAGATCGCAAAAGTCCCGATCAAAATCGAGCAGCCTGTCGAGCGCGCGCTCCTCGTTGGAGCGCCGCTCAAGCGCGCGGGTGCGCGCGCGACGATGCGCGAGCACATGGAAGAGCTGGAGCGGCTCGCGGACACCGCGGGCGCGGTGATTGTCGGTGAGGTCACGCAGCAGCTCGATCGACCGCACGCGGGCACGTACCTCGGCGCGGGCAAGATCGAGGAGCTTCGCGGGCGGGTGGTGGAGACAAATGCAACGCTGGTCATCTTCGACGACGAGCTCTCGCCGTCGCAATCGAAGAACATCGAAGACGCCATCGGTCAGCGCGTCGTCGATCGTGCGGAATTGATCCTCGACATTTTTGCGACGCGCGCCCGCAGCGCCGAGGCGAAGATGCAGGTGGAGCTCGCCCAGCTCGAGTACATGCTCCCCCGACTGACGCGGATGTGGACCCATCTCGAGAAGTTCCGCGGTGGCATCGGCGTTCGGGGCCCCGGTGAAACGCAGCTCGAAACAGACCGGCGGTTGATCAGCAACCGCGTGAAGCTCCTGCGCGAGAAACTGCGGGATTTCCAGAAAGGCAGAGCCGTGCAGCGCGACTCACGGCGGAGCGAGTTCAAGGCCTCGCTGGTCGGGTATACGAATGCGGGCAAGTCATCCATCCTTCGCACGCTCGCGGGCGCCGACGAGATATTCGTCGAAGACCGTCTCTTCGCGACGCTCGATCCGCTCACCCGCGAAGTGGATCTCGGGGAGAACTCCAAGGCGCTGGTGACGGACACCGTCGGGTTCATTCGCAAGCTGCCGCACCATCTCGTCGCGTCGTTTCGCGCGACCCTGGAAGAGGCAGGGGAAGCCGATCTTCTGCTGCATGTGATCGACGCCAGCCATCACGCGTGGGAAGAGCAGCGCGAGGTCGTCGACGGCGTCCTGCGCGAGCTCGAGCTGCATGATCGGCCGGTGCTGCTCGTCTTCAACAAAATCGACCTGCTGGACGAAGAGCCGCTGCTGGCCTTACAGGAGCGCATGGCCGCGTCGGGCCAGGAGGCCGTCTTCGTGTCCACCGTCAGCGAGCACGGTACAGACCCGCTTCGACGCGCGCTCCAGGCGTCACTCAGGCTGCGCCGACCGCTCGCGGAGATCCATCTCTCCACCGCCGACGGAAAGTTGCTCGCCGAGATTCACGAGTATGGGGAGGTGCTCGATCAGCGCACCGTCGGCGAGCGCCTCGTGCTGCGCGCACGCGTCGGCGAGAAGTTGGCGGGCCGACTGCGCCGGGCAGGTGCCATCGTAGAGCGGAATAGCGCACCGGGCACATGATCGCTGTCGTCACGGGCGGGAGCGGCTTCATCGGCCAGAATCTCGTTCGTCGCCTGCTGACCGAGGGCCACGAAGTGCGATGCCTGGTGCGTCCCACGGGCGGGAGCCCCCCGACAGGCGCCAAACGCTACGTCGTACGGTTCGACGAGCCCCGCACTCTCTTGAACTCCGAAGCGCTCGACGGCGCCCACGTCGTATTCCATCTCGCCGGAGGCACCAAAGCCGTTCGTGCCGAGGATTTTGTCGCAGCCAACGTCGCTCCGACCCGGCATCTCCTCGGTGCCATTACCGCTCGCCGGCTGTACCCCAAGTTCGTCTTCATCTCGTCTCAGGCCGCCGCGGGACCGGCTCCGGCGCGCGACCGCGAGATCGACGAGGATGATGTTCCGCGGCCCGTCGAGGCGTACGGCCGCAGCAAGCTCGAGGCAGAGCGCGTCGTCAAGACTTTCTCGGACCGCCTCCCGGCAACGATCGTCCGGCCTTGCTCCGTGTTCGGGCCGCACGATCGCGATTTCCTCACGCTATTCCGGCTCGCGCGGCGGGGAGTTCTCTTGTATCCAGGAATCGCCGAACATTGGATTTCGGTGCTCCACGTGGATGACGTCGTCGGAGGACTGCTCGCGGCGGGAAAGCGGGAAAGCTCGGTGTGCCGAACGTACTTCCTCTCGTCAGCCGAGCCGGTGCAGTGGCGGGCGATCGGGAATCACATCGCCGCCGCGGTCGGACGGCGCGTGCGGCACATCGACGTCTTCGCGCCGCTCGTGCAGACGGCATCGCTGGCGGGCGAATGGATCGGCCGCTTGACGCACACCCCCACGCTCGCCAATCGCAGCAAGGCCGCGCTCTCACGCCATCGGTTCTGGGTGTGCTCGGCTGCTCGCGCGCGGCAGGAGCTCGCATTTCGGGAGACGCGTTCACTCCCAGATGCCGTGCGAGACACATACTATTGGTACCGTCAAAGCGGCTGGCTGGGCGGCTCGCGTCGAGCCGACAGCGCCGTTGCCTGAACGCACCCGATGGCCGTTCCAGCCGCCACCAGACCATCCCCGATACGTTTCGCTTCCGACGACGAGGTTCGCGCCGCCGGCTGCGAGACGCTCGTCGACTTGCTGCGCTTTCGCGCCGAGGCAAGCCCCGAGCAAACGGTCTACCGATTCCTGCCAGGCGACACCAAGCCTGAGCAGCGGATCACATACCGTGAGTTGGATAGGCGAGCGAAGAGCGTCGCGGCGCGCATCGCCGAGACGGCCAACCGTGGCGACCGAGCGCTGTTGCTCGTTCCGCCAGGCCTCGATTACGTCGCGGCGTACTTCGGGTGTTTGTATGCGGGCGTGATTGCCGTACCCGCGTATCCTCCCAATCCGCGTCGCCCCGACCCTCGGATTCCGAGCATCGCCGGCAATTGCGAACCCGTCGTCGCTCTCACCACAACCGCCCTTCTCGCCAAGCTCGATCAGTGGCGCGGCGGAGACGAGCGCCTTGCCGCGATTCGGTGGATTGCCGCAGACGAGGATTGGCCGGACGCGGCCGGGGCGTGGCGCGACGCCGGCGTTCGTGGCTCCGACGTCGCCATGCTCCAGTACACGTCCGGTTCGACGGCCGCGCCGAAGGGCGTGATGCTCACCCATCGTAATCTGTTGCACAACCTCTCCCTCATTCGCACGGCCTTCAACGTGGAGCACCGCGTCGAGGATGTCGGCGTTTTCTGGCTGCCCCCGTTCCACGACATGGGCCTCATCGGCGGAATCCTTCAGCCGTGCTATCTCGGCCGCGGCGCCGTCCTCATGTCGTCTGCGACGTTTCTGCAGCGTCCCTTGTCGTGGTTGGAAGCGATGTCGACGTACCGGGCGACCACGAGTGCCGCGCCGAACTTTGCGTTCGACCTCTGCGTCGAGCGGATCAAGCCGGAAGAGATGCGAGGCCTCGATCTTTCGTCGTGGCACACGATGTTCGACGGTGCGGAGCCCATCCGCGCCGACACCATCGATCGATTTGCGCGTGCATTCGCCGACACGGGATTCCGTCGGCAGGCGTTCTTTCCGTGCTACGGTCTCGCGGAAGCGACCTTGTTCGTGTCGGGAGGGCCATGGGGGCAGGGGCCGTCCACGCTCGACGTGTCGCGCTCGGCGCTCGAGCAGAAGCGTGTCGCGCCCGCGACCGCGGGTGATCGCTTGCGGCTCATCTCCTCCGGAGCGCCCGCCAGCGGCCAAATCGTGCGGATCGTCGATCCCGATACGCGGCTCGCGTGTGATGAGCGGCGGGTCGGTGAAATCTGGGTGAGTGGCGACAGCATTGCGGGCGGCTACTGGAACAACGCGGACGAATCGGCTCAGACCTTCGCCGCCATGATCGAGGGCGACCAGACGCCGCTCTTCCTGCGAACGGGAGATCTCGGGTTCATTGACGATGGCCAGCTCTTTGTAACCGGGCGCCTGAAGGATCTCATCATCTTGAGCGGCCGGAATTACTACCCGCAGGATCTGGAGCTCGCAGCGGAACGAAGCCATCCCAGCCTGAGGCCGGGCCACGCCGCGGCCTTCGCACTGACCGGTGAAGGCAGGGAGACGCTGGCGATCGCGCTCGAGGTGACGCGGCATCACCGCGAGAGCGAGCACGAGTCCGTGATTTCCGCCGTGCGTCGTGCGCTCGCCGATCGAGAAGGCGTCCTCCCGGACGTCGTGGTCCTCGTCCGGCAGAACGGGATACCGCGAACATCCAGCGGCAAGGTGCAGCGCCGCGCGACTCGCGCCGCGTTGCTGGACGGGAGGCTCGACGTCGTCGCGCGCTCCGACGCGACGATCGACGATGTCGCTCGCGCGCTGGGGGATCACGCCGACACGAGCGCTCCCGTCGAGGCATGGCTGCGGCGCTGGGTTGCCGATGAGTTGCAGATCGACGTGAGCAGCGTGGACCCGACGGCCTCCGTGCGCGAGTATGGCCTGGACTCCGTGACTGCGGTTCGGCTCGTCACCGAGCTCGAACAGGTGCTCGGCCATCGCGTGGACGTATCGCTGCTTTGGCGCGAGCCCTCGATTCGGTCGCTCTCGAGAGCGCTCGATGCCGGCGGGCATGCGCTGTCGTCACGGACCGGCAGCGACGACGTGGCCTCGCTTCGCCGTGACGAGCGGCTGGTGTCGCCGCTGCCCGCCTCGGAATTCCCCGAATACCGATTGCTCCAGGCGCGACTCGAAGAGCTCGAGCGTCACGGGCTCGAGAACCCGTACTTCCGCGTCCACGAAGGGTCTACCGGCAGCACGGCGATCGTTGGCGGGCGGGAGCTGGTCAACTTCGCGAATTACAACTATCTCGGACTCTCCGGCGATCCGCGCGTGAACGCGGCGGTGATCGACGCCGTCAACCGATACGGAACTTCAGTATCCGCGAGCCGCGTGGTGTCCGGCGAGCGACCGATCCATCAGGAGCTCGAACAGGAGCTCGCGAGTTTCATCGGCGTCGAAGACTGCATTCTGTACATCGGCGGCGTCACAGCGAACGTCTCGACCATCTCCCACCTCATCGGAGCAGGAGACGTCGTGTTGTGCGACGAGCTGCTGCACAACAGTGCGATGCAGGGCGCGCTCTTCTCCGGAGCACACCGGCTCACCTTCCCACACAACGACGTCTCGGCGGTCGATCGTCTTCTCGGAGAGGTGCGCTCCAAATACCGTCGTGCACTGATCGTCATCGAAGGTGTCTATAGCGCCGACGGGGACGTTCCCGATCTCGCGCGCTTCGTGAGCGTGAAGAAGCGGCACGAAGCCTGGTTGATGGTGGACGAAGCGCACTCGATCGGCGTCTTGGGCGCGACGGGTCGGGGCTTGGCGGAGCAGGCCGGGGTGTCGCCGCGCGCCGTGGATCTTTGGATGGGCACGCTCTCCAAGTCGCTCGCGAGCGTGGGTGGATACATCGGCGCCCGCCGCGAGATCGTCGAGTATCTCAAGTACACCGCGCCCGGCTTCGTTTTCAGCGTGGGCATGGCTCCCGCGAACGTGGCCGCGGCGTTGGAAGCCCTGCGCATTCTGCGACGCGAGCCCGAACGGGTCACGCGGCTGCACGAGAACGCGCTGCTGTTCCTCCAGCTCGCGAAGGAGCGCCGGCTCAACACGGGAACCAGCCGGGGCACGCCGATCGTGCCGGTCATTCTCGGCGATTCGGTCAAGGCAGTGCGATTGTCACAGCAGCTGTTCGAGCGTGGGATCAACGTACAGCCGATGGTCGCTCCGGCGGTCAGCGAGACCGCGGCGCGGCTGCGATTCTTCGTCGCGTCGACGCACACGCCTCATCAAATCCGGAATACCGTCGAAACGGTTGCGTCGCTCGTCGATGCAACCGTATGACGCGATCGTCGACGAGCGACGTTGGCGCGCGTCTCGGGCGAGTGACCGCATCGTCCACCGTCGCCGATGTGTGGTATGCATGGGTTGGCGACCATGCCCGCGATGTCGATCGGTTCAGCCGCGATTACTTATCCTCTGAAGAAGCCGCTCGCCGCCGGCAGTACCGCAGTCGCGAAGCGGCGGAGCGCTACGTCGTGACGCGCTCGCTCGTGCGCATCGTCTTGAGCGAGCGTCTCGGCATCCCCGGGCGTGACATCCGTGTCAACCGCACGGATGCGGGAAAACCGGTGGTGGCCGGTGGGGTTCACTTCAACGTCACACATTCGGCCGATTTGATTCTCATGGCGCTGAGCGACCAGCGACCCGTGGGTGTCGATGTCGAGCGAAGGCGCGACGTGGAGCGCGTTCACGCGCTCATCGCGCGCTGGCTCACCGACGCGGAGCGAAACGAGCTGGCGCAGCTCACGGCACGGGGCGCGACGTCGTCCGACGCGTTCCTGCGCGTCTGGAGCCTCAAGGAAGCCCGACTCAAAGCCCTGGGCGTCGGTATCTCGGGCGCGGCGAGCGCGGCGCTTCACGCGGTCGATGTCCGTCCACTCGACGATTTGCTCGAATCACTCCCGGGCCGGCCGGACGAGCACCACTACGTCGGCGCCATCGCCTTCGCCTGACTGCCGCAGGTCGCGAGGCGCTTTGCGAGGCGGAGCCCGGAGAGCGTGACTGCGCCACCGAGGATCGCCCCCGCGATGACGTCGATGGCATAGTGGAATCCGCCGTACACGGCGCCAAGCGCCAGCCCGAGACCGAGCACGCCGATGATCGCGCCCCGCCTTCCAAAGTACCGCACGGCGAGAATGGATTGCGTGACGGAAACCGCGACGTGCGACGAGGGAAACGCGGTGCCGCGGGACGATCGCGCCTCGAGCAGCCACACCGCCGCCGCTCGAAGCGGACCTGCGTCCGCACTCGCCGGCGACGACCAGAGGTAGCGCGGCCCGGCCACCGGGAAAACGACATAGAGGACGAAGCACGAGACAAAGGTGAGCATCAGCACAAACACGGCTTCGGCGAAGTCGGCGTATCGACCCGCGAAATACAGCCCGACGGGTACCGAGAAGATGATCCCGTAATAACTCAAATACGCGCCGTGGAGCAGCTCACTGCCGATCCGTGAGCGCCAATGCGCTGCCCACGCGAGAGCTGGCTGTGCGCCGAAAATTGCGCGCTCCCATTGCACCACCTCGGCGTCGAAGAACCGGACGTGACCCGCGGCCCGGATGAGCATCGGCATTTCCGTGTAGAGAAAGAGAAGCGCAAACAGCGGTGCCCATGCGCGCAGCCATCGCGGAACGATCGGATGCCACGTTGCGACCGCGATGGCGCCGAGCACCGCGAAATGCAGACCGAGTCCGACGGTCGCGACGCGGGAATGGCCGAGTAGAAGCAGAAGGCCCGTCGCCGCCAGATAGACGACGAGCAGCGCACCTGCCCATATTGCGCGCATGTCGCTTGAAGTCATTTCGGTAGAGCGCAGTCGCGACCTCTCCGCATTCATAGATGTTTCGTGGCACATCCCCGACGCCGTTCAGCATCCGCAGTGGGTTCCGCCGCTGCGAATGATGGTACGCGACCTTCTCGACACCAAGAGGAACCCCTTCTATCGGGAAGCGGACCGCATGCTCTTCATTGCGCGCCGCAACGGAAAACCGTTGGGACGCGTCGCCGCGATCGAGAACCGCGCGCACAACGCGTTTCATCGCGACCGTGTCGGGTTCTTCGGATTCTTCGAGGCGGTCGACGAGGAGGTCGCCCGGATGCTGTTCCTGGCGGCGGAGCAATGGCTGCGCGCGCGCGGGCTGACATCGATGCGCGGCCCGATGAATCCCTCCACGAACCACGATTGCGGACTGCTGGTCGAGGGCTTCGACCAACATCCGCAGTTTCTCACGGCGTGGAATCCCCCACAGTACGAGAACCTGATTCGAAACGCGGGCTTCGCGCCTGCAAGGGACTTGCTCGGCTACTGGCTGCCGTACGGGGATCCCGCGCACCAACTACCGCCGAAGCTGGAAGCGCTCGCCCGGAGAGCGGCGGCGAAAGCGAATCTCACGTTTCGCGACCTTCAACCGAGTCGATTCTGGGAGGAAGTCGAGATTTGTTGGGAAGTCTACAATTCCGCATGGGAGCGAAACTGGGGATTCGTTCCCATGTCACGGGCGGAATTCATGCACATGGCGAAATCCCTGAAGCCCCTGCTGATCCCTCAGTTCGCGTTCGTCGCGGAGGTCGATGGCGCGCCAGCCGGCTTCATGTTGTGCGTCCCGGACTTCAATCTCGTGTTCAAACGCATTCCCAATGGCAGGTTGTTTCCGTTCGGCCTCGGCAAGATTCTGTTCGGCAAATCGAAGTTGCGAACCGGACGCATCATCGCGCTCGGGATCAAGGAGCAGTTTCGCACTGGCAGCATACTCCCGGTCTTCATGCACGAGGCGGCGCGGCGCGCGATCGCGTATGGCTCTCCCGGCGCGGAAGCCTCGTGGGTTCTCGAGGACAACCAGTCGATGCGTCAGCCGATCGAAGCATTCGGTGGCCGCGTGTACCGGCGGTGGCGCATCTTCGAACGCCCGATTGCCTAGACGAGCTGCGAGGACGTCTCGTTGAAGATCGCGCTTGCGACCGATTGGTTCGCGCCACGCCGCGGCGGCATCGAATGGCAGTTGCTGGAGCTCGCCGAGCGACTCGCGTCGCGCGGCCACGAAGTCGACGTCCTCACGTCGACACCCGGCGCCACGAATGGCGCGGCGAATGGCGGGGCATTTCATGTGCGCGCCCTCGACCTCTTCACGTTGCCGACGATCGGCCTCGCGCTGTCGCCGGCGCTGTTCCACGCGTTGCGAAAGGAGCTGCGCCGTGGATACGACGTCGTGCACGCGCACGTGAGCGTCGTGTCTCCCGTTGGCTATGGCGCCGCCGTCGTCGCGCGTACGCTCGGCTTGCCGGCCGTCGTCACGTTTCACTCCGTCCTGCGACACAAGCGGTACTTGCTGCGCGCGGTCGATGCCGTCGCTCGGCTGAGCGACAGCGCCGTGGTCTGGAGTGGCGTGAGTCAGCTCGTCGCCCGACAAGTCCGCGCCGCGCTGCATAAGGCTGAAGTGTCGGTATTGCCGAACGGCATCGACGTCGCCTTTTGGACTTCGCCGCGCCTCGCACGACGTCGTTCGGAAACGCAAGCGACGACCCTCGTGTCGACGATGCGATTGCATCGAAAAAAACGACCGCTGCAATTGTTGCGTGCGTTCGCGCAAGCCGCGGCACGTGTGCGTTCGCCCGTACGCCTGCTCATCGTCGGCGACGGTCCCGAGCGAGCCGCGCTCGACCGTGAGATTCGCGACCTCGGTCTCATGCAGGGGCGCGCGCGCGCGGAATTGCTCGGTTGGCTGGACCGGGAAGCGCTGCGGACGCTCTACGCCGAGGCGGACGGCTTCGCCTTGGCCTCCACGAGAGAGTCCTTCGGGATCGCGGCGCTCGAGGCGCGGGCGATGGGCCTTCCGGTGATCGCGATGCGCGCGTCAGGCAGCAACGAGTTCCTTGCGCACGGTATCAACGCCCTCATTTGCGACGACGACGAGGAGCTAATGCAGTCGATCGCTCGCTTCTTGGAGGACGCGCCACTCCGGGCGAGGCTGGCCGGCGGTTTGGTCGCGCTGGAGCGCTACGACTGGAATGCCGTGCTCCTCGAACATGAAGCGACGTATCACCGCGCTACGACGCGCGCGGCCGTCGCGGCCGGAGCTGTCGTAGGGTCAACATGAGGTATCCCGTCGCGAGCATCGGCAACAGGAAGCAGACGTGCTGCACCACCGCGAGTCCGAGTGCCGTTTCGACCGGAACGCCGACGTATCGATACGCCGCGAAGACCATGGCTTCGTAGACACCGACGTTGCCTGGCGCGACGGGCATCATCGTCGCAATGGCCAGCGCCGCGAGCACCAGCACGGCTGACGCGAGCGACGGCTCGAGGCCGAAGGCCATCTGCACCGCGAGAATGCCGAGAAGCTCCACCGACTTCTTCGCGAGAGCGAGCAGCGAGACCTTCCATACCCTGTGCGTCTCGCGGATGGCGTCGAGATGCTCGCCCCAGGACGCCAGGCGCGCCACCACTCGCCGGAATTTCGAAGGTCGAAGCAGCATGCGGATCCGAATTGCGTCCCAGCGGTGCGCCAGCGGGACGAACACGGCCAGCATGGCGACGACACCGAGAACGAGCACGAAGATGCCGGCGCGCAGCCACGTTGGCAGCGGGACCAGGATCGCCGCCGCCGCGAGCACCACGATCTTGACCAATCCTCCGAGCAGCTGATCCATCGCTAAAACCGACAGCGCCGCGCCGCGCGACACTCCCACGCGGCCGATCAACATGGCGACGCCGGACGCTTCGCCGGCGAAGAATGGCACGGAGTTGAGCACCGCGGCCATCACCGATACGACCTCGAACATGCGCGCGTACGCGTGACGAATCGTCCCGGGCGCGAGGAGGCGCCACTCGAGCGCCCAGATCGGCAGCGGAATCAGGTTCGCGACGATCGCGGCCGCGAGCCACACGGGCTCGATGTGCCTGGCCTGATCCAAGGCGCGATGCCAGGGCATGGCGCGAACCGCGAAGACCAGTGCGATCGTCAGGACCGCCCAAACAGCGGGAAGCAACCATGCCGGCGTCCGACGGACGCCGTTGGGCGTAGTGGCGGTACTCAAGCGCGCGCCGTGGCGCTCACACGAGCGCCGATCTCGCTCATTCGAACAAATCTGGCGCCGCGCGTCCGGAAGAACGCCACGACTTCCATGACCGCGCGCAGCGCGGGCTCCCCAGTGCGGAACCTGCAGTCGAGACGGAGCCGCTCGCGCGTGAGATCGACGAACTCCCATGGATGGACGAACAGGACGACGGGCGACGACAGCGTCGCGAGCCACGATTCGCGCAACACGCGTGGAAGCCGCAGCGCCGAGGACGTGATCGAGGCGGGAAAACGCGCGAGCGTCGTCGGAGCACGACGCGCGTAATACGCACGCTTGTATTTGGCCTGCGACGAGTCCACGAGGAATCCGTGTTGCTCGAGCAGAGGCAGATAACGATCGGGGAACCGGAGATTCGGCGCGCGGAACGACGTCACGGGAGAAGGGAACGATCGCAGCACCTTCGTAGAGGTGGCGATGTCGTGCCGCGCCTCGGCCTCCGAAAGAGTGTCGAACGGCCGATGAGAATGGCCGTGAGATCCAAGCTCGTGTCCGCGCTGGAGAATGTCGGTAACCCGCTGGGGAAAGCGCTCCGCGACTTCACCGGTGCAGAAGCACGTCGTTGGAACGCCGGCGCTATCGAGCGCGTCGAGAATCCTCGGCAATCCTTCCACGACCCCGCGATATTGTGTCGCGAGGTATGGCGGGCAATCCGGCTCTACATCGATGCCTAGAGAGACTTCGAGCATGCAGCGGCGATCCAATCGTGAAGGACGAACTGACGCAAGTTAGGCTCTGGAGCGCGCTTGTGCCCTTGTTGTTCGCGCTGCCGCTTCGGTCTCAACAGGCTGCGACCGTGCCCGTGTGGAGCAGCGCCTATGAGAAGCTGGAGTCGGTCAGCGCGTCGTTTCCCGCGCGCGGAGTGTTTTTGGGAGAGCGACCGTTGTCGCGTCGCGAATTGCGGAGAGTGGTCGCTCGACTGGCGGCGGCGATCGACAGCGCGCCGCCGACATTGGGATCAGAGAAGGTTGACTGGGCTCGTCGCGAACTGAACGCGATTGCCGCAGCGCTGGATAGCGGCCGAGGTGTGCACCGCTACGAGCGTCTCACGCTCGGAGCATCGGCGCGCACCGAGGTGTTTGGATCGGACGCCCTCTCGGAGCGGATCAATCCAAATGGTCTGGGGCAGATCGACGCCGTCTCGCACCCTTTCGGCCCAAGACGGAATGGCTGGCCCGCGGGGCAGGGCACCGTCGCAAGCAGCGCGACGTCGGGACTGTTGGCTGTGGGTGACAGGCTGGCGCTCGTCGTCGAGCCGCGCTTCTCGGTCGGGCATTTCCGCGACAACGCCCCTGCCGAAGACATGTTCTTGCAGCGCGCCTACGTGCGAGGTGTCGCGCACAACATCGCTCTGCAATTCGGCGTCGACGAGCGGAGGTGGGGGCAGTCCTCCGTCGGAGCGCTGTTCATCTCGGGCAACGCCTCCGCGCCACCGGCGCTCGTCGTGGCAACCGATACCGCGATCGTGCTTCCGTGGCTATTTCGTCTTGCAGGACCCGTTCGCATTACCGGACTCCTCGCCGACCTTGGTCCGGCTCAAGATCCGCCGCACGCGAGGCTTGCCGGATGGCAGGTGAGCATCCAGCCCTGGTCGCGATTCGAGCTGGGAGTCTCCGTGCTGGCGCAGACTGGAGGTGGCGACTGCGAGAGTCGCAAAACGTGCGCGTCGTTTTTCGAGCGACTCGTCGACCTCTTTCCGGTCATCGACGCGCTTTCGCCGCAACACTCGGACATTCAAGTCTCCAATAAGCTCGCCGGTGGCAATTTGCGATTGCGCTTCCCGGAGCTCTCGGCGCTCGATCTGTATTACGAGCTTGAGATCGACGATTTCGACGGCCGTCGTTTGCGCAGCTCGCTGGTGGAGGACTCGGGACACCTGCTTGGAGCACGATTGCCCATCACGATGCGGCAGGGCCTGCTCTCATGGCGTGCGGAGCTGCATCGCACTTCGCTGCGCCTCTACGAGCACGCGCAGTACAGATCGGGTGTGACGTATCGCGAGCGGATCATCGGGGATCCGCTCGGACCGAACGCAAAGGCCGCTTACCTGATCGGCGCTTGGCGGCCCTCTCCGCTGAATGGGATCGAGATCGCGCTGGCGGACGAAAGTCGCGATCCTAGCAAGTACACGGCGACGTCGAGCGATCCGCGAGATCGGACGTTTCGCTTTGTGCGCCTCACTGACGAGCCGCGTTACCGTCGGCGTCGGGCGACGGCGTCGATCGACCGGGCGGTGGGCGCCGGCGCGCTACGGTTCACCCTCGGCTACGATCGCGCGTGGCGAACCGCCGCGCCGGGACGCAGTGAGTGGCTCGGACAAGTCGAGCTTCGCTCGCATCCGTTACCGACTTTCTGACAGTGGTCCCGGTGGGACTCGAACCCACGACCCGACGATTATGAGTCGCCTGCTCTAACCGGCTGAGCTACGGGACCTCGCTCCAAAAATCTATCCCTTGAACGCGTCGGCCGCCGCGCGTGATTCAGACGAAGACGCCGGCCGCTGCGTTGCGAAATGGTCGTATGCCTCAAGCACCTCGGCCGGCGTGACGGTCGCCGCTCCGAGCTTTCCAACTTCGACGCCCGCCGCGTAGTTCGCGATCACCGCCGCTTCCGCGGCCGTGCCCTCCGCTCCCAACACGGCGGCGAGGTATGCGGTGACCGTGTCACCCGCACCGACGACGTCGTAGACTTCGCGCGCGACCGTCTCGACGGTGTTCAGTGTGCCGTCGCGCGAGGCCAGCAGCATCCCGCGCTCGCCGAGCGTGAGAAGCAGATGCTCGACGGCAAGACGCTGGATCGCTGATGGAATCGCCTCGGGGTGCTCGAGATCCACTTCCGCGCCGAGCGCCGAGTCGAGCTCGCGGCGATTCGGCTTGAAGACCGTCGCGCCCCGATACGCAAAGAAGTGCCGGTACTTCGGGTCCACGACGACCGGGATCTTACGAGCGCGCGCCAGCTCGATTGACCGCGTGATGACGGCAGGGATGAGGACGCCCTTGTTGTAGTCCTCGAGAATCAAGGCGTCCGCGTTGTCGATGGCGTCCTCGACCGCGGCGGTGATCCGGCTCGCGTCGCTCGCCATGATGTCGGCATCATCCTCATCGTCGATGCGAACCAGTTGCTGCGACCGCGCGACGACACGGGTTTTTTTCGTCGTCGGACGCGACACACGCAGGAGTCCTCGCTTTGGCACGCCGATGGCCGCGAGCATCTCGCCGAGCTGCCCGCCAGCAGCATCGTCGCCAATTGCCGCCACCAGGCGGCACTCGGCTCCCGCCGCAACCACGTTCTGCGCAACATTTGCGGCGCCCCCGAGCGCGTACCGGCGCTCGCGCACGTGAACCACCGGGACCGGGGCTTCGGGAGAGATCCGCTCGACATCGCCGACCAGGTACTCGTCCAGCATCGCATCGCCAACCACGACGATGCGCGTGCGCCCCGCGGCATCGAGCAGTGCCTCCAGGCGGTCTCGAGTGATGGACAGCGACATGGCGGTCAAGATAAGCACCCGGCATGTCACTTGCCCCCGTCGGACTCAGCAGGGCGCTCCGCCCCGTCATTCGCGCTGGGACTGACCTCTGGAAACTTGTCCGAACTGATTCTCCGCCTGAACGCCCAGGCCAAATCGACAGTCCTGAGCTTCCAGGAGTATTTCACCCTCGCCTGGAATTCACTCCGGTTCATCTTCGCGCGGCCGTTCTACACGCAGGACGTCATCCAGCAGATGGATGAGATCGGTGTGAAATCGCTCGGCATCGTGCTGCTCACCGGACTATTCACCGGGATGGTGCTGGCGCTGCAGTCGAGCGTGCAACTTCAGACATTCGGCGCGACGATGTACATCGGCCGCCTCGTGGCGGGCTCCATGATCCGCGAGCTCGGGCCAGTGCTCGCCGGTCTGATGGTCGCCGGCAGGGTTGGGTCCGGAATAGCGGCCCAGCTCGGTTCGATGAGGGTCACCGAGCAGATCGACGCGCTCAACACACTTGGCACCGATCCCATCAAGAAGCTGGCGACGCCACGCGTGCTTGCCGCGCTCATCATGGTGCCGGTGCTCACGATCATCAATGATCTGGTCGGGATCATCGGCGGGAACATCATTGCTCGCTTCATGGTCGGACTGCCCACATCACTGTACTGGCGCACCGTGTGGGAACAGATCGCCTCCGGTGGCTTCACCTTTCGCTACATCCCCAACGATTTCGTGCAGGGCCTCACGAAGCCGCTGGTGTTTGGCGCGATCATCTCCATCACGGGATGCTTTTTCGGGCTTCGAACGACGGGTGGGACAGAGGGCGTCGGACTGGCGACCACGAAGACGGTCGTCACGTCGAGCATTCTGATTCTGATCGTCGACTACTTCCTGACGCAGCTCTTGCTCTCGATCCTGGTGGTCTCGTGAACGAGAAGACCAGGCGGACCGGGGATCGGACCAGCGGTCATGTTCGCGCGGCCATTCGAAAGGAGCTGGCCGCGGATGACCGCAACGAGGCAGCCGAGCCGGAGGCCAAACCGGCGGACGGTCAGCCGGTCATCGAGCTACAGAACGTGAGTCTCGCGTTCGATGTACCCATCATCGAGGACATCTCGCTGACCGCGAAGCAGAGCGAGACGGTGGTGATCGTCGGCGAATCGGGCACCGGCAAGTCCACGATCCTCAAACTGATCCTGCGGCTGCTCGTACCCGACGAGGGCCGCGTGTTGATCGACGGCGAGGACATCACGCCTCTGTCCTTCGAGGAGGCGCTGCAGGTGCGTCAGAAGATGGGGATGGTCTTTCAGGGGGCCGCCCTGTTCGACTCGCTCACCGTGTTCGAGAACGTCGCCTACCCGCTCAGGGAGCATACGGACCTCGACGAAGGCGAGATCGAGAAACGCGTTCGGGAAAAGTTGCAATTCGTCGATCTCGAACCGGACGAGGTACTGGAAAAGCTGCCGTCGGAGCTCTCCGGCGGCATGCGGAAGCGCGTCGGGATCGCGCGTGGCATGGCCAACGACCCCGAGGTAATGCTCTACGACGAGCCAACATCGGGGCTCGACCCGCTTACGACCGGCACCATCACGAGGCTGATTCTGAAGCTCCAGCGGGAGCTCGGTGTGACGAGCATCGTCGTCTCGCACGACATCCGGTCGGTGTTCCGCATGGCGACAAGGGTCGCGCTCTTGCATGACCATAAGATCGTGTTCTCGGGGACGCCCGAGGAAATGTCGGCAGCGGAGGACCCGTACATCCGAGACTTCTTAGGTGGAACCTGAATGAAGCGGTCGGCGATCATCACTGTTGATCAACTGCGCGTAGGAGGGGTTATCCTCCTGGCGCTCGGGGTCTTCGCGCTTGCCATCTACAAGTTGGGCCAGGCGGCCAACCTGTTCACGAAGCGGTATGAGCTGATCGTTTTTCTGCCGTCGGCGAATGGGTTGCGCGTAGGCGGATCGGTCACGCTCGACGGGCAGATGGTCGGGACGGTGAAGACGATCGACTTCCTACCGGTGGACTACGATACGACCCGCAATCTCAGGGTCGCCGTACGTATCGATCGCGACCTCCGTGACCAAATCCGGAGGAATTCGGAGGCGCGGCTGCGCACGATGGGACTCCTGGGCGACAAGGTCCTGGATATCTCCTCAGGCACGCCTCGGTATCCTGTGCTCGAGCCGGGAGACACGATTCGCGTAGCGACCTCGCTGGACTACGAAGCGGTGCTGACGAAGGCGGCAAGCGCGGTCGAGGATGTCGTTGGGCTCAGCCACGATCTGCGTTTGATCACGAACGGGCTGGCGCGAGGGCAGGGCACCATGGGCCAGCTGCTGACGAATCGCGCGCTGTACGATCAGCTCACGGGCGCGATGACGCGGGCCAACGCGCTGTTCGCCGGCCTCCAGAATCCCAACGGGACGTTCGGGCGGATGCTGAACGATCCAACGCTGTACGTGCGACTGACCGGGACCGTCACGACGCTCGATTCGACGCTGATCGCGATCAACTCGAGCAAGGGGAGCATCGGACAGCTCCTCCGCGACACGACGCTCTACACGAACCTGCTCGGCATCTCGCAGGGAGCCGATTCGCTGTTGAAGATGCTCAGCAACAGCGACGGCTTCGTTGGCAAGCTGCTGACGGACCAGACGCTGTACGACCAGCTCAACAAGCTGACCGCGGACCTCGGCGACGTGCTTTCCGACGTGCGCCGCGACCCCCGCCGATACACGAAGGGCGCGATCTGCGTGCTCAAGTGCAAGTAGCGGCTACGGCCGCAAAATGCTTTGCATTACAAAGTACTTGCTGTTAGTTTAGCGTCGTTCTGTCGTCGCTGTGGTCGTTTTGGGGGTGAACCGTCTCACTAGACCAGCGTATGTACCGGCGCTATGTTATTGAGCCGACACGCATTAGCGTCTTGCCGCAAACGCGTGCGCCGGTCGCGTAGCTCAGCTGGTTAGAGCGCTGGTCTCACATACCAGAGGTCCGGGGTTCGAGTCCCTGCGCGACCACTCTCCGTGAGGCGGCCCCCCGCCACAGCAGCACCCAGGCACTCGAGGATATGCAGTTTCGACAGCTACGCAGTCTTTTCGCCGGCGTCCTTTTTTGCGCCGCCGTTCCCGCCATAGGCGCACAGCAACCGGCTCGCGATTCAGGGCGGGCGTTGGGGTTTCCTCCGGCTCGTCCGGAGGTCGTGCAGCAGCTGCGCCAGCGGCTGCTGAACAGCGGCATGACGCCCGAGCAGATTCATGCACGGCTGCTCGCCGAGGGGTACCCCGAGGACTTGCTCGACGGGTATCTGCCCGGCGCCCAAGGCGCCGCCCGAGCGCCGACGCCCGACACGTACAACGCCCTCCAAGAGCTCGGCATCGCCGACAGCACCGACGTCGCGTTTTTTCGAGCGCTTCAGTCGGACTCGACGTCCCGCCCGTCCCGTGATTCGCTGCTGCGCTCACGAGACAGTCTGTCTGGACGCGACTCGCTCGGCCGAACGGCGCTCGAGCGCAGACTCTCGATGCGAACTGATGTCGCCGATTCTCTGATTCGGGTCGACAGCGGATACAACATCTACGGTCTCCAGGTTTTTCGGTCGTCACTGTCGAAATTCGATGCGAATCTCAGCGGCCCTGTCGACGCCAACTACCGTCTAGGGCCCGGCGATCAGCTGGTCCTCATCCTCACGGGCGACGTCGAAGCCGCATACACGCTCGATGTCACGCGCGAAGGCTTCGTCGTCATTCCGCAGGTGGGTCAGATTTACGTGGCGAACCTCACCCTGGGTCAGCTGGAAGATCTGCTTTTTGCCAGGCTCGGGCGATTCTATTCCGGCGTGCGACGAGGCACCGGTGCGACGACACGCTTTTCCGTCAGCGTCGCGAAACTGCGGTCCAATCAGATCTTTGTTCTCGGGGAAGTCGAGCGGCCCGGCAGCTACCAGGTGTCGAGCGCGGGTACGGCCGTTACCGCCCTCTACGCGGCCGGCGGACCGACAGCGAATGGATCCCTTCGGGGCGTCCAGATCAAGCGCGGCGATCGGATGGTGAGCGAGTTGGATCTGTACGACTACCTGCTGCGCGGCGACGGCTCGCGCGATGCGCGTCTGGAAACCGGGGACATCGTCTTCGTGCCCGTCCGTGGTTCGCGTGTCCGAATCATTGGCGAAGTCGTCCGTCCGGGCACGTACGAAGTGAAAGGCGACGAAACGCTCGCCGACATGATCAAGGCGGCGGGCGGGTTCCGCTCCGATGCGTCGCGGCGTCGCGTCCAGATCGAGCGAATTCTGCCACCGGCGCGACGCACGGTCGACGGACGGGATAGAGTCACGATCGACGTGCAATCCGAGGCGCTGGCTGGCGGCGATGGCGACGGTGACGCGCTGCACATCGCCGTGGAGGGCGGAGACGTGGTGCGCGTCTTCCCAGTCGCGAAGCGCGTTCGGAACACCGTCTCTGTGATTGGGAACGTGTGGACACCTGGCAAACAGGGATTGACGCCAGGGATGACCATTGCCGACGCAATTCGCTTGGCGGGTGGCCCGAAGCCGGACGTCTATCTCGGGAGCATTCTCGTGGATCGGATGCGGCCGGACTCCACGCGCCTTCAGCTCCGGGCGTCACTGCGAGACAGCCTCGGTGCGGTAATCAACGACTTTCCGTTGCACGAGGACGATGTCGTTCAGGTTTTTGCGGTGACTGAGTTTCGCCCGGAGCGGTACGTCGCGATCGGCGGCGCTGTGCGGAAACCGGGACGCGTGCCCTATCGGCAGGGGATGACGATGCGCGACCTCGTGTTGCTCGCGGGTGGCCTCGAGGAAAGCGCGTACTTGAAGGAAGCGGAAATCGCCCGTCTTCCCGACAAGCGCACAGGTTCCACCACGGCGACGACGATTCGGGTGGCGCTGGACTCCACCTACCTGTTCGAACGGAAGCCTGGCGAAAAATACTTCGGACCGCCAGGTATCCCTGGCTCGGCGGAGGGAGCACCGGAGGCCGAGCTCCAGCCGTACGACAACGTGCTGATTCTGAGGCAGCCGTCGTGGGAGCTTCAACGCGTGGTCACGATCAGTGGCGAAGTGCGATTTCCCGGGCAATACACCTTGAAGAGTCGCGACGAGCGGCTGACGGATCTCATTGTCCGCGCCGGCGGCATGACGGATCAGGCGTATCCGGAAGGAACCGTGTTCATTCGGAGCAAAGAGCACTTGGGCCGTGTGGCGATCGATGTTCCCCAAGCGCTGAAGCACAGAAACTCCCCGGAGAACCTGCTGTTGATGGACGGCGATCGCATCTCCGTTCCGCTGAAGTCCGCGGTCGTCGCGGTGCGGGGCGCCGTCAATGCTCCCAACGTCGTCGCGTACGTTCCCGGCAAGGACATCGACTACTACATCAACCAAGCCGGTGGCGCGCGACAAAACGCAGATCGTGGTCGGGCCTTCATCACGCAACCGTCTGGCAAGCGCGAGACGAAGGGACGGTTCTCCAGACCGCAGCCACAGCCCGGCAGCCTCGTGATCGTGCCTACACATGATCCGTCGACCGATAGGAATTGGTTGGGGATGATCGGAGCCGTGGCACAGGCGACGACGACCCTTATCACGATCTACATCGCGCTCAAGACATTCCATCCCTAGGGACTGAGCGACGGAGATAGAATTCGCACCGGCATGCCGGTGCGTCCCGCGCTCGTTTCGCTGGTCTTGTTGCTGTCGGTCCTGGGAGTCTCGCTCTCGGGACCACTCGTGCGCCTTTCCGACGCGCACCCGATTGCCATCGCGATCTGGCGATTGATTTTCTCGCTCGGGATCATCGCGATCCCGCTGACTGCGCGGGGGTCCTGGAGACAATGGCGGACCCTCGACGTGCGCTCATATGCGATCGCCATCTGTGGGGGCGTCCTGCTCGCGATGCACTTCTGGTCGTGGAACACGTCGGTCGGGCTAACCACGATCGCCGCGTCGGTCGTACTCGTGAACGTGCAACCGCTCATCGTCGCCACGCTCTCGGTGGTGTGGCTGCGCGAAGCGCCCTCGCGACAGCAGTGGATCGGCATCGGGATCGCCATGGTCGGCGCCGCGGTCGTCGTGCTGCCGGACCTTCTTCACACCGGCGGACTATCGTTGCGGGGGCGCGCCGCCGTCGGAGACGCGCTCGCCGCCATCGGGGCGATCACGGCCGCTGGATACTACGTCATTGGGCGCCGCCTCCGGGGCACGCTCGATCTCTGGGCATACGTCGCACTCGTCTATGGGTCGTGTCTCGCTGCTCTTCTCGTAGTCGCGAGCATCATCGGAGTTCACGTCGCGCCATACCCGCGGCGCGAGTTCGAGATCTTCGCACTGTTGGCGCTCGGACCGATGCTGCTCGGCCACACCGGCATGAACTGGGCGTTGCGGTATGCGCGCGCGTATCAAGTCAACATCGTGCTGCTCGGCGAGCCGATCGGCGCTACGTTGCTGGCCGCGCTGCTTCCGGGCATTCGAGAGCGACCCACGATGTATACACTCGTGGGCGGCGCGTTGGTGTTGAGCGGCATTCTCCTCGCCGAACGAAAAAGACAGGGCTAGACGGCGCAGCGTCTCGATTATGTTTCGAGAGGAAAGCCGTCCGGCGTAGGAGGCAGCGAGCCCACCATGAGGTCGTTTGAACTCGACGTCGTCGCGACGCGAGGAGGGGTCGTTGAGTCCCGACACCGCGTACATGCCGCGGTGGTCGACGCGCGCGATTGTCTCGCTGCCGGCGCCGGCGAGCCGCGTCGCTTCACGCACTGGCGATCGTGCGCAAAACCGTTCCAGATCATGCCGCTGCTGCAGTCGGGCGGCTTCGACGATCTGCACTGGGGTGACGACGAGCTCGCGCTCGCGTGCGCGTCGCATGGCGGCGAACCGGAGCACGTCGCGATCGCCGAGCGCATGCTCTCGGCGATCGGGCTGGAGGAAGGCGACCTCGCGTGCGGGCCTCACGAGCCGCTCTCGAATCGGGGCGCCAAGCTTCTCCGCGAGGCTGGCGAGCGGCCTACGCGCTTGCACAACAACTGCTCCGGCAAGCACGCCGCGATGCTCGCGTGCGCGCACACCGCCGGTTGGCCCATGTATGGGTACGAGCGCTCCGGGCACGACGTTCAGAAGTGTTGTCTGAACGAAGTGGCGCACTGGAGCGGAATGGAGTCCGAGGAGATCGGCATCGCGGTCGACGGATGTGGCGTCGTCGAATTCGCGATGCCACTCGAGCATATGGCCCGGGCGTACTCGCGTCTGGCGCGCGCCGCCGCGGAGGGCGCCGGCATGCCGAAGCGAGTCGTCGGCGCGATGCAGACGCGTCCGTTCCTCATCGGCGGGAGCGACCGCTTCGACTCGATCCTCATCGAGGAGACCGATGGCCGCATCGTCGCGAAGATCGGAGCGGAAGGCGTTCACTCGGCTGCCATTCTCGATCAGGGTGTTGGCATCGCGTTGAAAGTCGAGGACGGCGCGCAGCGCGCACAATTCCCCGCGATCGTGCGACTGCTGCAACTACTCGACGCGTTGCCGGAGACGCTGCCGCCGCGCCTCGACGAGTTCCTGAAGCGGCAGATTCGCAACACCCGCGGCGAGACCGTAGGCGAGATCCGGCCGGTCTCGTAGGCGGCGTTTCGTACCGCCGCACGTTCGAGCGATGTCGTCAACCGCGGCCGCTGGTGCAACACTCACACGTCTGGACGACGCCACACGATCGCTCGTCCGGCTGTCCGCGGTGCTCGCCTCGAGCGGCGAAGAAGATGTTCGAGCCGAGCTACAGCGGGCGTCCAAAACCACGTCGCACGAATGGATAGAAGAACTGCTCCTTCAGACGTACCTGTTTGCCGGATTCCCGCGCGCGCTCAATGGCATGCGCGAATGGCGGCGGCTCGCCGCCACGCCGGCATCTCGGGAGGTCGCGTTCGACTACGAGCAGATCAAGGCGCTCGGCGAACGGACGTGCGCCCTGGTGTACGGCTCGATGTACGACCGGCTGCGACAGAACGTCCGGGACCTTCACCCCGTGCTGGACGAATGGATGATTGTCGAGGGATACGGCAAGGTGCTCAGCCGGCCGGGGTTGGATCTCGGCCGACGCGAGTTGTGCATCGTTGCCGCCTGCGCCGCGACTGCGCAGGACCGGCAGCTCCAATCGCATTTGCACGGCGCGCGCAACGTCGGCGTGCCGGAACCGGTCGTGACGGCCGTCCTGGAATCGCTTCGCGAAGTTATCCCGGAGAAACGTCTCTCGCGGGCCACGCGCCTGTGGGATCGCATTCGCAATGACGTTCATTGATCGCGCGCGCGTTCGCGTAAAAGCGGGGGACGGTGGATCGGGCATCGCGTCGTTCCGGCGCGAGAAGTTCGTGCCCATGGGTGGCCCTGACGGCGGCGACGGTGGACGCGGCGGCGACGTCATGGTTCGCGCGGACTCCAACCTCGCGACGCTCCTCGACTACACGTACCGCGACTCCTGGCGTGCCGGGAGTGGCGATCACGGATCAGGGAACAACAAGACGGGCCATTCCGGCGCGGACGTCATCCTCCCTGTTCCCCCCGGAACGATTGTGCGCGATGCCGACACCGGTCAGCTGGTCGCGGAAGTACTCGTCGACGGTGAAAGCGCGATCGTCGCGCGGGGCGGGCGCGGGGGAAAAGGCAACGCGTTCTTCGCGACCGCGACGAAACAAGCGCCGCGCCATTATCAGCCTGGCGAAGACGGCGAGGAGCGGAACCTCGAGCTGGAGTTGAAGCTCATTGCGGATGTCGGGTTGGTCGGCCAGCCGAACGCCGGGAAATCCACGCTGCTCTCGGTGATCTCCGCGGCGCGCCCCAAGATCGCGGACTATCCATTCACGACGCTTTCGCCAAACCTCGGCGTCGTGCAACTAAGCGACGCTCGCACGTTCGTCGTCGCGGACATTCCCGGCATCATCGAGGGCGCGCACGAAGGGAAGGGACTCGGGCTGCAGTTCCTGCGGCACATCGAGCGCACCCGCCTGCTCGCTTTCCTCATCCCCATCGACTCGATGGACTGGCAAGCGGAGCTCGATCAGTTGCGCCAGGAAATCTCGGCGTACTCGAGCGAGCTGGCGCAGAAACCGTACTGCGTGGTCTTCACCAAAATGGACTTGCTGGGCGAGGCCGAGCCGCCGCCGATCGATGCCCCGGACGCCTTCGGCATCGTCGCTGTGAGCTCGACGGCGCGACAGGGACTCGACGAGCTGCTGAGCGGCTGGTGGAAGGAACTTCTCGAGCTGCGCAAGGCGAGTGAGCGTGCTGCGGAACGGGTCGAGTTGCCCTGACGAGCGGTTTCGCGCCGTACGCATCGCCCGTGGAGATGCGCGATATCCTGCCGAGCTCGAAGACCTGCATGAAAATGCACCACCGCACCTGTGGACCCGCGGATCATTGGACACTCTCTCCGTTCAGCCGCGAATCGCGATAGTGGGAACGCGGCGATCGACACCGTATGGCGAACGAGTCACCCGCGAGCTGGCATCAGCATTCGTACGCGCGGGAGCGTGCATCGTGAGCGGCCTGGCGCGCGGCATCGACGGCACGGCGCATCGCACCGCGCTGGAGGAAAATGGTGCGACCATCGCCGTGCTCGGCACGGGGCTGGATGTGGTATTCCCCAAGGGGCATCGGACGCTTCAGCGAACCATCGCTGCTCGTGGTCTCCTGATAAGCGAGTTGGAGATGGATGATCACGGGATGCCGTTCACGTTCCCGCAGCGGAATCGGATCATCGCCGCGCTCTCACAGCTCACCATCGTGGTGGAAGCGCCGGAGCAGAGCGGCGCCCTGGACACGGCAAAGCACGCGATGAACCTGGCCCGCGACGTCGCGGCGGTGCCGGGCCCAATCGATCAACCACAGAGCGTCGGAGCCAACAGGCTGATGCGGGAGGGCGCTCAGGTGCTCACGTCCGTCGATGACGCACTCGCGCTCGTAGGACTCACGCCGCCTCCCCGCCGACCTCGGGTCGATCCTGACGGTGACGAGGGCCGCGTGTGGGCGGCGTTGGCGAATGGCGGGCTGGATATCGATACACTCTGCCACCGGAGTGGCCTGCCGGCCGCGCTATGCCTGGCTGCGGTGACGAAGCTCGAGATCGCGGGCTCGATCGAGTGCGCGCTCACCGGAGAGATCCGGCGTCGATGAACGCCGGCTCGACTCCCGTTGACGCAAGACGAGCGACCTATGGAAGCCCTATCTTGCGTTGTGCACGCTAATCATCTCTACGTCCACGTTCCCTTCTGCGCACGCCGGTGCGTCTACTGCGACTTTTCCATCGCGGTACGATCGCACGTGCCGGTCGAGGAATACATCTACGCCCTGGATCGCGAGTGGCTCACGCGACATCGCGAATCAGAGTTCGATCTGGCGACGCTGTACCTCGGCGGCGGAACACCCTCGAAGCTCGGGGCCGAGGGCGTGAGCCGGCTCATGGAAGTCGTCCGATGCCGGACAAAGGTCCGCGACAACGCCGAGATCACGCTCGAAGCCAACCCTGAGGACGTGTCACCGGACAGTGCTCGCGCCTGGCGAGACGCCGGAATCAACCGCGTGTCTTTGGGCGTGCAGTCGTTCAACGATCAGGTGCTCGCCTGGATGCATCGCACGCACGACGCAAAAGCGGCTCGACACGCAGTTGAAGTTCTACGTGAGGAGGGCATCGCTAACCTATCGATAGACCTCATCTTCGCGACGCCATTGGCTATCATGCGTGAATGGGAGCATGACCTCGAAATCGCGATGGGGCTGGAGCTGCCGCACCTTTCGGTCTATGGGCTCACGGTCGAGCCGCAGACGCCCCTTGGTCGCTGGGTGGCGCGCCGCGACGTCTCTGAGGCCACCGAGGAGACCTTCGAGACGGAGTACCTGCTCGCCCACCACCAGCTTACGAGCGCAGGCTTCGAGCACTACGAAGTGTCGAATTATGGGAAGCCCGGTTGGCACTCGAGACACAACTGGGCGTACTGGAATCGTAAGGCCTACGGTGGCCTCGGACCGTCAGCGCATGAATTCGACGGGGCTGGTCGCCGGTGGAATGCGTCTGCGTATGTTGACTGGGTCGCCCGCGTGACGCGGGGAGAGGATCCGCGCGAAGGTCGCGAAGAGCTCGGTCAAGAACAGAGGATGGCTGAAGAGGTGTACTTGAATCTCCGAACTAGCACAGGCACCAGCATTTCTCCAGCCGAGTACGAACATATCGCGCGCTTGCTTGACGCCGGATGGGCTGCCTTGGCGAACGATTCTACCCTTCGGCTGACCGGGGCCGGATGGCTCCGCCTGGATTCCATAGCGAATAACTTGACTCTACTCCGAAGTCGTTCCTAGCTTTGAACTTATGAGTCGTGTCGAGGAGCTCTCCAAGCGCGAGCGTCGGGTTTTGGAGGCGGTCATTCAAACGTACGTTCAGACCGCGGAGCCCGCCGGATCTCGGACCGTCTCACGACACTTCGGACTCGGCGTCTCACCGGCGACGATCCGCAACACCATGAGCGACTTGGAGGAGAAGGGGTTTCTGTTTCACCCTCATACCTCCGCGGGTCGAATTCCCACGAACAAGGCGTATCGAGCGTACGTCGACGCACTGCTCGGCAGTCCGGCGGCCGTGGCATCCGTCGAGCGCGACCGGTTGGCCGAAGTGCTGGGCGCCCCGGATTCACCGATCGAGACGATTCTTCGGCGTGCGGCGCAGAGTCTTGGCGTGCTGACGCAGGAGCTTGGCGTTGCCATGGGGCCGAGGCTCTCCACGTCGATCCTGCGCACGCTGGATCTCGTACGCCTCAGCGATGAGCGGCTCCTGATGGTGCTCGCGCTCGAGGGCGGCGCCGTGCGCACGGTCTTTGTCGAAGTTGCCGGATCCATCGCGGAGTCCGCCTTAGCGCAAGTCACGAAAGTTCTGAACGAGCGGCTCGGCGGCTTGACGCTCGAGGAGATTCGCACTTCGCTCGGTGTTCGTCTGCGCGACAGCGCCTCGGTTCCCGACGTGCGCGAGTTGCTCAACATCTTCGTGCAGGAGGCCGAGGCTTTGTTCGACGATAAGATGTCTCTGGGAGAAGACCAGGTCTTGCTAGGACAAGCGTCGGTCCTGGCGGAGCAGCCCGAATTCGCCGCGGCAGATCGCATGCGGCAGCTCATCGAGCTGACCGAACGCCCGCAGGCGCTCGCTGACGCGCTTCGCAAACGCGGAGAGACGTCGGGCATCTCGATCACGATTGGCACGGAACACGACGATGCGCGCCTAAAAGATTTCACGGTCGTGACGTCGGAGTATCACGCGGGATCGCTCACGGGTGTGATTGGCGTGATCGGGCCGACACGCATGCCGTACGAGAAAGTGATCTCGCTCGTCAACCACACTTCGCAGCTCCTCTCAGAGCTGCTTCCCTGAGGGTATGGCGGACTACTACGAAGTACTGACCGTCGAGCGCACAGCCACCGACGCGGAGATCAAGAATGCGTATCGCAAGCTGGCGATGCGCTGGCACCCGGATCGAAACGACGGCTCCAAAGAGTCCGAGGACAAGTTCAAGGAGCTGACGGAAGCGTACGACGTACTGCGCGATCCGCAGAAGCGTGCCGCGTACGACCGCTATGGCGAGGCCGGATTGCGTGCGGGAGGAATGCCTGGCGGATTCCATCACTTCGATCTGTCGGAGGCGCTGAACGTGTTCATGCGCGACTTCGGCTTCGGCGCCAGCTTCGGCACGATGTTCGGTGATGCGCGACAGGGCGGCAGCGTGCGAACGGGTGCGGACGTGAAGGTCACGGTGGGGCTGACGCTGCAGGAAGTCGCGACGGGAGTCGAAAAGGCGGTCTCGCTCAGACTCTTGGATCCGTGCGACCGATGCAAAGGACAGGGCGCCGAGCCCGGCTCGCGCGCGGAGGTGTGTCCGAGCTGCGGTGGCGCGGGCGAAGTGCAGCGCGCGCAGCGATCGTTCTTCGGGCAGTTCATCACGGTGGCTCCGTGTCCGACGTGCAAGGGAGAAGGGAGCATCATCGGCTCGCCGTGCAAGAAATGCCGTGGCGATGGCCGCGTCCGTGCGGATCGTGAGATGTCCATTCATGTTCCGGCCGGTGTGGCGACGGGTCAGTACATGACGTTGCGGGGCGTCGGCAACGCCGGTGCGCGTGGCGGCACGCGCGGCGACGTCCACGTGATGTTCGAAGTCGCTGATGATCCGCGCTTCGAGCGCGACGGCGAGGACCTCTATACCGAAGTGCTCGCGACATATCCGCAGCTCGTCTTCGGCGCGGACGTCAACATCCCGACGGTTTCCGGGAGCGTCGTATTGAGCGTGCCGGCGGGAACGCAGAGCGGCCAGATCTTTCATCTCCGCGGACGCGGGCTCCCGCGCGTGAATACGAGTGGGACGGGCGATCTGCACGTGCGCGTACAGCTCTGGACGCCCGAGCGATTGACCGAGCGCGAGGAGCAGCTCATTCAGGAGCTGAGCAAAGTGCAGAAGAGCGTGCCCGTCGACCGCGGAAAGGGCTTCTGGACCCGGATGCGCGACGCGCTTGGCGCGTGAGCCGGGGCGATCGGAGCAACCGGGGAGACTGGACTTCCGTTCGAGTGCGTACGCCCGCGAATCGGGCAGCCGTCATCAACGCACTGTTCGAGATCGGCGCTGAGGGTGTTCAGGAGCTCGACGACGACATTCTCACGCACTTTCGTGACATCGACCAGTCACGCGTCGCCGCGGCGCTCCGTCGCGTGGATGCGCGTGCCCGGGTCGAGTACGAGGCGACGCCGGCCGTAGACTGGTCCGCCGAGTGGCGATCGCGGATAGCGGCGCACCGGCTCGGCCGTCTCGTGGTGACGCCACCCTGGCTCGCCGGCCGATTTGCCGCGTCGGAGCGCATCGTGATCGAGCCGGCAATGGCTTTCGGCACGGGCGAACACGAGAGCACACGGGGAGTGCTGCGCCTGATGCAGCACGTCATACGCGCGGGAGATGTCGTCGCGGACCTCGGCGCCGGCAGCGCCGTGCTCGCGATCGCGGCGGCGAAGCTCGGTGCTCGGCGGGTCCTCGCGATTGAGCTCGATCAGGACGCGATCAGCAACGCGGAAGAGAACGTCGCGACAAATGGTGTCGTGGAAATGGTGTCGGTCGTGCAAGGCGACGCATTCGCGTTGCTGCCACTCGTCGCGCCCGTTCGCGTAGTCTTGGCCAACATCGTGTCCTCGGTGCTGAAGGAGCTGATGCCCACGGTCGCGGACACGCTCACCTCCGACGGTGCCGCGATCATCGGCGGCATTCTCGCCGACGAGAAGGAGGAGATGAAGTCCGCGCTGCAGTCTGGTGGTTGGGCGATCACCGAGACGGACGAAGAGGGAATCTGGTGGAGCGCCACGGTCGCGCGCCTGTAGTCGGTTTCTTCTGGAGCGATGCGTTCGCCATGGGTGACGTGCGTCTCGAAGGCTCGCCTGTACAGCATGCCCGCGCTCGTCGCGTGCAGCGCGGTGATTCCGTTCGCCTGGTCGATGGAAGGGGGCGCGTCGGGTATGGCGAACTGCTGTCGCTGGGGAAGGATCAGCTCACGGTCTCGATCGAGCGCGTCGTGGAAGTTCCCAGACCTGCGACGCTGGAGGTGATCGTGCCCGTCGCGGACAAGGAGCGAATGCTTTGGGCCGCGGAGAAGTGCGCGGAGCTTCAAATCACATCCTGGCGTCCCGTACATTTCGCGCGCTCTCGTAGCGTCACGCCGCGCGGAGAGGGTCCAAAGTTCAGCGA
>DATBRO010000031.1:0-41664 GCA_036560265.1 Gemmatimonadaceae bacterium | reverse complement strand
GTCGGCTGACGAGCAGCAGCTCGCCGAGCGCGTCGTGCGAGGAATGCTTGCGAAGGACGCGTTCAGCGAATGGCTCGGCATCGAGCCGCTCGAGATCGCGCCGCGCCGTTCGACGTTGCGCATGCGGGTGCGTTCCGAGATGGCGAACGGCTTTGGCGTCTCGCACGGTGGCATCGTGTATTCGCTGGCGGACAGCGCGCTCGCGTTCGCGAGCAATACGCACGGCCGCGTGACGGTGGCGATCGAGAACTCGATTTCGTACCCGCAGCGGGTGTCGGTCGGCGACATCCTCACCGCCGTGGCGGAGGAGGAGAGCTTCACAGGCCGATTAGGCTACTACAGGGTGACCGTTCGCAACCAGGACGATCTCTTAGTGGCGATCTTTCGTGGAACCGTGTACCGCACCAAACAACAGCATGCCTAAGTCGAGAGCAGAAAGCGGAGAGCCGAGAGCCGATATATGTCTGACGCTTTCATCGTAGGCGGCGTACGCACGCCCATTGGCAACCTGGCGGGCGGGCTCAGTGACGTGCGCGCGGACGATCTCGCGGCGCACACGATCGCGGAGGTCATTCGTCGCTATCCGACTGTTGATCCGGCGGACATCGCTGACGTGATCCTGGGATGTGCAAATCAGGCAGGGGAAGACAACCGGAACGTCGCTCGCATGGCGCTGCTGCTCGCGGGGCTGCCGCACTCGGTCCCGGGCGAGACCGTGAATCGGTTGTGCGCATCGGGGATGAGCGCGGTCGCATCGGCGGCACGCGCCGCGAAGTTGGGCGACGGCGATCTCTTCGTCGCCGGCGGTGTCGAGAGCATGACGCGCGCGCCGTACGTTCTGTCGAAGGCGAACAAGCCGTGGGCGCGCGACCTCGAGATGTTCGACACGAGCCTTGGCTGGCGCTTCGTCAATCCCAAGATGAAGGAGCGCTATGGCACGGACTCGATGGGCCAGACGGCGGAGAACGTCGCCGAGCAGTACGGCGTCTCGCGAAAGGACCAGGATTGCTTCGCGCTGCGATCGCAGCAGAAGGCGGCGGCGGCGCGGTCGAGCGGGCGTTTCGCGACCGAAATCATTCCGGTGGAAATTCCTCAAAAGAAAGGCGATCCGAAGCAGTTCCATCAGGACGAGTTTCTCCGTCCGGATTCCACGATCGAGGTGCTCTCGAAGCTCAAGCCGGCGTTTCGCACGGACGGGAAGGGGAGCGTCACCGCGGGCAACGCGTCCGGGCTGAACGACGGCGCCGCCGCGCTGCTGGTCGCGTCGAGTCGGGCCGTGAAAGCGTCCGGGCTCGAGCCGATCGCGCGATTCGTCTCCGCGGCCGTCGCCGGCGTCGAGCCGCGCATCATGGGCATGGGACCGGTGCCCGCGTCGCGCCTGGCGCTGAAACGTGCCGGCCTTGAGCTCAAGGACATCGACGTGATCGAGCTGAACGAAGCATTCGCCGCGCAGGTGTTCGCATGTCTGCGCGAGCTCGGCCTCGACGACGAGGACGTGCGCGTCAATCCGAATGGCGGCGCGATCGCGCTCGGACATCCGCTCGGAATGTCTGGCGCGCGCCTGGTTCTAACCGCATCTCATGAGTTGCAGCGCACGCAAAAGCGCTATGCGCTGTGCACGATGTGCATTGGCGTAGGGCAGGGGATGGCAGTGATCATTGAGAGGGTTTAGGGAATAGGAAACGGGGAAAAGGGCAACTACAACGGCGGGAATAGGGAAAGGGAAAGGGACAGGGAGACGAAACAATGAAGCATGGTTACCGGATGTTGCTTGTCCTCGTGGTCGCGAGTCGCGTTGACGCGCAGGCCGCACAGAGCGGTTCCCAGGCAATGGACCAGGTGCTGCGCGCACTCGACGCGAAGCGCGACGTCTACGCGGACGTGGCCAAGCAGATCTGGTCGTTCGCGGAAGTCGGTTACCAGGAGGAGAAGAGCAGCGCTCTCCTTCAGTCGCAGCTGCGATCGGCGGGCTTCGACGTGAAGAGCGGAGTTGCGCAGATCCCGACAGCGTTCGTGGCGAGCTACGGAAGCGGTCGGCCGATCATCGGCATCGTCGGCGAGTTCGACGCGCTGCCCGGACTCTCGCAGAAAGCGGTGCCGCAGCGCGACGCGATCAAGGCCGGCGATCCTGGTCATGGGTGCGGTCATCATCTCTTCGGCACGGCGTCGACGGCCGCGGCAATCGCCGTGAAGGAGTGGCTCGAGTCGAACCATCGCACGGGCACGCTTCGCTTCTACGGCACGCCCGCAGAAGAGGGCGGCGCCGGCAAGGTCTACATGGTCAAGGCCGGGCTCTTCGATGACGTGGACGCCGTTGTTTCATGGCATCCCGCGGATCGGAACGGCGTGTCCACCGTGAGCAATCTCGCCAACATCAGCGCGAAGTTCCGATTCCGTGGTCTCTCGGCGCACGCGGCCGCCGCGCCGGACAAAGCGCGCTCGTCGCTCGACGCGGTGGAAGCCATGGACAACATGGCGAACATGATGCGCGAGCACGTGCCGCAGGAAACGCGCATTCACTATGTCATCACCGACGGCGGCAAAGCGCCGAACGTCGTTCCGGATTTCGCCGAAGTGTATTACGTCGCGCGCCAACCGGACATGCGCGTGCTCGACGGCATCTGGGAGCGCATCATCAATGCGGCGAAGGGTGCGGCACTCGGTACGGGCACGACGATGGAGATGGAGATCATCGGCGCTACGTACAACGTCCTTCCGAACGAGTATCTCGCGTCGATTCAGCGGAAGAACTTGCTGAAGGTGGGTGGCGTGACGTACACGGCGGAGGAGCGCGCGTTCGCGGAGTCAATTCGCAAGACATTGTCGGAGCCGATGCTCCCGTTGGGATCCGAATCGGAAATCCAGCCGCCGCGAAACGAGCTCACGTACGCTTCGACGGACATGGGCGACGTGAGCTGGCGCGTGCCGACGGTACAGCTCTCGGCCGCGACATGGGTGCCAGGTACGCCGGCGCACAGTTGGCAGGCCGTCGCCGCTGGCGGAACGAGCATCGGTGCCAAAGGAATGATGGTAGCTGCGAAGACGATGACGCTCACCACGATCGATCTGTTCAGCGACCCGACGCACATCAAGAAGGCGCGCGAGGAGTTCGATCGGAAGCGTGGTCCGAACTTCGTCTATCAGTCGCGTCTCGATCGTGTCAAACCGCCGCTCGATTATCGCAAGACCGTCAGCAGTCAATGAGCGCAACACTGACGGACAGATCGACGAAGTCGCTGCTCGCGCGTCCGCGGCTGGAGAGTTTTGCCGCGGGCGAGTGGGCGCGTGGGTCCGGCAAGGGTGTCGATCTCATTCACGCGGTCACGGGCGAGAAGATCGGCGAGGCGTCGAGTGAAGGGCTCGACTTCGCGGCGATGGTCGAACATGCCCGCGCCGTTGGTGGCCCCGCGCTCCGCAAGATGACGTTCCACGAGCGCGCGCGCATGCTGAAGGCGATGGCGACGTATCTCAATGGTCGCAAGGAAGAGCTCTACGCCATCTCGGCTGCGACGGGCGCGACCAAGACGGACTCGTGGATCGACATCGACGGCGGCATCGGAACGTTTTTCGTCTACGCATCGAAGGGCCGACGCGAGCTCCCCGATGAGACGTTCTACGTGGACGGCGCGATGGAATCGCTCTCGAAGGTCGGCACGTTCGTCGGCCGGCATTTGTGCGTCCCACTCGAAGGGGTCGCGGTGCACATCAACGCCTTCAACTTCCCCGTCTGGGGCATGCTCGAGAAACTCGCGCCGACGCTGCTCGCCGGCATGCCCGCGATCGTGAAGCCGGCGACGGTCACGTCGTATCTGACGGAAGCGGCGTTCCGTGCGATGATCGAGTCGGGAATCTTTCCGCCGGGCGCGATTCAGTTGGTGTGCGGAAGCGCCGGGGATCTCATCGAGCATCTCGACTGCCAGTGCGCCGTCGCGTTCACCGGTTCCGCGGACACCGGCCGGATGCTCAAGTCGAGCAAGTCGATCATCGAGAACAGCGTCCGCTTCAATCAGGAGGCCGACTCGCTGAACTTCTCGATGTTGGCGCCCGACGCAGCGCCCGGCACGGACGAATTCGATCTCTTCGTGAAGGAAGTGACGAAGGAGATGACGGCGAAAGCCGGCCAGAAGTGTACCGCGATTCGTCGTACCTTCGTGCCCGAGAACATGGTCGAGGACGTGATGCGGGCGCTCTCGAAACGGCTCGAGACCACCAAGATCGGCGACCCTGGCGTCGAAGGCGTCCGTATGGGACCGCTCGCCGGCCGCACGCAGGTCAAGGAAGTGCGCCACAACGTCGATCGGATCGCGTCGGACGCGGAGCTGGTGTTCGGCAACCCGGACCACATCGACGTCGTCGGCGCTGACGCAAAACGCGGCGCGTTTTTCCCGACGCTGCTGTTCTACTCCGACAAGCCGTTCGCGAAGTCCGCGCCGCACGACGTCGAGGCGTTCGGTCCGGTGAATACCGTGATGCCGTATCGCACCGTCGAGGACGCGGTGGAGCTTGCAAAGCGTGGACGCGGCTCGCTCGTCGGCTCCGTGTTCACCGCCAACGACGAGACCGCGCGCCAAGTCGTCCTCGGCACGGCGGCGTTCCACGGTCGCGTGATGCTCATCAATCGCCACAGCGCGAAGGAATCGACCGGGCACGGATCTCCGCTGCCGCACCTCGTGCACGGCGGCCCCGGCCGCGCCGGCGGCGGCGAAGAGATGGGCGGCGTTCGTGGTGTGCTGCACTACATGCAGCGGACGGCGGTGCAGGGGTCGCCCACCACACTGTCGCGCGTGTTCGACCAGTACATGACGGGTGCGGAACGGAAGACCTCGGACGCGCATCCGTTCCGGAAATACTTCGACAATCTCGAGATCGGCGACACGCTCGTCACGTCGAAGCGCACCGTGACCGACGCCGACGTCGAGAACTTCGCGGATCTGAGCGGCGATCATTTCTACGCGCACAAGGACGGTCTGGCGGCGCAGTCCATCTTCGAGCGGAAAGTGGCGCACGGGTATTTCGTGTTGTCCGCCGCGGCGGGACTCTTCGTCGACCCCGCGCCAGGTCCGGTGCTCGCCAACTACGGACTCGAAAGCCTGCGCTTCACGAAGCCCGTCTATCCGGGCGACACGATTCAGGCAAAGCTCACGTGCAAGCAGAAAACGGCAAAGGAGACGCCGACGTCCGGCACCGGAGCAGGCATTCCACAGGGTGTGGTCGCCTGGGACGTCGAGGTGACCAATCAGGATGAGGAGATCGTGGCCACCTACACGATCCTCACGCTCGTGAGACGGCGTGGCTGAGGGAGGAGGGAGAGGGGGAGGGGGAGATCGTCTCAACCCGGAGTCCGTCGAGCGACGGGTCGTCGCGCTCGAAGCGGAAGTTCGGGCGCTGACCCTCGAGGTCCTGCGGCTCAAGGCCGCGCGAGAAGCCGAACGCGTGGTGGTGGGGGAACCAGCGTCGCGGCAGTCCGCTGGGGCACATCCGCCACATCCACATCCGATGGCGCCGCGTTCGCCGCTCACGGTGCCGGCCGAGCTGCAGCCCGCGAACTGGCTCCCCAAACAGATCGATCTCGAATCGCTGGTCGGCAGGTATGGAACACTCGTGCTCGCGACGGTCAGCGCGCTCGCGGCGGTCGGGACATTCCTCGGCTGGGCGATCGCCAATGGGCTGCTCGGACCTTCGCAGCGCATCGCACTGGGTCTGATCGTCGCGGCGGGCCTCGCTGTCGGCGGACTGCGACTGCGTCGGCGCGAGCGCTCGTTCGGCGCGAGCCTTCTCGGGCTATCGCTCGCGATCACGCACGTGTGCGCGTGGGGCGCGGGCCCGTCACTACACCTGGTACCGGATTGGGGCGCGTTCCTACTCGCGGCGGTCGCATCGATCGCGCTCGCAATCTTTGCGCACGCGGAAGCCGATGAGCCGCTCTGGAGCGTCGGATTCAGTGGCGCCGCGATCGCGCCGTTCGTGACGGCGAGCGGCAAGAGCGATCTGCTGCTGTTGACCGCGTACGGCATCGCGGTGCTTGCGTCGTCCGGCTATGCGATGGGGGCGCGACCCTGGGTGATCGCGGGCCGTCTCTTTCTGCTCGCGGCCGCTCTGTACACCGCCGCCCTCGCGACGGGCTTCGAGCGCGAGTTCGGACCTCTGCTGGCGATGGCGTTCCCACTCGTCGTCGCGATCACGGGCGTCATCCCGTGGATCGGAGGCGCTGCGCGTCGGGAACGGCTGCGCGCGCTCGGCGCGCTCGCGACCGTCGCCGCGGTGCGCTCGGCCATGGGGATGAATCTGCCGCTCGAGAAGCGAACCATCGCCGCGTTGATCGCGGGCGCGGGCGTCATGTGGCTGGTGATCGTGGACCGCACGCACACGGTGGCCGACGAGACACCGTCGAGTCGGCGATGGTTGTACGAAGGCGACTGGCTTGACGGCGGGGTTCTCCCGCTGGGGTTCGTCGCGGCCAGCGTGATGATGCTCGACACGTCCGCGCGTGGAAGCGGGCTCGCGATGGCCGTCGCGGCGGCGGTCCTGCTTATCGCGGTCATGCGGTTCCCCGAGGGAAGCCTTCGCGATGCTGCGGTGTTCGCGACCGTGCTCTGCGCAATCGTCGCGGACTTGCTCCTGACGAAAGGGCGCCCGTTCGTGCTCACGGGGTCGATCGCGATGCTGAGCGCAGTCTCATTCGCGGCCAATCATGTATGGCGCAGCGTCTCCTGGACGACGCTCGGGACGATGGGGCTTGCGTGGTCGGTGCTGGCGGCACTCGGCCATCTCATCGAGCGCGAGCCATATGGCTACCCGCCCTTCGCCACGCAGCCTTCCGCCGTCGCCGCGGTCGTGCTGGTAAGCATTCTCGTCGCGTGGCGTCTCGCCGCGCGCGAGCGACAGCTGGAACTGCTCCTCCGATCCGCCTCCGTCGGCTGGGCGTTCCTTTGGATTCATCAGGAGATCGCGTTCGCGTTGAATCCCACCGCGGCGACGCTATTTCGCGTGAGCTACTACGCCGTGACGAGCGTTGCCGCCGTCGGAGTCGGACGAGCGCGCCACATCCCGATCCTGCGCCACATTGGATTGGCGCTGGCCCTACTCGCGGCGGGTACCGCGCTCTACGGCGCGCGCAAGCTGGACGCAATCGCTGCCCGCATCGGTGCAGACCTCGTAGCGGCTGTTTTCCTACTGGCGATAGCCTACTGGTATCGCAAACCGGGCGTTCGGCCTGAGTTCTCAGATCTCGCAGCTGGCCCTACGGAACCGTCGTAGTCGGCTTCACCGTCGGATAGGTGATCCCCAACTGCTCGAGGTACGTCTTGTACTTGGTCGGATCGTAGTAGTACTTGCGCATCTCGGGCCTGTACCGCGCCATGATGTCGCGGTTGAGCCAGATCGCCGGCTTGTCCGACGGCCGCATCAGCGGCGCGTACTTGCGATCCGCCGTCTGCACGGAGCGGAAGAAATCCCACGACTGCGCGACGAGCGTCGGCTTCGTGAACAGATCGAGCATCGTCATCGCTTGCACCTTCGCTCCAGCAGTAGCCCCTTTATGCGCAATGGGGGTGGCCATACTGATCGCGTTCGCCCAGTTGTGGCCAGGAAGACCAGGAATATTTGATGGAAACCGGAGGGTCACAGTTGGTACGTTCCACGAGATGTCGCCAATGTCGTCGCTGCCGCCTCCGGATGGATTCAGGTTCGGGCCATTCGGTTCCCGCGAGAGCGCGGTATCGAGACCGACCTGCCGCTGACCAAGCTCTCGTTGAATGCCGCGAGCCAGCGCTTGATCGCGTTCGTCCCACTTCGGCAAGCCAACGGCCTTGATGTTCTCGAACATCTGAAACGCGATCGGTTTGCTGAAGTATCCATCCCACGCGCTGCCGAGGATCCTGACGGTGTCGAGCTGCGTGCTCGTCATCTGCGCCGCGGCGCGCGCGATCGTGTCGCCGAGCGCGAAGAGCGCCTTTACCCCGGTGTCGGTCGTTTCGCGGAAGTAATACCAGACGGTTGCGGTGGGCGGGACGGCATTGGGCTGATCGCCGCCATCCGTTATGACGTAATGTGATCGCTGCTGCGTCCGGAGATGTTCCCGCCGGAAATTCCAGGCGACGTCCATGAGCTCGACGGCGTCGAGCGCGCTGCGTCCGCGCCAGGGCGCGCCCGCCGCGTGAGCACTCGACCCCTTGAACGAGAATGACGCGCTGATGAGCGCGAGAGCGCCCGAGCCGCCCCACTGCACGTTCAGGTCGCTGCCCACGTGCGTGAAGAGCACGATGTCGACGTCCTTGAACACGCCGCTGCGGACGTAGTATGCCTTGCTGCCAAGCTGCTCCTCGGCGACGCCGGGCCAGATGTGGATCGTCCCCGGAATGCGCTCGCGCTCCATGATCTTTTTCACGGCGAGTGCGGCGGTCACGTTCACGGGCTGGCCCGAGTTGTGTCCTTCACCGTGTCCCGGCGCGCCGATGATCATCGGGTCCTTGTAGCCGACCCCGGGCTTGTTGCTTGCCTGCGGGATGTCGTCGATGTCAGAGCCGAGCGAGATCACCGGTTTCGCGCCCGCGGGCGAGCGCCACACGGCGACCCATGCGGTCGGAATGCCCGCGGTGCCGCGCGTGACCGTGAATCCGTTTTTCTCGAGAATGCCGGTGAGATACTTCGACGTTTCTTCCTCCTGGAATCCCAGCTCGGCGAAACTGAAAATCTGATCGACCATCTGCTGGGTGAACGTGCTCATGCTGTCCACCATGCGCGCGGCCTGTGTCTTGAGCGCCGACAGTCGCGAGTCGTCGGCGGGGAGGTCGACCTTGAACGCAAAGTCGGGACGGCGCTGAAGCGTGTCGGCGCCGCCGCGCCCCTGAGCGAACGTCAGCGCCGGAGCGACGCTGAGAATGGCAACGGTGTGTCTGAGTGAGAGTCGCATGGAAAGAGGAGTGAGGTTGGAGGCCCACCGCAGGTTCGGATGATAGACTTAAATCATCGTGACGACAATCGAGCGCGATCTCGCACTGACATTCGCCGGCGGCGGAAACCGATCCTTCTACCAGCTCGGCCTGCTCAATCGCTGGGAGCAAACGCTCATACCACGGGTCGCGGCCATCGCGTCGTGCAGCGCGGGCGCCTGCGTGATCGCCACGTTCCTCTCGGGCCGTCGCGAAGAGGCGCGCCGCTACTGGCTGAATCGCGCGAGCGGCATCACGCGCAACTTCGATTGGCGCAAGTTGCTGCGCGGCCAGCGACCCGCGCCGCAGGGCGAGATCTACCGCGACACGCTGCTCGTCACGTTCGCCGACGGTGGGCTCGAGCGCATCCGCCGGCAGCCGTTCCCGATCTACATCCTCGCCGCGGCGTTTCCCTGGCTGTTGCCGCGCACGGTCTCGATCGCGCTCGGTATCGGCCTGTATTCCGCCGAGCGGACGGTCCGCAAGGCGCCGCATCCGCGCTCGCCGCAATTGATCGGCTTCACGCCGGTCGCGGTCGACGCCCGCGCGTGTGACTCGGTCGAGGAGCTGGCGAATCTGATTCTCGCGTCGTCGGCGACGCCACCGTTCACTCCGATCGGCAACTTTCGGGGGCTGCGCCTACTGGACGGTGGCATGATCGACAACGCGCCGGCGTTTCTCGCGGAACGGCACGCCGAGGCGCGGCGCAGCATCGTGTTCCTCTCGCGGCCATACCATCCGTCGGTGCTCGGGATTCAGAAGCACCGGCTGTATCTGGCGCCGACGCACCCGACGCCGATCAACCGCTGGGACTACACGCAGCCGCATCTCCTCGACGAAACGGTGGCGATGGGCGAGCGCGAGGCGGCGATCCATCAACCTCTCCTCGACTCGTATCTCGCGCGATGAAGATCCAGCGCACGCTCGGCGTCGTTGGACTGGTCTTCATCATGTACTTCACGACGTCGGGCGGACCGTTCACGATCGAAACGCTCGTGAGCGAAGTGGGTCCCGGTCTGGCGCTGCTGTTGCTGGTCGCGATCCCGCTCGTATGGTCGCTGCCCGAAGCGCTGATCGTCGCCGAGCTCGCGAGCATGATGCCCGAGGAAGGCGGCTACTATCGCTGGGTTCAGCGCGCGTTCGGGAACTTCTGGGCGTTTCAGAACGGCTGGATCACCTGGATGTATTCGCTGGTCGACATGGCGCTGTACCCGATCGTGTTCAATCAGTACCTGCGGTTTTTCTTTCCCGCACTAGGCGGAACGACAAAGTGGTTCGTGGCGCTCGCGGTGATCTGGGGAGCGACGGCGATCAACTTGCGCGGCGTCGTGCGCGTCGGCTGGGCGTCGATCGCCGCGGGCACGTTCGTCGTGGGAACGTTTTTCGTGCTGGCGCTGGCGAGTCTGCCGCACTGGTCGCACACGCCGTGGACACCTTTTGCAGCGCCTGGTGAACGACCGATCAGCGGCCTGGCCGTGGGCCTCTCGATCGCGCTGTGGAATTACATCGGTTGGGACAATGCGTCGACGGTGCAGGGAGAAGTGAAGGACGCCTCACGCACGTACCCACGTGCGCTCGCCTTCGCGCTCCCGCTGGTGACGCTCGGGTACATCGTGCCGTTGCTCGCCACGTTGGCGGCGACTGACTGGCGCACCTGGACCGAGGGCGGATGGCCGCACATCGCGATCGCCGCCGCGGGTGCCGCCGGACCGGCGCTCGCCGTCCTGATCGCGATCGCCGGCATGGTGAGCCAGCTCTCGCTGTTCAACGCGCTGCTGCTCACCTACTCGCGGATTCCGTTCGTGCTGGCGTCAGATGGGTTGCTGCCGCGGGCGCTGGCGCAAACGGACAAACGCGGAACTCCGCGGAACGCGGTGCTCGCGGCCGCCTTCGTCTACTCGGTGTTCGTGCTGCTGCCGTTCGGGCAGCTGCTCATCGCCGACGTGCTCCTGTATTCGTTCGCGCTGATGATGGAGTTTGGCGCCCTCATCGTGCTGCGCAAACGCGAGCCGGATTTGCGCGGCGCGTTTCGCATCGCCACGGGACGAGGCGGCGTGATCGTGCTCGCGGCGTTGCCGCTGCTCGTGCTGTTCTTCGTGATCGGCGTTTCGATTCTCGACGGCGAGTACGGACTCCCCGCGGTGCTCGGCTCAGTCGCCGCCTCCGCTATGGGCGTAGCGGCGTACTGGTTGGCGCGACGAATACAACTCCGTCCTTCATCACGAACCGCACCCGCCGAATAGCGCTGATGTCGCTGGTCGGATCGCCGTCGACCGCGATAAGATCCGCGAGCAAACCGGCTTTCACCTGACCAAGGCGGTCCTGCCAATGTAGCATGCGTGCGTCGTTGGACGTCGCAGCGACGAGCGCTTGGAGCGGCGTCATGCCGTAATCGACGAGGAGCTCCAACTCGCGCGCGTTGTCGCCATGTGTGAAGACGCCAACGTCGCTGCCGTTGCAAATGGTAACGCCCGCGTCGAGCGCGGCCCTGAGACTCGCGCGCTTTCGCCGAATCGATTCGGGTTCCGGCTGCGTGCCGCGCTTGTAGCCGCGATAACTCAACACCGCATCCCCCGCCGCCACGGTCGGGACGAAGCAGACGCCCTTTTCCTTCATGAGACGAAACACTTCCGGCGTTCCGTTATCTCCGTGTTCGATCGTCTCCACACCAGCTAAAACGGCGCGCCGCATTCCCTCGGGCGTCGTCGCGTGGGCGACGACCGGGTGGCCGCCGCTGCCCGCGGTCTCGACCATCGCGCGCAGCTCGTCCTCGCTGAACGTCGGACGTGGTTCGCCGTTGGGGCCCCAGCGATAGTCGGCGTACACCTTGATCCAATCCGCGCCGCGCCGGATCTGATCGCGCACGATGCGCGTGATCGACTCGATGCCGTCGGCTTCCTCGGCGCCCTGCGGAATGTCCCAGCGGGGGTCGAAGCCCGCCGGAGCGTAGGTCCCTCTGGCGACAATCGCGCGCGTCACGACCACCATCCGCGGACCGGGAATGATTCCCTGGTCGATCGCACGCTTCAATCCCACGTCCGAGTACCCGGCGCCTTCGGTGCCGAGGTCGCGAACCGTCGTGAAGCCGGCGAGCAGTGTAGCGCGCGCATGGTTGACCGCTCGCGCGACGCGGAGCGCTTCGGGCTCACGCAACACCTGGTCGTCCCACGGCGCTTCGTTATACGGATGCAGCAGGAGATGCGAGTGCGCCTCGATCAGCCCGGGTAACAGCGTGAGGCCGGTGAGACGGATCGTCGTCGCGCCCGCGGGCGCGCTGATCGACGCCGCCGGACCGGCGGCCTCGATGCGATTGCCTCGGACGAGCACGGCCCAGCCGTCGTGGAGCTGCGCGTTCGTACCGTCGAAGACGCGCGCCGGCAGCAAGAGCGTCACTTGTGCGCTCGCACCCGCCGGTGCGTTTTGCGCCGACAGTATGGACGCCGCGCAGATGGCAACGGAAACGATGCGAGTGATCACGAGTGTCTCTCCGTGGGAAGACCCGCCTTGCGCCATGCGTCGAATCCGCCGGCGAGGTTCGCGACGTTGGTGAATCCGCGCGCCATGAGCAAGCTCGCGGCGATGGACGAGCGAGTCCCCGACTGGCAGTGTACGACGATTGACTCGTCGCGCTGCATGCTCGCGGCCTTGGACTCGACGTCGCCGAGGTAGATGTGCGTGGCTTGCGCCAGATGACCGTGATTCCACTCGGAACGGCTTCGCACGTCGATCACGCGCGTGCCGTTGGCGTCGAGCTTGTCCGCCAGCGCGCGCGGCTCGATCAGTGGCACGGATTGCATGGGACGCCCTTCGCTCTTGAGTTGCTGGAAGACCTCGAGCGTCGCGAAGTGGGTGACCTGATCGAGACCGATCAGTCGTAACTGTTGTGATACTCCAACCGCCTGGTCTTGCGTCTTCGCTATGATCACGATGGGACGGTCGTAGCTGAGCACCGTTCCGGCGTAGGTGACGAGACTCTTGGACGCCGGAATGTTGATCGTGCCCGGAACGTGCTCGCGCGCGAAGTCTCTCGAGCCGCGGACGTCAACCACCCAGGCACCCTTGGCGATGGCGTCCCCGATCGCCTTGGCGTCCGACCGGCTCATCGCGATGTCGGGCGCCGGCGGTGGACCGTCGCGATTGAGTCGCTTCATCTCCGCGAAGTAGCGCGGCGGCTCCGGCTGATCCGTGAGGACCCACCGGGTGAAGTCCTCCTCGGTCGTGAACTGGAGCGCCGGATTGTAGAGGCGCTCGTAGCCCAGCGTCGTCTGCGGCACGGCGCCGAGCGCTTTTCCGCACGCGGATCCCGCGCCGTGGCCCGGCCAGACCTGGAGGTAGTCCGGAAACCTGGTGAGTCGTTTCAGCGACGCATACAGCTCGCGTGCCGCGCGCTCCATCGAGCCGGCGACGTTGGCCGCGCGCTCGAGCAAGTCCGGGCGCCCGACGTCCCCCACGAACAGAAAGTCGCCGCTGACCATTCCCATCGGCCGGTCGCCGACCGCGGCGTCGGTGACGAGGAAGCAGATGTGCTCGGGCGTGTGTCCGGGAGTGTGGAGCACGTCGAGCCGAATCTTTCCGACGGTGATCGTCTCGCCGTCGCGCACGAGCTGTGCGCCGTCGAACGCGCTGTAGGCGTACGACCAATCGTCGCCGCCGTGATCCGAGAGCAGCAGCTTCGCGCCCATCGCTCGCGCGAGCTCTCGACTGCCGGAGAGGAAATCCGCGTGGATGTGCGTCTCCGCGACGTACCGGATGCGCAACCGATGCGCGGCCGCGGCGCGGACATACGTCTGGACGTCTCGATTCGGGTCGATGACGATCGCGTCGCCCGTCTTTTCACACGCGATGAGATAACTCGCCTGCGCGAGCGTATCGTCGTAGTAGCGTTCGAGAAGCATTGGACACTAAGATACCGGCGCGAAGCGCCGCCGAGAACAGAGCGGCAGCCGCTGCCGGGAATCGCCTTTGACGAAAGTCCAACCGCTTCACGATCCGATCGTGCTGTTTCAGCAGTGGTTTGCTGAAGCCCAGGCACTGCCACGCGAGCAGGTGCCCGAGCCGACGGCCTTCGCGCTGGCAACGACCGCGGAAAACGGGCAGCCGTCCGTTCGCATTGTGCTCTTGAAGGACGTCGACAAGCGCGGCTTTGTCTTTTACACGAACCTCGAGAGCCGCAAGGGACGCGAGCTCGCGGCCAATCGCCGCGCCGCGATGAACTTTCACTGGGCGCCGCTGGACCGGCAGGTGAGAATCGAAGGTCGCGTGACGCCGGTCGGCGACGTCGAGGCTGACGCATATTTTGCGACGCGCGCGCGCGGGAGCCAGATCGGCGCATGGGCGTCACGGCAGAGTCGTCCCATGGAGCGCGCCGCGGATCTCGACGCTCGCGTGGCGGAGTTCGAGCGGACGTTCGAAGGCAAGGATGTTCCACGGCCCCCGCACTGGTCAGGGTTCCGCTTGGAGCCGAGCTCGATCGAGTTTTGGCGCGGCCGGCCCGATCGTCTGCACGAGCGGCAGCTGTTCGTCCGCGAGGGGGATGGATGGAGGGTGCAGTTGCTTTACCCATAAGTGAGGAGTGGGAAGTTAATTTCTGTCCATGGCCACGCACACCGAACCCGTTCCTGCCGAAGCTCCTCCTGACTGGACCGTCGATTCGGCTAAGACGCTGTACAACGTCGACGGGTGGGGCGCGGGATTCTTCGACGTCAATGCACGCGGTCATGTCGTGGTCCGTCCCGACGCCGAGCATCCTGATCGGGAGTTGGACCTGTTTGAGCTGGCGAACGATCTCGAGGAGCAGGGCGTTCAGCTTCCGGTACTCCTCCGCTTCTCGGATATCCTGCGTTCGCGTCTCGATGCGTTGACGCTGCGGTTCATGAATGCGCGCGAGGAATTCGGCTATCACGGCGGCTATACCACGGTCTATCCGATCAAGGTCAATCAGCAGCGTCACGTCGTCGAGGAAATCGTCGAATTCGGCTCGAAGCACGGCGTCGGCCTCGAGTGCGGCAGCAAACCCGAGCTCCAAGCCGTCCTCGGCCTGGCCGAGCACACGAATCACCTGATCATCTGCAACGGCTACAAAGACGAAGAGTTCATGCGACTCGCCCTGATGGGCCAGAAGCTCGGCCACCAGGTGTTCGTCGTCATCGAGCAGCTCAGTGAGATCGACGTGTTGCTCCAGGTCGCCCAGGAGCTCGACGTCACCCCGACGGCCGGCGTGCGCATCAAGCTCGCGTCGCGCGGGTTCGGACGGTGGAAGGAAAGCGGGGGAGAGAAGTCCAAGTTCGGCCTGAATTCCGCCGACTTGATGACCGCGATCGACAAGCTGCGCGCGGCGGACAAGCTCGATTGGATCAAGCTGATCCACTTCCATCTCGGTTCGCAGATCACCGACATCCGCTTCATCAAGAACGGGCTCCAGGAGATCACGCGATTCTACGTCGAGCTGCGCCAGATGGGGCTCGACGTCACGCACCTCGACGTCGGCGGCGGCCTCGGCGTCGACTACGATGGGACGAACTCCGAATCGGATTCGAGCGTCAACTATTCCCTCCAGGAATACGCCAACGACGTCGTGTATACGCTCGCTGAGGCGTGCAAGGAACACGAGCTGCCGATGCCGCATCTCATCAGCGAATCGGGACGCGCTCTCACGGCGCACCACGCGCTGCTGCTCCTGAAAGTCATCGACGTCGAATCGCACGAGGTGCGCGAGCTGCCTCCGCTCACGGAGGACGACCACACGCTGCTGCACGAGATGGTGGCCGACCACAAGGACGCGCAGCGTAAAAACGTCTCGCGCCGGCGCATCCGCGAGATTTATCACGACCTGACGTTCGACAAGGAGCGCGCGCACGAGCTGTTCAACACCGGCGTGCTCTCGTTGCGCGGACGCGCGATCGCTGAGCGCATTTACTTCGCGACGTTGAACGTGATCGCGCGGCACGTCGAGCGGCACCGCGGCGATTTCGACGACATTCTCAAGGACCTCGATGCCGCGCTCGTCGATCGCTACTTCTGCAACTTCTCCGTCTTTCAGTCGCTGCCCGACAGCTGGGCCATCGACCAGCTCTTTCCGATCATGCCGATTCACCGCCTGGACGAGCAACCGACCAAGCGCGCGACGATCCAGGACGTGACCTGCGATTCGGACGGCAAGATCGACCGTTTCGTCGGCGAGAAGAATGGCAGCCCCAGCGTCGAGGTACACGAGCCCCGAGAGGGTGAGGCGTACATGCTCGGCGTGTTTCTCACCGGCGCGTACCAGGAGATTCTCGGCGACCTCCACAATCTCTTCGGGGACACGAACGCGGTGCACATCCGGCTGACGCCGAACGGCAGCCATACGGTGACCGATCTCGTGCACGGCGACACGGTGACCGAGGTACTCAACTACGTGCAGTTCCGCGCGTCCGATCTTTTGCAGACGTTCCGGCGCAAGGTGGGGAACGCAAAGCATCTCTCCAGGCAGGAAGCGAACACCTTCATCGCGGACTACGTGGCCGGGTTGGAGGGATATACCTACCTCGAGGGCGAGGCCGCGCAGTGAGCGACCTGCGCGCGCTGCTCGCCGCAGCCGCGCCTGATGTCGGCGGGCATACCGTCGGGCCGGTGCTCCTGGCGCTCGTCGCCATCTTCGTCGGCACCAAGCTGCTGGGCGAGATCGCGCAACGCCTCAACCAGCCCTCCGTGCTCGGTGAGCTGATCGCCGGCGTGCTCCTCGGCGGATCGGTGCTCGGGCTCGTGGATCCCGCGCAACCCATCATCGCGACGATGGCGGAAATCGGCGTCATCGTGCTGTTGTTCGAGATCGGACTCCAGACCGAGCTGGCATCGCTCGTTCGCGTGGGCAGCGAAGCCACGACGGTGGCGGTCGCCGGCGTCGTTCTTCCATTCGGTCTCGGTTACCTGGCGGCGACAGCGCTGGGTTTGGCGCAGATCCCGGCGCTCGTGTGCGCGGCCGCGTTGTGCGCGACGTCCGTCGGAATCTCGGCCCGCGTTCTCTCGGACGTCGGTTGGCTCGATACGAAGGAGGGACGCGTCGTACTCGGCGCCGCCGTGATCGACGACATCATCGGCCTGATCATCCTGGCGGTGGTCGCGTCGCTCGTCGCGGGCAGCACACTGACCGCCATGTCCGTCGCCCGAATCGCCGGCGTCGCCATCGGGTTCGTCGCCGCGGCGGTCCTCGTCGGACGCGTCGTCGCCGCACCCGTGTTCCGTGTCGTGGAGCGCATTCGCGCGGCGGGCGCGCTCGGCCTCTTTGGCCTCGCGTTCGCCTTCCTGCTCGCCTGGCTCGCGGAGCTCTCCGGCTCCGCAATGATCGTCGGCGCGTTCGCCGCCGGCCTGGTACTCTTTCGTCTTCCCCAACGCGAGCAGATCGAGCGCGCGACGACGACCATTGGACACTTTTTCGTCCCGATCTTCTTCGCAAGCGTGGGCGCCGCGGTCGACCTGCGCGCCCTCGCCGATCCGCGGTCCCTCGGCGTCGGCGCCGCGCTCATCGTATGCGGCATCGCCGGGAAGCTCGTGGCCGGCTATGCGCCCTGGTGGTTCCGCGGACACAAACTGCTGGTCGGCGTCGCGATGATCCCGCGCGGAGAAGTGGGCCTCATCTTCGCCAGAATGGGATTGGTCGCGGGAGCCATTAGCGCCGGGGAATACGGTGCGCTCATGCTCATGGTGCTGGCGACGACGTTCATAACCCCGCCGACCCTCGCGCGCCTCTCTCGTCGACTCGCGCGCCAAAAGCAGGAAACTCGCGACCGTCCCGGCGACGGTGGCATCGACGATCTCGTGGCCGGAACCAGTCGCGGGAGCGATTGACAGCAACTCCGAATTCTCGGAGGTTCACTCTTCGGACCCTTTGCCGGAGTTGAGGGATGCACACGACCGTTCTCGCGCTTTTTGCGTTGTTGCAACAACAGCAGGGCCCTGGCCGGCCCGTCGCCCGCGTCATCGTCACGCCCACGAATCCCACCATCGTGGCAGGCGACACCATCCGATTGCGTGCGCAGGCTCTCGACGCTCAGGGACAAGTGATTCCGGGCGTGCACATTGTGTTCGTTCCCGCCGGCGGAATGTTCGAGGCCCACGTGGACACGAGCGGACTGGTGACCGGAGGCGCGGTCGGAACGATTCCTGTCTCGGCGCGGGCGATAGTGCCCGGCGGCCCACCGGTCATCCAGCGGCTCGACGTCCGGATCGTGCCCGGTCCCGCGGCTCGCGTTTCCGTCATGCCCGGCTCGGCGAAACTCCTCGCGGGCCAGCGTCTCCAGCTCACCGGCACTTCGTATTCGGCGGGCGGTGAGCGTCGCGACGACCGGATGGCGTGGACCACGTCGGCGCCGAGCGTCGCCCAGGTCAGTGGAGCTGGCATCGTCACCGCCGTGCGTCCCGGTCGAGCGACGATTGGCGCGAAGGCGGGCAGCGCGACACAATCGATCCCGATCGAGGTCGTGTCCGCGAACGTCGGTTCAATCACCGTTGAGCCCGGAGCGACGACCGCGCGCACCGGCGACGTGATTCGATTCCGCGCGATCGTGAAGAACCGGACGGGGCGCGAGATCACCGGTCTGATGCCGACATGGCTCATCTCGGGCGACGGCCTGATCGACGCGGGTGGCGCGTTCGTCGGCAATCGTGCCGGCCCGTTTCAAGTGACGGCGAGCTTCGGGACGAGAAGCGCTGATGCGACCGTAAATCTTGCCGCGCGCGATGTGCAACGCCCGGTGAAGCTCGTGGGGCAATTGCTGCGCACGAACTTCGCCACGTCCGAAGTCTGGATTCACCCGAATGGTCGAGTGGCGTATCTCGGGACACACCTCGGCGGCGACCGCGTGTACGCCATCGACATCTCGAATCCCGCGAGCCCGACCATCGTCGATTCCATCGTGGTCAACGCTCGCGTCATCAACGACATGATGACGACCCCGGACGGCGACTACATGGTCATTACGCGCGAGGGGGCCGCCGACCGGAAGAACGGGATCGTCATCGCGGACACCCGCGACCCGCTGCACCCCAAGGCGTTGTCGGAGTTCACTGCCGGCGTCACGTCGGGCGTTCATTCCGCGTTCATTCACAAGCAGGCGAAGTACGGCACGCACATTTATCTCACCAACGACGGGACGGGCGCGCTGCACATCATCGACATCAACGATCCCGCGCATCCGAAGGAGGCGTCGCAGTGGAAACCGAGGCAGGCGCCAGCCGGCGTGACGCTGCACGACATCGACGTGCAGAACGGTCTGGTGTACGCGTCGTGGTGGAACGACGGCTTGATCATTCTCGACGTCGGCAACGGGATCAAAGGCGGAACCCCGGAGAAGCCCGTGCTCGTCTCGCAATTCAAGTACGACCTCGATTCGCTCTACCGTCGCGTCGCGCTCGAGGGAGGTCCCGGCTTCATTCGCGGCACGCACACCGCGTGGCGTCACAAGGACTACGTCTTCATCGCGGATGAGGTCTTCGGCAACGATGCCGCGCAGAAGTTGTTCTCGGGCGCGCCCTCGCGCGCGCATGGACGGCTCCAGGTCATCGACGTCTCAGACATCGAGAAGCCGCACTCGGTCGCGTGGTACGAGCCGGAGTTCGGCGGCGTGCACAACGTGTGGGTGCTCGGTGACACGCTCTACATGGGCGCATACAACGCGGGCTTCAAGGCCTTCGACATTTCCGGCGAGTTGCGCGGCGATCTCTACGCGCAGGGACGCCTGCTCGGTGAATTCATGCCCGCGGATCCCCGTGGCAAGGTGCCGAACGCGGCAATGACATGGGGCGTCGTCGTGAATCCGAAAGACGCGCTCGCGTACGTGAATGATTTCAACTCAGGGTTGTGGGTGCTGCGATTGGAGCCGAAACAACCTGTCGTTCCCTAAATAGGCGATCCATCTCGCCCTGACGGAAGCGTAGTTGCTCTAACCAAACCGCTTCGCGACGGCGCTCCAGTTCACGACGTTCCACCATGCCTTGATGTAGTCGGCGCGTCGGTTCTGGTAGAGCAGGTAATAGGCGTGCTCCCAGACGTCGAGTCCGAGCAAGATGGACTTTGCCGGTTTCCCGTCCATCAACGGATTGTCCTGATTTGGGGTGCTTGTAATCGAGAGCTTTCCGCTGTCGTTCAGCAGCCATGCCCACCCCGAGCCGAATCGCCCGACACCCGCGGCGGCGAACTGCTCCTTGAACTTCTCGAAGTCGCCGAACGATGATTTGATTGCGTCGCCGAGCTTTCCGCTCGGAGCGCCGCCGGCCTTTGGACCCATCAGCTCCCAAAAGAGCGAATGATTCCAGTGTCCACCGCCGTTGTTACGCACGGTCGTGCGCACCGCTTCCGGGATCTTGCTGAGCCCCGCGAGCAACTGCTCGAGCGGTTTGTCCTGAAACTCAGGCGCTTTCTCCAATGCCCCGTTGAGATTCGTGACGTACGTCCCGTGATGCTTGTCGTGATGAATCTCCATCGTGCGCGCGTCGATGTGCGGCTCGAGCGCGTTCGTGGGATAGGGTAGCGGTGGCAGTGTGTGTGGCATGGTCTTTTCCGCCTCCAATCGCGTCAGGGGTTCGAGACGCCTGCGTCGGTGACCGCCGCGGATTTCCGCGACCGGAGCCAACCGAACACGCCAGGCAACAGCGAGAGCACGATCACCACGATGATCACTGTCTCGATGTGGCGGTCGATGCCGGGAATGTAACGACCCAGAAAATAGCCGGTGAACAGCATGCTCCAGATCCACAGCACGCCGCCGACGACGTTGTAGACTGTGTAACGCTTGTTGCTCATGCCGGCCGCGCCCGCCACGACAGGCACGAAAGTGCGGACGATCGGCATGAATCGCGCAAGGATGATGGTCTTGCCGCCGTGTCGTTCATAAAACTCGTGCGCCTGTCGGAGGTACCGGGGCTTGAACAGCAGCGATTCTTCGCGACGAAACAGACGGGGGCCGCTCGCGCGGCCGATGAAGTATCCGACTGCGTTGCCGAGAATCGATGCCGCTGTGAGCAGCACGCCGAGGAGATACACGTTGAGCCCGAATCGCGGCTGGGACGAGAGCAGCCCCGCGGTGACGAGCAGTGAATCTCCGGGCAGGAAGAAGCCGAGAAGCAGCCCGGTTTCGGCGAAGATGATGGCGGTGAGGCCGACGTATCCGCTCCACGCGACCAGGGCCTTGACGTCTCGCAGCTTGTGAAAGAACTCGAGTAGCTGATCCATGCGTGAGTGAGCGATGTCGGAACCGAGGAACGCAGGAAACAACCCAGAGGGCCTGCGCGGGTCAACGACGCGCGTTCCAGTGCATTCGCATCGAGTTGGTCTGACGGCGCGCGGCGAGCGCATGCTCAACGTCGCCGGTATCGCTGTGCTCGCGCTCTTCGCGATCGGTTGGAGCTGGTCGATCCGGTACGCGAATGCCGTTCGCCCCGAAGGGGAATCCTCCGCGCCGACGACGACGCGTACGGTGGCCACTGCGCTGACGACGGCGTCGGCGCCCACGGCCGCCTACCTCACCAACGCCGCGCTCGATGCGCTGGCCAGCAGTGCCCGCGGGACCAGCGGCAAGCTGCGCGCGAAAACCGTGCTTCCCGGAAAAGTCGACGAGGCGCTCAAGTCGCTGACGGATTTCGATCTCATTACGCTGCTGCCGTTCGGCGCGAAGAAGAATGGCCGCGTCGGTCTGTACTACATTGGGAACTGGCCGTCGGAGCGCGGCGCGCGCGGGCCGGGCAAGGCGCCGCCGGACCGCTATGCCAATCCCGAGGGATTCATCGAGGTCACGCCGGAGAACCAGGACACTCGCGTCTCGGAGCACTTTCGTCTCAAGGACTTCCTGACGCACGACCAGCAAGGCGTGTGGCCCAAGTATCTCGTGCTGCAGATGCGCAATGTCGACAAGCTCGAGCTGGTGCTGGAGGATTTGGCCGGGCGCGGCATCAACACAGAAGGTGTCGTGGTCATGAGCGGCTTCCGCACGCCGCAGTACAACGTTGGAGGGGGCAACACGGGCGGCCGTGCCGGACTCAGCCGACACATGTATGGAGACGCGGCGGACATCTACATCGACAACGACCACAACGGTGTGATGGACGACCTCAACCATGACGGTCGCGTGGACATCCGCGACGCCAAAGTCATTGAAGAGAGCGTAGATCGCGTGGAGCGAGAGCATCCCGAGCTGATCGGGGGGGCAGGCGTGTACATCGCATGCTGCGGGCACGGACCTTTCATTCACATCGACTCGCGCGGCTATCGCGCGCGTTGGACCGGATCTGGAGGGGGATAATGGCAGACCAAAGGCGGACAACCGACCTCGTCGGTGACGTTCGAACGAAGGGAGAGCGGGATCGCGAGGACGAGACGCCCGAGATTCCCGGCGTTCGGCAGACCGATCTCGAGCCGTACGTCGGGCTGCGGTATCTCTCCAAGCTGTTTCGGCTGATCGCGATCATTCTGCTGCTGTTGCTCGTGGCGGAAATCGTCACCGGCATCACGACACAGGGAAGCGCGTCCATCCCGACCCTGCTGGGCGAAGCCAGCCGCCTCATCGTACTGGCTGGCGCACTCTGGGGCGTCGGAGATCTCGCGATTCTCATGATCGACGTCGGACACGACATACGAGCCACGCGCGTATACCTGAGTCGTCAATTGCAGACGCCGGGCGGTTCCGAGCGCGATCGCGCCGGCGCGCCAACCATCACTTCTCGGAGTGCCTGACATGCTCTGGACCATCGTCGTCGTTCTGGTCATCCTCTGGTTGCTCGGGTTCGGCGTGTTCCACGTCGCCGGCGGGCTTATCCACCTGCTGTTGGTCATCGCGGTGATCGTGATTCTGTATCGTCTGATTACAGGTCGTCGCCCGGTCGTGTAGCCGGTCGAGACTGAGGGCCGCGGGCGAAAGCTCGCGGCCTTTTTTTATTAGACGCGGATAAACGCAGATAAGCGCAGATAAGCGCAGATTACGCAGACTGTCTTAGCTGTGAATGTTTTATGTCTGTCGCTGGCAGCCCTGCCTCGTCAGTTTCCCTCGCGCTCTCTGCGTTCATCTGCGTGTTTCTGCGTTCATTTGCGTTCCGCATTCAACCGCAATAATGCTCAGTGTCCACGTAGTCTCCCACACTCATTGGGATCGCGAGTGGTATCATCCCGCCGAACGCTTTCGGCAGCGACTCGTCGCGTTGATCGACGAGCTGTTGGATGATCCCCCGGCTGACGGCTCGAGCTTTCTCCTCGATGGGCAGACGATCGTGCTCGAGGATTACCTCGACGTCCGCCCCGATCGGGCCTCCGAGCTTTCGTCGGCTCTGCGCGATGGCAAGCTGGAAGCGGGACCGTGGTTCGTCCTCCCGGACGAGCTCATACCGGGCGGCGAGGCGCTCGTCCGCAATCTGCTGGCCGGCCGACGCACGCTCCGCGGACTGCGCGCGGACCCTCCGCCGGTGCTCTATTGTCCCGACTCATTCGGTCATCCGGCGGCGCTCCCCGAGCTGGCTCGCGGCTTCGGGCATTCGGTCGTCGTCCTGTGGCGGGGATTCGGCGGTGCGCGCGTGCCGGAGGACGACGCGTTCTGGTGGGTCGCGCCGAGCGGCGACCGCGTCCTCGTCTACCACCTGACGCGCGCCGGGTATGAGCTGGGCGCCAATCTCCCACCCGAGGAAGACGCCGCCCGCGTGCGCTGGACCGAGATGCGCGCGCAGTTGGCGCCAAGGTCGTCGCTCGACGCGGCGCTGCTCTTGAACGGAGCGGATCATCACGCGCGGCAAACGCGACTCGCCGACGCCATTCGCGCGCTCGGCGCGGTCGCGAAGCCGGACCAGACGCGCGCAAGCTCGCTCCGGGAATTCGCGGGCGAGATCGAGAAGCGCGCCACCAGTCGTCGCGTGCGCGAAGTCCGCGGTGAGTTACGCGATTCGTACGGGTACACGTGGACGTTGCAGGGCACACTCGCGAGCCGCACGCCGCAAAAGCGACGGTACGTCCGGCGCGAGCGAGAGCTGCTTCGCGACGTGGAACCGTGGAGCGCGCTCGCGGCGTTCTATGGTCGCGGCTCGCGTCGCCAACTGACGAACGCCGCGTGGCGTCCGCTGCTCTTGTGCCAACCGCACGATACCTTGTGCGGTTGCAGCGTCGATGACGTCGCGCGCGCGATGGACGGGCGGCTGGAGAGCGTCGCGGCCCAAGCCGCTGGCCTGCGTGAGGACGCCCTGCTCGACTGGATCGGGCACGATCGAGAGGCCGCCCGTCGCGATCGCGATGCATGGAATCCCGCACTCCTCGTCCGCAATCGCGCGGCGCGCGCGCGTTCCGGGGTCGCGATCGTGGAGCTCACGTCGCAGATCGCGGATGTCCCTGTCGGTCCTCGTTCGATTCACGTCTCCATCGCCCAGCGCGTGTTGCCCAAGACACCGAGGCTCGCGGGCGCAGCGCCCGTCCAGGTGCTCAGCCGGCGCATCGATCACGAGAGGATCGAAGCGCCGCGCGACTATCCGGACAACGACGCGGTCGCGCGGCTCCACGCGGCCGTCTGGATTGAGGACGTGCCGGCGTACGGCGTTGCCGCCGCGCCGTTCAAGGCCTCGCGAACGCGCACGCCGCGGAGGGTCGAGCGCGTGAGCGTCGAGGACGGCGTGATGACAAACGGCCACGTGACGCTGCGCTTCGCGGAGGAGCATCCTCTCACGCTGGAGCAAAGCGGCCGTGTCGTTCGTGATTTCATCGAGTGGGAGAGCCGGCGCGACAGAGGGGATCTGTACACGCCGGCGATCCGCGAGGCGAAACTGGCGCCGCGTCTGCTCAACACGCGCCTCATCCATCGCGGGCCGTTGCGGGCGAGCGTTGAACAGCGCTGGCGCCTCCGCGACAGCGACAACCGCGTCGATGCTCGCGTGCGGTTCGTGCTCGACGCGGGTGCCGCCTGGCTCCGTATTCAGATCACCGGAATGAACTCCGCGCGAGACCACCGGCTGCGCCTGCGCTTTCGGACGGACGTGGAAGGCGGCCGCACGTTCGCGGATGCGGCATTCGGGTCCGTCGAACGGAAACCGATCCAGGTGTCGGAAGAGGACTCCGCAATGGAGGAGGCGGTTCCAACAGCGCCATTGCATCGATACGTGTCGCTGTTCGACGACCGGCATGGCGCGACACTCTTTTCCGACGGGCTCACCGAGTACGAGACGGACGCGAACACCATCGCGGTCACGCTCCTGCGCTCGATCGGCGAGCTTTCGCGCAGCGACATCGTGGAGCGCCCCGGTCATGCAGGCTGGCCCGCGCCGACACCCGAAGCGCAATGCCTCGGCCCTTTCGAGGCGGAGCTCGCGGTCATGCTCCATGGACCGCGCACCGAGGCCGTCATCGACGAAATCGAGCGCGCGTCGGATGACGTGCTGTTTCCACTGACGGGCGATACGCTGCGATCCGCGCTGCAGGTTCACCCGCCAGTGCATGGCGTCGCGCTCGAGGGCATCGGATTGTCCTTCTCGTCGGCAAAGGAGAGCGAGAGCGGCGAATGGCTCGTGCTGCGTTGCGTCAACCTGCTCGAGAAAGAATCGGCGGGATCCTGGCGACTCGGCCGCGAAGTGCGCGAGGCGCACATGGCCAGGCTCGACGAGACCATACTCACGCCGCTCGCCGCGAAGAACGACACGATTCCGTTTCTCGCTCCGCCCCGCGGCGTCGTCACGATCCTTGTGCGTTGAGTCTGCCACGAGACCGGTGAACTACCCAACACGGTTGTTCGTGTGCTCCGTGTAGTCCGTGTTGAGTAGTTCAACTCCGGAGAAAACTCTTCTAGACTCGCTCGGCGATGTCTCTCTTCAGCGCACCACGCTCGCCCGCGAGGCGGTCGCGCAGGGAGTCCCCGATCAACGTTGCGGCCAGCACCGTGAGGATCAGCGCGATGCCCGGCGCGATCGCGACCCAGGGAGCCGTCACGATGAGATCGCGTCCGCCGGCGATCATGTTGCCCCAACTCGGTCGCGGCGGCTGAATCCCAAGGCCAAGGAACGACAGGCCGCTTTCCAATAGAATGGCGTTGCCGACGCCGAGCGTGGTCGCCACAATAGCGGGGCCGAGTGCGTTTGGAAGCGCGTGTCGCCACAGCACGCGCCACGGCCGTACGCCGAGTGCCGTGGCGGCGTGAACGTACGGCTGAGAACTCACGCCGAGGATCTCCGCGCGGATCATGCGCGCGACTCCCATCCACCCTGTTGCCACGAGCACGACGACGACGGTTGCGAGGCCGGGCTGCCACAGCGCGGCGCACACGAGCAGCAGCACGAGTCTGGGAACCGAGAGCAGGGCATCGGCCAGCGCCATCAGCAGCCGATCCACCCATCCGCCGCGCCACGCCGCCACCGCGCCCGCCCAAGTGCCCAGCGTGGCCGCGATCACCGATCCCGTGACACCGACCGCGAGTGACACCCGGCCCGCGAGCATCATCCGTACGAACAGATCCCGCCCGAATCTGTCCGTGCCGAGGAGATGCAGATGGCCTTCTGCATCCCGGGCAAAGGGCGGAAGGAGACGCAAAGAGAGCACGTCGCCGATCGCGAGCGGGTCGCCTCGCGCGACGAGCGGAACGACGATGCACGCAAGCGCCAGCGCGATCAGCAGCCCCATCGCCGACGAGAGCGTTCTGTCCCGGGAGACCGTTTCACGGCGAGCGCTCACGCAGATTCCCGACGCGGATCCAGCAGCGGGAGCGCGAGCTCGGCCGCGAGATTCGCGAGAATGACCGCCGCGGCGTAGAAGACCGTGGCGCCCATGACCACCGGATAGTCTCGCGCGAGAATCGCGGTGAGAGTCGCTCGACCCAATCCGGGCCACGCGAACACGGACTCGACGAAGATCGATCCGGCGAGCAAGCCGGGGAGTGAAAGCGCGAAGAGCACCACGAGCGGCGGCAGCACGTTTGCGAGAACGTGGCGCGCATAGACGACGTGGCCCGGCACGCCTTTCGCCCGCGCGGTGCGGACGAAATCCAGCCGCAGCACGTCGGCGACGCTCGTCCGCGCGTATCGCGCGATTCCCGCCGCGCCGACGGCAGCGAGAATCGCGACCGGCAGCAGCGCGTGACGCACGATGTCCATCGCGCCGGCCCATCCATGCAGCACGACACCCGGTGTTCTGATGCCGAACGCCGGGAGACGCCATCCGGGCGGTAGACCCATCGTCGCCGCCCCATAGGTGAACACGGCGACGAGGGCGAGAGCCAGCCAGAAGGACGGCGCTGCGTAGACCGCCGTCGTGATGACCGTCAGCGCGCGATCGGTGAGGCGGCCGCGTTTTGCCGCTTGCAGCATGCCGATCGGCACCCCGATCAAAAACGTCAGCGCCAATGAGACGCCGCCCAACGCGAGGGAGATCGGCGCGGCCTCTCGGAGCACGCTCGCGACCGGCCGCCCCGAGGCGAAGCTCGCTCCCATGTCACCGCTGAGCATCGCCGTAAACCAGCGTGCATATTGCACGAGCATGGAACGATCGAGCCCAAGCTCCGCGCGAATGCGCGCCGCGTCGGCGGCGGAAGCGGTGGGAGACACGAGAAACGTCGCGGGGTCGCCCGGCGCCAGCCGAATCAACACGAAGGTGAGCGTCACCACGAGCCAGAGCAGCAGCATGGCCGCGGCAAGTCGCCGAACGAGCACGGTGGGCACGGCTGGATAATGACGGCCCGCCTCATCGCGTCAATCGCCGCGGGCGCAACGCTCGCCCTTTCGGGATGCGTCAGCTCATCGCGGCCACCGGACGTCGTCGTCTTCGCCTCGGGCACCGATCTCGAGTCGGCGAATCCGCTCGTTACGATTCATCCGCTGTCGCGCCAGGTGCAGCGGCACGTGCTGTTCGTGACGCTGGCACGCTACGACAGCGCCCTGGTGCCGCAGCCCTACTACGCGCGCCAATGGACATGGAGCGCCGACCATCGATCGCTGGCGCTCATGCTCGAGCCGAACCTCCAGTGGCACGACGGGACGCCCACGACGTCGCGCGACGTGGCATTCACGCTGCTCACGGCGCGTGATCCCAGAACGGGCTTTCCTCGCGCCGCCGATCTCGCCGGCATCGATACCGTGATCACGCCGTCACCGACAACCGTGCGCATCTCGTTCACGACGCCGCAGCGCGAGCTCCCCACGATCTTCGCCGAGCTGCCAATTCTGCCCGCGCGCGAGCTCGCGCATGTGCCGCGGTCGGACATGCGACGCGCTCCGTTCAGCACACACCCCCTTGGCAACGGCCCCTTCCGTTTTGTCGACCGAGTGCCGGGGCAACGGTGGACATTCGCCCGCAACGCCGATTTTCCCGCCAGCATGGGAGGCGCGCCGAACATTCGCGACCTCGTGGTCGCGGTCGTCGATGAGCCAACGACCAAGTTTGCGGGCCTCGCGAGCGGCGACCTGGACTTCGCCGGCATAGCTCCGACGATGGCGGCGCTCGCGAATCGCGATCCGATGATCAACGTCGTCGACTATCCGGTGCTCTTCTCGACCGCGCTCGTGTTCAACGTGCACCGCGCTCCCTTCGACGACGCGCGCGTGCGCGAGGCAATCGACCTCTCGATCGACCGCCAACGAATCGTCGACGCGGCGCTGGCTGGCTATGGCACTCCAGCGTCGGGCGCGGTACCGCCGGAGAACCCGTTGGCGCTGCGCGCCGCCCTGCCGCACGATCCCGCGCGCGCCGATTCGCTGCTCGCCGCCGCCGGGTGGCGACGCGATTCGCGCGGTTGGCGCACTCGCGAGCGCCCGTTCGCCGTCGAGCTACTGACCGTGGCAACCGGCGACAATGCGATCGAGCAGCTCATCCAGGCGGATCTCGCGGCACGGGGAATTCGCGTCGCCATCCGCCAGGTCGAGATGGCGGCGTTTCTTGCGCGCGCGCGCGCCAAGGAAAAATCTTTCGACATGCTCATCACCGGCGTGCCCGGCGACCTTTCGCTTGCATATGTTCGCGCGATGTTCGAGTCCAGCCAGCGCGGTGGCGCGCTCGACTACAGCGACTTTCACGGGCCCGCTCTCGACGCGTTGTTTGCGAAGGCGCGCGACGCGCGGTCCGACGGCGAATCGCGCGAGGCGTGGGCAGAAGTACAGCGCGAGCTGGCACGCGCGGTTCCGGTCGTGTGGCTGTATCATTCGCGCGGACTTCAGGGCGTCTCGGCGCGGATGCGCAATGTCACGATGGACCTGCGCGGCGAGCTCGTGAGCGTCGCGCGCTGGACCACGGACGCGCCGACGCCCAAGCGTGCGATCGCGAGGCGTTGAGATGCTTCTCCTCGACGATGGACGCCTGGACGAGCGCCGCCGCGCGGTGAACGGTCCGCTCGCGCCGCTCTATGAGTCGCTCGTTTCCGAGATCGAGCCGCTGCTCGGCCGGGCGCCCTACATCCCCGAAGGGAAGGCGCTGCTGTCCCGGGCGGGGGGTCGGTGTGAGATCGACGGCGCGGTGCTCGACTTCGATCCATGGTCGCCGCACAAGCATCGCTGTCCTACGTGCGGCACGATCCATAAGGGAGAGCTGCATCACCGCGCCTGGATCACGTCGTATCAACTGTGGCTCGCGGAGCGAAGCGTGCACGCCGCGCTGTTTCATCTGCTGCGCGGCGACGCGCGTCATGCGGCGCTCGCGCGCGACATTCTTCGGTCGTACGCGGAGCGCTATCTCCAGTATCCGAATCGCGACAATGTCCTCGGCCCGACGCGATTGTTCTTCAGTACGTATCTCGAGTCGATCTGGCTGTTGCAGATATGTGTCGCGGCGGATCTGCTGGCCCGCGCCGGCGACGAGGCGACGGCGGATCTGGTGCGCGATCGCATCGCCGAGCCCAGTAGCACCCTGATCGCCGAGTATGACGAAGGGATGTCGAACAGGCAGGTGTGGAACAACGCCGCCATGCTCGCGTCGGCCGCGCTGCGCGGAGAAAAGAGCGTGTTCGACCGATTGCTCGGGGGGGACTCCGGCCTGGACGCGCATCTGTCGCGCGCGCTCCTCGGGGACGGAACGTGGTATGAGGGTGAGAATTATCATCAGTTCGCGCTGCGCGGTCTCTGGTACGGCGTGACGTTGTCCGAGTCGGCGGGGCGGGAGATCGAGTCGGACCTGCGAGAGCGGTTTCACCGCGCGTTCGTCACGCCCTTTCTCACCGCCCTCCCGGATTTCACGATGCCGTCGCGCAAGGACTCACAGTACGCGGTGTCGTTGCGGCAGTGGCGTATTGCGGAGCTCACCGAGCTTGGATTCGCGCGTCAACGAGAGCCGCTGCTCGCCGGCGCGCTGGCGATGTGCTACGATGGGCGACACGAGCGACGCGATACCGGTCGCGCGCGCTCGACGGCGGACGTCGAGCGCAATGGTCCACCGACGGCGCTCACGCGCGCGGACCTCGGCTGGCGCGCGCTGCTGCACGCGCTTCCGGAATTGCCGTCGCTGCCGGCACCCGCGCCCTTTCCCCGCTCGGCGCTCTTGGAGCAGCAAGGGCTCGCCGTCTTCCGCCGTGCCGGCGACGTCTACGTCGCGCTCGATTACGGCCAGTCGGGCGGCGGACACGGACATCCCGATCGTCTCAACGTGCTCCTGTCACACGGCGCCACCCGCTGGCTCGACGACTTGGGGACCGGATCCTACGTCGATCCGTCGTTGCATTGGTATCGCAGCACGCTGGCCCACAACGCGCCACTTATCGAAGGACGTTCGCAACCGATGCGGGATGGCGCGCTGCGCGCGTACGACGAGCGCGAAGGGCTGGGCTGGGTCGTCGCGGAGATGTTGTTCCCGGACAGCGACGCCCGCCTCGAGCGCACGCTCGTCGTCGCGCCGGATTACGTGCTCGACGAGCTGCGATGGAGCGCACCGCAGCCCGTGCGAGTCGAGCTGCCATGGCATCTCGACGCGACCGCCGGCGAGATACGTCTCGAGCCGGTGACGATCGGCGGCGGCGATAGGGGGGGGCTCGAGGACGGATTCTCGTTCGTTCGGGATGCCCGTGCGGCACGCGTTTCGGCGAACGAGCCGATCGAGCTCACGGCGCGCGCCGATGGCCGCTCGATTCGAGCGACGCTCGTGGCGGATTGCGACGTCACGCTGTACTCGGCCTGCGCGCCCGGCCAGCCAGCGGCCCTGTTGCGCCCCTTCTATATAATGCGTGCCGAATCCAGCGATGGGGTCTTTCGATCCATGCTGTCCTGGAGCCCTCATGTCGGGCGCGCGCGCTTCGACCACGACTCGGTGACGGTCGAGTTGGGCGACAGCGAGCGCCACGTCCACCGGCGCGACACGTCGGGTTGGCATGTCGAGCTGTTCGCCGGCGCGGCGCGCAGCAGCGTGGATCTCGCGGCGTGGCATGCGACTGTCGATGAGCGACAGCATCCGCTTCCTGCCGCTCGCAACCCGACGGTGCTGCGCCGCTCGACGCCGCCCAAGGCGTGGCTGTCCGAACTGTCAAAGGCTGAACGCAAGAAGCTCCTGATGTTCGAATTGGGCGAGGAGCATTACAGGCGGTCGGAAGATCGCTGGAAAGACGCCGGGTCTCCTCGCGCGACCATCGCCGTTGCCGCCGGCGATCGGCAGTTGATCATGTACGTGGATGTGCAGGCAGGAGACCGGCGATTCGCCGCGTCTGAGGCAGCCAATCCGTTCGACAACGAGCACGCCGACACGATGGGAGCGGGACTCCAGCTGTACTTGCGAACGCCGGATGGAATCGGCGCGTGGGCATTGATTCCGGGTTCGGCCGACGGCGGCGTACGCGTTCGCACCATCGCGGGATGGGGACAATTGGTGCAGCCGCACGTGCGCTGGCGAGAGCGCGACGCCGGCTACGAGCTCCGCATCGAGGTTCCGCTCCTCGAGACCGGGGACGAGTATCCGATCGACGTCGACGTCATCATCAACGAGACGACGTCGGAGCGCGAGCGACGTCGCGGGCAGCTCGTCCTGAGCGGCGGCCAGGGAGAATTCGTGTACTTGCGCGGCGACCGGCACGACCCGACTCGGCTCATTCCGCTCGTGTTGGTCTCGTGAGCGAATCGCGTCTCTCGCAGGTCGCCGTGGTCCTGCACGAGCCACAGGATCCTGTGAACATCGCCGCGACGGTGCGCGCGATGAAGAACATGGGCATTGCCGACCTGCGTCTCGTGCGGCCCGTGGCGTACGAGGCGCACCGGCTCGAAGGGATCGCGCACGGCACGCGTGATCTCATCGACCGCATCAAACAGCACGAGACGTTCGACGACGCCGTTGCGGACTGCGTCTACCTCGCGGGCTTCACCGCGCGGCGCCGGGCCGCCAAGTGGCGCGTCATCGAGCCGAAGCAGGCCGCGCGGGAGCTGCTCGCTGCCGCGGAGGGCGGCCGGGTCGCGCTCGTGTTCGGGCGGGAAGACAGCGGACTGCCGAATGAAATCCTCGATCGTGTGCACACGACCGTCGTAATTCCCACGACGGAGCACTCATCGATGAACCTCGCGCAGGCGGTGCTGATCGCGCTCTACGAGCTGCATCTCGCGGCCGGAGACGCGACACGGACGATCGCGCCGCCACGGAAGGACGCGCCGCCCGCGACGGAGGCGCAGCTCGAGCAGTACTTCTCCGACGTGCAGCGCTCCTTGCAGGCCATCGAATTCTTCAAGACGCGGCAAATGGAACACATCATGCGCACGGTGCGCTCACTGACGGTGCGGGCTGCCCCCGACGCGCGTGAGCTCTCGCTCATCCGCGCCATGGCGATCGAAGTCATTCGGTTCATGGAACGCCAGCGCACTTGAATCGTTTTCGCGTCCGATTCTCTTTCGTCCATGGTCTTCTCACGCCTTTTCGGCAAATCCCTTCCTCCTGCGGATCCGCCTCCCAGGGAGGATGCGATCGGCGACGCGAGCGTCAGCTTCGAGCCGCGTCAGGAAGAGGCGGAATCGGACTCGATCGAGAGCTGGGACGCGCGAGCGCGTCACGTCATCGCGGGCGGCGCGTCCACCGGCAGCAAGCGCTCCGACAAGATCTACGGATCGGCCGACGGTGGTCCGACGCACTTCGTTCGCGCTTCGGGCTGCCACGTCGAAACGACGGACGGCGACCAGCTCGTGGACTGCACCATGGCGCTTGGCAGCGTGGCCATCGGCTACGCCGAGCCGCAGCTCACGCGCGCGGTGATCGAATCGCTCGCGAACGGTCACGTGAGCGGGCTCTCGCCCGCGCTCGAGGTGGAAGTCGCCGAAGGTTTCTGTGGCGCGGTTCCGTGCGCCGAGCGTGTGCAGTTTCTCAAGACCGGCGCGGACGCGATGAGCGCAGCGGTGCGTATCGCGCGAACGTACACCGGCCGTGAGACCGTCATCGGCTGCGGCTACTTCGGCTGGCACGATTGGTCGTCGGACGTTGCCGGTGTGCCGGCCGGGACCAAGCAGCAGTTCCTGCGCGTTCCCTTCGACGACGTCTATGCGCTCGAGCGCGCGGTCTCTGACGCCGGCGATCGCATTGCGGCAATCGCGATCGAGCCGGTCATCGAGCGACTGCCGTCGAAGGACTGGATCGCGGCTGCGCGGCGTCTCTGCGACGACAAGGGCGCCGTGCTCATTTTCGACGAGATCAAGACGGGATTCCGGCTCGCGACCGGCGGGTATCAGCAGTACGCGGAGGTCACGCCGGATCTCGCGGCGTTCGGAAAGGCGATGGCGAATGGCTATCCCTTGGCGGCCGTGTGCGGACACGCCGCGCTGATGGACGCCGCCGACACGACCTGGATCTCGTCCACGCTCGCGAGTGAGACTGGAGCGCTCGCGGCGGCGGCGGCGGTGCTCGCGTGGCATGACCGCGTCGACGTGTGCGCGTCGCTCTGGACCATCGGCAAAGAGATGCGTGAAGCGGTCGCCGCCGCGGTGAAGGCAAGCGGCATCGAGGGAGTCTCCGTCGACGGCATCGACCCCATGTGGCTGCTGCGCTTCGACGATCCCGAACGCGAGACCGCGTTCCTTCAGGCGGCGGTGCGCAACGGCGTGCTCTTCAAGCGCGGTGCGTACAACTTCGCGGCGATCGCGCACGACGACGACGCGCTGCGGGAGATCGAAGCCGGAGCGAGCGCCGCGTTCGTGGAGCTTCGCGAGCGCCACGAACAGTGACGGAGCCGCTGATCGACGCCCACGCGCACTTTCTCCACGCCGCGTGCGGACGATCGGATTGGGCAGACGTGAACGCGGCGCGATTGCGCGCGGGGGCCCGCATCGGGATCACCTGCCACGTGGCGTCGGTGCTGGGCACGTACGGCTTCAGCTCGCCGACGTATTTGCCGTCGCCCCGCGACGTCGTCACCGGCAACGACGCCATGCTCGCGCTGTGCAAGAGCGAGGGCGATCTCCTGCGCATGCTCGTCACGGTCAACCCGAACTACACGAAGCACGCACTCGACGAGATCGAGCGCTGTGTCACGCGCGGCGCCGTCGGGATCAAGCTGCTCGCGAGCCGAAGAGCCGACGATGCGCTGCTCGATCCGATCTGCGAGCGTGCCGCGAAGCATCGTCTTCCAATTCTGCATCACATCTGGCAGCATCGCCGCCGCGAGTGGCCGAATCAGGAGATCTCGGACGGCGCGGATCTCGCGCGGCTCGCGCGTCGGCATCCGGGCGTGACCTTCATCCTCGCGCACATCGGCGGAGGAGGGGACTACCAGCACACCTTCGCCGCCATTCGGGACGTCAGGAATATCGTGGCGGATCTTTCGGGCAGCGGCGTCGACCGTGGCATGCTCGACGAAGCCGTCGGCGCGTTCACGTCGCAGCGGTTGTTGTGGGGAACGGACCTCACGATGGAGACCGGGCTCGCGAAGTTGCGCGCCCTCGAGAACACAGGCCTCTCGTCGGCAGAGGACATCCGGGACATTCGCTGGAGAAACGCGTCGCGTGTTTTTGGCTTGAAGCCCCGGAGCGAATCGAGTTCGCCGCGCGCGCCGAGAGCCGGCGGCAGAAAGCCGAGAGCCGGTCGTAAATGATTGACGTCAACGCGCTGATCGGGCCGTACCCCTACCGCTTCCTACCGCATCCCGATCCGGAGGTGCTCGAGCGCGTGCTGGAACGGGAGGGGCTGAGCGGCGCGTGGGTCGGCCATCTCCCGTCAGCGTTCTATCGCGACCCGGGCGCCGGCAACGCGCAGCTCTACACGGCGCTCGCGCCGCACTCGGCGAAGTTGCGTCCCGTTCCGACCATCCGCCCCGACTGGCCGGACTGGGAGGGCACGATGCGCGTGGCGAAGGATGCCGGCGCGGCGGCGGTTCGCGCCTATCCTCAGCACTGGCAGCTCGGCCCCGCGGACGAGCGAATGTCTGCGCTGGCGATCGCGTGTGGCGAAGCGCGCCTCGCATTGATCCTCACCGTGCGCTTCGAGGATCTCCGTCAGCGGCACGCGCTCGACGTCGCCGGCGATCTTCAGGCCGCTGCCGTGCGATCGCTCGCGCGTGCCGGCGATGTCGTGCGTCTCGTCGTGACCGCCGCGGGCCGCGAGTTCATCGAGGAAGTGCACTGGGGGCTGACCCCGGACGAACAGCGACGAGTCGTGTGGGATTTCTCCTGGGTGTGGGGTCCGCCCGAAGATCATCTCGCGAAGCTTTTTCGGACGATCGGCAGCGAACGGTTCGTGTTCGGCACGCAATGGCCGCTCAGACTCACTCAGAATCCGCGCGCGAATCTGGATCTGCTTCCGGATGATCTCCGGCGAAAAAAGCTCGGCGATCCTGAGAAGATCTTCGATTGAGATCTCTTGAGATCAACAGTCGAACGCAGATGCACGCAGCTGAACGCAGATGAACGCAGATACTGCTGGGGTTTTGTTTGCTTGGCGCGAGAAACTGTCGCGCCGGAAAACAAAAGCACCATCTGCGAAAATCCGCGTTCATCTACGTGCATCTGCGTGCATCTGCGTTCAGGGGTTTGGTGTGCGCGAAAGCCTTTGCGAATGAACGGGAGTGATTAGCTTGTGCGGGCGCGAACGGGCAACCGGGCAACCGTGCGCGAACTTGCATCTAGGAAAGGCGTCGCTCAGATTTTCAGGTCGGGCTTGTGAAATAGTTCACAAAGTCCGGGTGGGACCACACGAACCCTTCGCATGACTCAGCGACGGAAGTGGGCCGCGATTCCTGGGTTGCTCGCCCTCGCCATCGGCGCCGTCGTCCTGTCCGCATATAGTGGCGCGTCGTCTTCCCAAAACCGCCAGCCCGTTCAGCCCATCAACTTCCCGCACCCGCTGCACGCCGCGGGCAACTTGAAGCTGAACTGCCTCTACTGCCACAACACGGCCAACAAGTCCCCCGATCCCGGACTCCCCGCCGTCGGCACGTGCATGGGCTGTCACATCGTCGTCCGCGCCGACAAACCCGAGATCAAGAAACTCTGGGCGTATTACGCCATGGGCGGACCGACCGCGAAGCCCATCCCGTGGGTGCGCATTCACAAGGTGCCCGAGTACGTCCACTTTCCGCACATGCGTCACGTGAACGCGGGCGTCACGTGTCAAACGTGTCACGGGCAGGTGCAGACGATGGATCGCGTCTACCAGTACTCCTCGCTCAACATGGGCTGGTGCGTGAAGTGTCACGTGAACGGCTACGATCCGCAGGAAGGATTGCGGGCCACCGGCTACGTCCCCGACACCGGACGCACGGTCACGCCGGCGGGCGAGCGCAAACACGCGCGCTATGACTGTGCGAACTGCCACTACTAAAGGATGAGCGAACCGACGAAGCCATCCGGCGTCCGCCGTCGCGAATTCCTGAAAGTCCTCGGCGTCGGCGCCGCCGCGACGGCCACGGCGTGCACGTACGCGGGTCCCGAGGAAACGGGCAAACTCATCCCGTACCTGATCTCGCCGGATCAGACCGTGCCCGGCGTGTCGACGTACTACGCGACGCTCTGCCGTGAGTGCTCGGCCGGGTGCGGCATCATCGCCGAGACGCGCGACGGACGCGCGATCAAGCTCGAGGGGAATCCGGAACATCCGCTGAATCGCGGCGCGCTCTGCGCGCGCGGTCAGGCGGGACTGCAAGGACTCTACAATCCCGATCGCTTCCGCACGCCGATGATCAAGACCGGCGGCGCATGGAAGGCGGCCACCTGGGACGAGGGGATCGCGCTGCTGTCGCAAAAACTTGGCGAGGCACGCGGACGTGGAACGGCGGGTACGGCCGTGTTTCTCAATCAACACGAGAGCGGGAGCTTCCCGGCGTTCCTCGATGGCTGGCTCGCGTCGTACGGCATGCGGCCGCACCTCAGCGTCGACTTCGAGGCGGACCACGCCGCGATCGAGGCGCATCGTCGCGCGTACGGGGTCTCGTGGCCGCGCTGGAACTTCGCGGACGCGAAGCTCATCATCTCGTTCGGCGCCGATTTCCTGGATGGGTGGGGCGCATCGGTGACGCACCAGCTCGATTTCGCCGACGCGCGGGCAAAGATCAAGGAGGCGCCACGCTTCGTGTATGTCGGCCCGCGTCGCTCGCTCACGGGACTGAACGCGGATCAATGGATCGCGAGCAAGCCCGGTGGCGAGTTGGCGATCGCGAACTTCCTGCTTGGCCGCGGCGACGCGACCTCCGCGTCACAGGCCAGCGGTGTCGCGACTGAGACGCTGCAACGGCTGGCGCGGGAATTCGCGTCCGCCAAGCCGGCGCTCGTTCTCGCCGGCGGACGGGGCGACGACGGCCTCGAGCTCGCGAGCGCCGCCGCCGCGCTCAATGGCGTGAAGGGTGGCGATGCAGTCACCGCGTTCGACGGGATATCGCGAACCACCGACGTCGTCGCCGCCGTCGAGCGCATGCGCACCGGACAGGTGTCGGTCGCGTTCGTGCGCGGCCCCAATCCCGCGTACGCGCTGCCAAAATCCGCGCGCTTCGCCGAAGCGTTCGCGAAAGTTCCGTTCAAAGTCAGCTTCTCGATGTATCCCGACGAGACGACGGAGCTTTGCGATCTCGTCCTGCCGGACCTGCACTCGCTCGAGAGTTGGGGCGACGCGGAGTCGACGCGCGGAACCATCACACTGCAGCAACCCGCGATGGATCCCGTGTTCTCCGGCACGCGCTCGACCGCCGACGTATTGATCGCCGTGTCGAAGAAAGATCCAGCCACCGCATCGCGGTATCCGGACGTGGACTACCGCGCGTGGCTCTTCAAGCGCCTGCCTGGCGGAACGAATCCACAAGCGATTGCCGCGGCGCTCGCCAAGGGATTGGTCAGCGGCAGCAGCGCTCCGCGCTCTAGCGCAGGTATGTCCGCAGGTACGCCCGCAGGTATGTCCGCAAGTATGTCCGCAGTTTCGCAGTCGGGTGATTTCTACTTGGTGACCTATCCTTCGGCGTCGCTCGGAGACGGGCGTGGCGCCAACAAGCCGTGGCTGCAAGAGCTGCCCGATCCGGTCACCAAAGTTCTCTGGAGCTCGTGGGCCGAAATCCATCCGGAGACCGCTGCGCGACTTGGCATCGAGCGCGGCGACATCGTCGAAGTCAAAACCGCAGTCGGCAGCGTCCGCGTCCCGGCGGTGCCGTACCTCGGCATCCGTACCGACACGATCGCGGTGCCCCTCGGCCAGGGTCACGCGTCACCGTCGCAAACGGGATGGTTCGACGGAAAGGACAAAGCGGTGCAGTGGGGCTACGGCCGGTACGCACGCGGTGTCGGCGCAAATCCGCTCGATCTGCTACCCGTGCGGTCGAACGCGGGCGGTGGGTTCGTCGGCGCGAGTCGCTGCTCGATCAGCAAAACGAGCGATCACACGACGGTCGTCTCCACCGAGGGTTCCGCGCGCCAGCACGGTCGTGGCATCGCGCAGGCAGTCGCCGTCACGGAGCTCGGCGTGCACGGAGACCATGGGGAGCACGAGAAACCGCCGGGCGACGCGTCGCACGAATTTCTTCCCGGGCTTCGCTCGCCGGTAGCGGCGGACGCACAGGGCGAGCTTGGGTCGCCCACCGCGCCGGACCGCGGCACGCTGCAAGGGTTGTACGATCCGAAGAATCCGATGCAGATGACCAAGCGGCGCTGGGCGATGACCGTCGATCTCGCGCGCTGCACGGGATGCTCCGCCTGTGTCACCGCTTGCTACTCGGAGAACAACATTCCGACGGTCGGTGCGCCGTGGCAGAATGGCGTCGTGTACGCGGTGAAGATGCCGGGATTCAACATCACGCGCGGCCGCGAGATGAATTGGCTGCGACTGGAGCGCTACTTCGAGGGCGCGGACGACGGGCGCTTCACGGAGGATTTCGAGGCGCGGTTCGTTCCGATGCTGTGTCAGCATTGCGGCAACGCGCCTTGCGAGCCGGTGTGTCCCGTCTACGCCACGTATCACGCGCCCGATGGACTCAACGTGCAGGTCTACAACCGCTGCGTCGGCACGCGGTATTGCTCGAACAACTGCCCGTACAAGGTGCGCTACTTCAACTGGTTCGGGTACGGAGAGCCGGATCGCGTGCAGTACGCGTTTCCGGAGCCACTCAATTGGCAGCTCAATCCGGATGTCACGGTGCGCACGAAGGGCGTCATGGAGAAGTGCAGCTTCTGCGTGCAGCGCATCCGGGAGGCGGAGCACCGCGCCACGCTCGAGCATCGTGAGGTGGCGCCGGACGAATTCACGACGGCCTGCGCCGCGGCCTGCCCCTCACGCGCCATTACCTTCGGCGACGCGGCGGACGCGAATTGGTCCGTCACGAAGTTCGTGGAAGACGAGCGGGCCTATCACGTCTTCGAGGAGCTCAACACCTACACCGCGGTCGTCTACCTGAAGAAGGTGAATCATCCGGCAGGCGCGGCGGGCGCGGCGGCGCCGGCGGAGACACGCTGATGGCCACCACGGCGTCGCAGTATCCCCTGAACGGCCAGCGGCCGAACATTCCGTCGGCGTCGGTCCGTCTGCCCGCGGTCGCCGATTACGAGCAGGTCGATCGCGAGATCATGGCGACGCTCCGGCCGACGCTCGGTTGGTTCGCGGCGCTCGCGGTCGCGATTCTGTGTCTGCTCATCGGCATCTCCGCGTGGATGTATCAGATCTACAGCGGGCTGGGGGTGGCCGGCTATCACCCCCCGGTGATGTGGGGCGTGTACATCATCACGTTCGTCTTCTGGATCGGCATTGGCCACGCCGGCACGCTGATCTCGGCGATTCTGTATCTGTTCCGCGCCGGATTTCGCACGAGCATCTACCGGTGCGCCGAGGCCATGACGGTGTTCGCCGTCATGACGGCCGGCATCTTTCCGATTCTGCACCTCGGCAGGCCATGGAAGTTTTTCTGGCTGATTCCGTATGCGAACTGGCGGCTCATCTGGCCCCAGTTCAAGAGTCCGCTCGTCTGGGACGTCTTCGCGATCCTGACGTACCTGACGGTGTCGAGCACCTTCCTCTACATCGGATTGATTCCGGACATCGCTGTGCTGCGCGACCGCGAGACGAACCCGGTCCGAAAGCGGATCTTCGCGGCGATGTCGTTGGGCTGGCGGAACTCGGACGGCGAGTGGCGTCACTTCACGCGCGCCTATCTCTTCCTCGCCGCATTCAGCACGCCGCTGGTGCTCTCGGTGCACTCCGTCGTGTCGTTCGATTTCGCGATGGCGCTCGTGCCTGGATGGCATACGACAATTTTCCCGCCGTACTTCGTGGCCGGCGCGATCTTCTCGGGTCTCGGCATGGTCTTCACGATCATCATTCCGATCCGGAAGTTCTTCAAGCTGCAGCACTACGTGACGCTCAACGATCTCGACGCCGCCGCGAAGATGTGTCTCTTCACGTCGATGGTCGTGGGGCTCGCCTATCTCACCGAGTTCCAGGTCGCGTGGATGAGCGGCAGCAAGTTCGAGCAGGAATACTTCTGGAACCGCGTGTTCGGTCAGTGGGCGTGGGCCGCGTGGATCATGCTGCTGTGCAACATGGTGCTGCCATTGTCGCTCTTCTCGCAGCGTCTCCGGCGCAACCCGTCGTGGCTCTTCATTCTGTCGCTGTTCATCAACCTTGGCATGTGGTTCGAGCGGTTCGTCATCATCGTGCCGTCGCTGTCGCACGAGTTCGAGCCGTGGCAATGGTCGACGTACGCGCCGACCTTCGTGGATTATTCGATCCTGCTCGGCAGCTTCGGATGGTTCTTCATGTGGTTCCTGCTGTTCATCAAGCAGTTGCCCGTGATGGCGATCTCCGAGCTGAAGGAAGTGGTGCCGCCGAAGCGCAAGCATCCGCACCCCGAAGAGTTCGAGCACAGCCGGGATGAGGGCATCGCGCATCCACAGGTGACGGGCGAACACGAGCTGCCGGGAGGAGCGCACTGATGCCAGGCATCATTGGTGCTTTCGCCGAGATCGATTCGGCCGTGGATGCCATCGAGGAGCTGCGCCAGAAGCGCTTCGGCGAGCTCACGGTGTATACGCCGACGCCGCGGCATGAGTTCGAGCATGCGCTGGAAGCGCCGCCGAGCCGCGTTCGGATTTTCACGCTCATCGGTGGCCTGAGCGGCGCGACGTTCGGCTATTGGATCGCGATTTGGACGTCGCGCTACTGGCCGATCGTCGTCGGCGGCAAACCGATCGCCTCGTGGGTGCCGTACACGATCTTCGGATTCGAGGTGATGGTGCTCGTCGGATCGCTGGCGACCGTGTTTGCGCTCTTCGCGTTGGCGCGTGTGCCGCGTCTGACGATGACGGTGGGCTACGACCCGCGATTCAGCGGCGGCCATTTCGGCGTCTGGGTCGCCACGACGCCCGATCGCGCGAAGGAAGCCGCGGAGCTGCTGCGCAAGCATGGAGCCGT
>DATBRO010000030.1:0-5174 GCA_036560265.1 Gemmatimonadaceae bacterium | reverse complement strand
GGGGACGCCGCGCTCGGCGAAATAGCTAGCCCCCACGGTGCCGAGGACGAGGAGCGCGCCTGCGACGACCGGAATAGCGCCGAGCGTCTCGAGCTCCGCGTAGGTGCCGCGGAGCGCGGAGCCGGCGGACATGACGTCGTCGACGATCGCGAACCGCTTCGCTCGCACTCGCGGGCGGAACGCGCCCGGGAGAACGTAGCGAGCCCGAAACAAGCCGCTGCTCTCCGGCGGCAGCACGCGCTCCGTGAAGCAGAACTCCGCGCCGAGATCGCGCGCGACGAGCTGCGCGAGGAACGCACCTCCAAAGAGCGGACCGCACACCGCCGCGACGTCGTAGGGCCGAATGGCGGCGACGAGCCGTGCCACGAACGGCTCGATCCGTTTCGGCTCGGCGAACAGGGCGTCGAGATCGAGCCAGAGGGCGCCGTGGTGGCCCGACTCGAGCCGGAAGTGCCCGCGTCTCCCCGAGACGATCTTCAGGAGTGCCGGCGCGGTCGTGTCGCTCATACCGCGTGTTGTGAGAGTACGGCCAAGAGAACTACCAATCGCCGCGCGCTTCGCCGCGACGGTATGCGGAGAGCAGCGTGTACGCGATGCCGCCGTAGCCGACGACCATTCCGCCCCACAGGAACGCGCGGCCGACCACCACGTCGTTCACGTAGAACGCGAAGAACATGATGCAGAGTCCCGCGGCGCAGAAGCCGACACACTGCGCCGACGCGCGCAGGAAGTCGCGACGCGTCTCGCGTCGCGCGTCCCGCTCGGCCGCGAGCCGTTCGCCCGCGATGCGCTCATACTCGGCCCTACGGTTCGACACAGACACGGACGTACCCTACGGGGTCGCGGCCGTTCCGACTAGATGTTTCGGGGAGGCCGGACGCCGATTGCCGTGGATTATTTCGTCAGCGGTGCGGAGGTTGCGCACGTAGGGAGGACATGGGTCGACCGCTCAAGAATGCACGCGCGTTGGAAACCCCCGACCGTGTCGTGGACCTTCTGCGTCGCGGACCACGAACCGTCGATGATCTCGCGCGCGAGCTCGGCGTCACGGGGAATGCAGTGCGCGGACATCTCGCCGCGCTCCAGCGCGACGGCGTGGTCGAGGCGAGAGGCAAACGACGCGGCCCACGGAAACCGGCCGTGCTCTATGCTCTCACGAGCGACGCCGAGCTGCAGTTCTCCAAGTTGTATGCTCCGGTGCTGACGGAGCTGTTACGCGTGCTCGACAAGCGCCTGGAGCGGCGTTCCTTCGACGCGATCATGCGACGCGTGGGACGCGCGCTCGTCGGCGATCGACCGCTCCCGACCGGCTCCGTCGCGCGCCGCGCCCAAGCAGCGTCGGCGCTGCTCAACGAGTTGGGCGGACATACGGTCGTCGAGAAGGAAAAAGGCGCCTTCCTGATTCGCAGCTTCGGTTGCCCGCTCTCCGCGGTGACACTCGAGCATCCCGAAGCATGCAACGCGGTGGAGGGTCTGCTCGGCGAGTTCACCAAGCTCGAGGTCTCCAAGTGCTGCGAGCGTGAAGAGCGGCTGCGATGCTGCTTCACGCTTCGCGAGCTCCCGAGCTGACCGCGGACTAGAGCGACTTCAAGTACTCGACCAGGTCGCGCTTCTGCGCGTCGGTGAGGTTGAGGCTCCGCACGCGATTGTAGTGATCCACGACGTCCATGAGCGTTTTGGCGCTTCCATCGTGGAAGTAGGGAGCATGCTGCCAGAGCGCCCGCAATGGCGTGGTCCGGTACCGTTTGGTCGCGGTGCGCATGGCGTAGCGCGCGTCCTGTCCCGTCTCGCTCGGCGAGTGGAGCACGCCGGCGTTGTTATCGGTGAGCGTCGCGCCGACGTGGCAGCGCGCGCAGGTGACGGTGAAGGTCGCTCTCCCACGGTCGGCCGCCGCGGCGTCGAACGAGCCAGCGGGCGGCGGTGGCGCCGCGATGCTGTGCTGATAGACGCGGAGCGCCGCGAGCTTCGGCGTCACGAGATCGGGCGTCTGCTTGATGGTCACGCCGATGCGCGAGTCCGAGAAGTTCCCGTGCCCGTGCATCTGGGTGACGCCCACGTAGGCGTTCCAGTACGAGATTGGTCCTTCGGCGGTCACGGTCTCGTTGGCGATGCTGGCCAACCCGTATGCGGGTGGAATCACGAGGGGCGTGTTCTGACCGTCGAGATTGAAGCGGGGATCGTACATGCCGGGTCCCCACGAGTTGTACACCGCTTTTTGCGCCGCCGTGACGGCCGGCGACAGCGCGATGATGGCGCCGACATTGAGATCGTGATTCGGCCAACCATCCTTGCGGTGGCCGATGCCTTTGGCGAACGCATCGTCGACCGTGGAATGGCAGAGCGCGCAGGTGATGCCGATGCGCGTCAGCGTGTCCTTGCCGTTGACCGATTCGACGGTTCCCTTCACCCCGACGACCGCGTTCAACTTGAGGAGCGTCACAGTCGTCGCGGGGCTCTTGAGGTCGACTTGTCCCTGTTGGATTCCCTGGACGACCGCCGGCGGCAGGGCGTCCATGTCCACCTTGAGTCCCACACTCAGGGCAGTCGTCGGATCGACGGCTTTTTGCACCACGCGCTCGAGGTGGGCCGTGTCGGTCCAGAACTGCTCGTCGCCGAACGTGTCGAACCGGAAGATCTGGCGCCCGTTCTCGACGGTGGCAGGTTCGGGAACCGTTCGCATCATGCACGCCGCCACCGCGACGGCAACGACGCTGCTCAGCGCCACCGTGCGCGGGAGCCAGCTCAATCGAGTCCCCTGACGCTCGCTCATAGTCATATGGCAGACCTCGCTTCGGTTGGACCGGCTTGCTGCAATAAGTCAAGAATTTACTGCAGTTTCTATTCCGGTCAATCCGGGCTTATCCTGACAGCGCCGAGCGGCATGCTCAGGGCTGACGAAGCGTCGTCAACAACCCGACGTCGAGCGCGAAGCGCGTGAGGCTCGCGACGCCGCGGAGGCCGAGCTTTTTCATGAGCGCTTCACGGTGCGACTCGACCGTGCGAACGCTGATGCGGAAGTGATTGGCGATGTCCTTGTTGGAGCTGCCACGCGCGATCTCGACCAGCACTTCTTTTTCGCGCGGCGTGAGCGTCGCCATGCGGCTCTGGCTGTCCTCCTTCTGGCGCCGCGCGGATGACAGCGTGCGTGCCACCGGCGCGCTGAAATAATCGTCGCCCGCGGATAGCGCTCGGATCGCCGCCCGCAGCTCCGCGGGAGGCGCGTCCTTGCGCAGGTATCCCTGCGCGCCTGCCCGCACGCTCTGCACGACGTACTCCTCGTGGTCGTGGATGCTCAGGATGAGAATCGCGGTGCGCGGCACGGCGGCACGGATTTGCGCCGCGGCCTCGAGCCCCGACAGCTGCGGCATCGAGAGATCGAGCACGACGACGTCGGGATGCAGCGACTGCGCGAGCGCCACCGCGTTGGTCCCGTCCGCGGCCTCGCCGACGACTTCGAAGCCCGGCTCCGACGAAAGCACGTGACGAATCCCTTCGCGCACCACCGCGTGATCGTCCGCGATCAGGACGCGAATGACGGTCGCCGCCGCGCCTTTACTGGCCGACATTCGTCAGCGGAACACGCACGGTGACGAGCGCCCCGGCATCGCTGGCGACGACCACCGAGCCGTGCACCGCGCTGATGCGCTCGCGCATGCCCGCGAGGCCATACGAGATCGGCGAGTGGGAAGTGGGGAGTGGGAAGCCCCGGCCGTTGTCCCGCACCACGAGCGTGAGCTCGCCATTCGCGGCGACGAGCTGAACGCGTGCCGTCGTCGCTCCCGAGTGACGCGCAACGTTCGACAACGTCTCCTGCAGCGCGCGAAAGAGGGCGAGCCCAGCGTCCGGTGAGACCGCGGGCAACTCAGCGGGCGCGTCCAGGGAAATGTCGAGGCCCGACTGCTCGGCGAAGCTTTGCACGAGGGCCCGCAGCGCCGGTAGCAAGCCGAGGTCGTCGAGCAACGGCGGACGGAGGTTCGTCGTGACACTCCGAATGCTTCCGATGCCGGCGTCCACGAGGTCGAGCACGCGATCGATCGATGTCACCAGTTGCGTCGCCGCCTGTTCGCGGATGACGCCCAGCTGCATCTTGACCGCCGCCCACACCTGCGCCGTCTGATCGTGCAGCTCCAGCGACACGCGACGACGCTCCTCTTCGTGCTGCTGCACCATCCGTGATGAAAGCCGCTGTAGCTCGCGCGTGCGCCGGTCGAGCTCCTCGAGCATCAGGATCACGATGCCGATCCCCATCGCGAGCACGAAGAGAATGTCGAGATAGTAGCCCCACGGATTCCACGCGCCCTTCGCGCGAAGAATGGGATAGTCGAGATGATGCAGACCCCAGATGACGAGCACGCCGGCGAGGACCGCCGCGCCGGGCGAGCCCGACGTGCGCCACTGTTTATAGAAGACGCCCGCCGTCCACAGCGTCGCAAAGCTGAGGAAGAGCACCGCCGGGAGCGCGGCGAGGATGAAGCTCTTGAGCTGATAGATCGCGACGTACGACCACGCGAGCGGAAACAGGAGCGCGATACCATACCGTGGCCGCCATGGCGTCGCGGCGTTGACGTTGAGCGCCGCCCATAATAAGGCGAGCGCAGTCCAGCCCGTCAGAACCTGATGAATGAAGAGCCACGGCTGCGCCGCCGTCAGGAGGAACGCGATGATCGCGCCGATCCGCAGCACGTACAGCGACCACGCCAGCGACCACCAGAGGAAGTCGCGCCTCCGATAGCTCGCAAACAGATACCAGCACAGGAGCGCCGTGCCGAGCGTGACGACGCCCTGAAGCAGCGCGGCGTGAATTTCGGTTGCCGAGTTCATACGCATGGAAAATTACGTCGAGTTGTCATCCTGAGGAGCGAAGCGACGAAGGATCTGCATTAATCACTGCAGATCCCTCGCTGCGCTCGGGATGACACTCGAGCGGCTCCGTAGAAGTACGGATTCACCGGCGTTCACTGTTCGTTTTCTTAGGGTGTGCAAATCGTCGTTGTCGGGGTCAATCACGCCAGCGCTCCAAGCGACCTGCGTGAGCAACTGACGCTCGCGCCCGGCCAGCTCTCGACGGCCCTCGGTGAGCTCAAGGCGATCGCTCGCGAAGGATTCATTGTCTCGACGTGCAACCGCGTCGAGGTGTACGCCGTCGTCGGACACGCCGTGTCGGGCGTTGACGC
>DATBRO010000029.1:0-4521 GCA_036560265.1 Gemmatimonadaceae bacterium | reverse complement strand
GTCATCGCCACTACCAACGTACAAAAAACGAATCGGCCGAACGATCAAACGCTCCGTCGCTGGAACGACGGACCCGACATTATGACGGTGACTGTTGGCGAACCCCCAGTCTTGGAGACTCAAGAGGCCGAACGCGATGGCCATGTACGCCGCGACCGCCAAGGCGAGGTCCACGCTCACCCTGAGCCACGTTCTCTTCCAGCGCCTCGCGGGCCTGAGATGAAACACGGTCCAACCCGCCGACAGTCCGCCCGCGAATAGTGGCATGATACGCGCGCCGGTCCACAGCCCCCACCACATGATGGGAACGCACGCCACGGCGAGAGTCGGGAGTATTCGCGGCGGCGCCCATCGACGGAGCGCAAGCCCGCTCAACGCCATGCAAATCGGGCCGATGCTGGTCAGCGCGATGAATCCGAAGGCGTAGCCTATATCGACGTCGTCGAGAATCAGCGTCATGGAGTCGGATCGCTCACGACTCGTCTTTGCCATCGCTCGCAGGAGTCGTAGCGTCACGGGCACGTGCCCGGCATGCCAGCTAAAGCTGGTCGCAACGCCGGCCCTGTCAACACCGATTGAAAACGGAACACCATCACCGGACGAAAATGGAACAGGTGCGACAGGGTGTCCCCGAATTGTCCCTTATCGCGTGCCGCCACACGAGCGCCGCACGAGCGCCACGCGTCGCGCCAAACGTGCGAAAGGCTCGCCCGAAAAGCGAAAATCGGCCAAACGAGTAGACGCCCATTCGACCGATTCGTTCGCGCAGCTCATCGCTGCGTCGCGATTGTCTGGACGGGATTGGCGTCTCGCCCATTCGTTCATTGCTCCGTCACAGACGGTAACACGCCGCTATTTCGCGGCTGCTTCTGCCAGCTCCTGAAACTGGGTGACGCGGACAGCGCCATCAGGGAACTTCGCGACAATCTCCAGTGTCCCGCCCATCGCCTCGACGTAGCGACGCAGCGTGCGATCGAGAAGGCGTCAGGGTGTTGCCCTCGACAACCCGCGATGAGCGCATCTCAAGGCAGGACGCTCGCCTCAGGCAAGGCGATGGCTGAGGGGAAACTACTCTGGCGCGATGAGGGTTAGCCTCGGGAAATAGGTCCGATATCGTGCCGCGTCCCGGGTGAGTAACGCATGGCCCGCGATCGCCGCATGCGCCCCGATGTAAAAATCCGGCAGTGGCGTCACCTTCGCGCCGCGTCGCCGTCTATAGCTCACGAAGGCCTTGCCCGCGAGGAAGGCAGATTCCCAGGGGAGTGCCTCTCGCCGAAACAGTTCCTCCGGTAGCGCTTCGTCCAGCTCCTCGATACGCTCGAATCGGATCGACACTTCGCCGTACACGATCGGATTGATCGCCAGGACCGCGCGATCCGCTTCGCGCCGTAACGTCTCGGCCGACCATTCGAACCACGCAGGGTCCTCGGTTAGCACGTCGAGCAGCACGTTGCTGTCCACGAGCACCGTTGGCACCGACTAGCCCCGCGTGAGGGCCAGGATCTGGTCCGTCGTCAGTTTCACTGTTCCGCGGCCCCGCAGCCGCGCGATGACATCGGCGCCGCGCCGGGTCCGCCGGCCACCGACCTTTTCAAGAATCGCCACGTTCCCCCGCACGCGAAACTCGACCTCCGTATCCGGGAGCAACCCAAGGCGTTCGCGAACCTCGACGGGAATCGTGACTTGTCCTTTCGTAGTGATCTTCATGGACAGCCTCCAGTATTACTTCAGGAAGTAATACTATGGAAGTTCGCGCATCTTCGCCAGCGCCAGCGCCCGCTCCACCTTCAGGCCCCGTAGGGACAAAAAAGGCCACCACTCGTTTCCAAGTGCCGGCCTATCTTGTTCTTACAAGTGGAGGCGCGGGGATTCGAACCCCGGTCCGAGAATAGATCGACCACAGCGTCTACGTGCGTAGTCCATCGGTTGATGTTTCCGTCAGCTGGCCGATGGACCGCCGACTGCCGGATGAGCCCACTGGATCTCGCCCGCTGGCGGTGGGCGCGCCAGACAGACTATCCCGGATTTGCGATACCAGCGGAGCCGCCCCGGGCGGGCTTCCCTGCTGGCACTCGGCGTAACTAAAAGTTACGCAGCGAGAGCCAAGTTGTTGTTGGCAGTTAGAAATTTCCCGAGTGTTTTACCAGGAACCCGAGGACCTGGGCACGCGGCCACGGCTTCACTTATCCCGTCGAAACCAGTCGCCCCCGTGAATCCGAATCTAACGAATAAACGCCTCGAATTCAACGAATCACAAACAACTACTGGTTTCGCTATCTCACCACGCCAATTGGCTTTGGCGCTGCTGACTTCACGCAGTTTCTGCCCGCGTTCTTGGCCTCGTACAGCGCCCGATCGGCCGCCGCGAACAGCGCTTCCTTCGTCAGCACTCCCTCAGGGTAGCAGGAGACGCCGCACGAAATCGTCACCTTGATCTCGTTGCCAGCAGCGTGGATCGTCTTCGAGCCCACCGCTCTTCGCAACCGGTCGGCCAGCTCCACCGCCCCGAGGAGCTGAGTCTGCGGCAGCAGAATCGCGATCTCCTCCCCGCCGAAGCGGGCACACACGTCGACAGCGCGGACTCCTTCGGACAGCGTCCCCGCGATGGACTTCAACACCAGGTCGCCCGCCTCATGGCCCCACGTGGCGTTCACGTTCTTGAAATGGTCGACGTCCGCGAGAATGAGCGACACCGAATGACCGAACCGGTCGGCGTGCGCGAGCAGGTGCTCGAGTTGCTCGTCGAACGCACGGCGATTGGCGAGTCCGGTGAGCGCGTCAGTACGGGCACGCCTGCTCACCTCCTCCATCTCCCACACCATTTCCAGCGACGTCGCGGCGAGGGCGCCCAGCAGCGCGACGTTGCGTGACTCTTCCTTGGGGATGCCGCCGGCGCGGTCGGCGGCCACGACGATCCCGCCGATGACCCGCTCCTCGAGCTTGAGGGGCACGATGGCTACCGTGCCCTTCGGCCAGCCGCCGTCACCCTCGAAGAAGAGCGCCGGCCTGCCCTTCATCTTGCTCACGTCTTCGATGAGGAGCACAGTCCCCGCGTCGCAGGTGCGAGCGGTGAGCGAGTCCTGCGTCAACGGAAACGGCGCTCGGTGCTTGAATCCGGGCGTGTTGTACTGCACCCACCCGCGCGAAACGTCGGCACGCCAGCGGATCAGCGCCGCGTCCGACGCGGACGAGACCTGAAGCGCGGTTTCGCAGATGGCTTTGCAGAGCGCTTCCTGCGATTTGTGGCCCTGGACGAGTTGCGCCGCCGCCAGCAGTGCCTGTCCCTGCCGCATGTAGCGCGAATATTCCCGGCGCAGCTCGAACAGCGAGACGATGCGTCCCACCTGCGTAGCGTGTCGCGGCAGCCATGATTTGATGTGTTCGCGGCCGCGGTCCAGCCCCTCGGCTCGCGCGACGGTCAACACGCCGATCAGGCGACCGTCGAGCTCGATCGGAGCGGCGGCCAGGCGCGTCACCGCCACCCGCGCGTCCGCGTCGAAGTGGATCACGCGACCTTCGGCTGCCCACTGCACCAACGGGCTCCACGCATGCATGTCGAAGTGCTTTGGACGCGTGGCGCCCGTCGTCGACCAGGACGCGGGCGCAAGCGCGTCACGCTTTTCGCTCCAGCGCCAGAAAATCGCCTCGTCCGCGCCAAGGGCGTCGCGCACGTCCGCGAGAAAGGCATCCAGCGTCGCCAGGTCCGACGCCACCTCGGCTTCCTCGAGCATGGCCTGCGCTTCGTGCCTCAAGTCCGACGCGGCGCTGTGAGGCTCCGGCATCCGGTGACTGCCGGTGGAAATGAACAGCCGGACGCGCGGGTCCTGTCGGTCAGCCACCTCGGTCGGTTCGTCCGTCGGCTGGGACGACGCGAGCGACCCTGACGACGCGAGCGACGCGGCCGACGCGGCCCGGCGCCGGCGCACGAAACGGCGGCGAAGGAAGCCCAGGCCGGCGAGCAGAACGATGGCCAGCAGAATCAGCCACTTCATGCCCACCACCCTCCGCCTGCCGCGAGTCGATGCACGTCTACTTCCCTACGCGTGATTGATGCGAGACGCAGCCACCGCGGCGCCAAAGCCATTGTCGATGTTCACGACCGTCACCCCCGCAGCGCAACTATTCAGCATCGCGAGTAGCGCCGAGATGCCGCCATACGACGCGCCGTAGCCCACGCTGGTCGGAACGGCGATAACGGGTACTCGCACGAGCCCGCCAACGACCGACGCCAGCGCGCCGTCCATGCCGGCGATGACGATGACGACCGCGGCGCTGAAGAGCGCGTCCGTCTTGGAGAGGAGGCGATGAATGCCTGCCACGCCGACGTCCGTCATCCGCGCGATCCGATTTCCCAGCGCGCACGCCGTCACGAATGCTTCCTCGGCGACGGGCAGGTCGCTCGTTCCAGCGGTCACGATCATCACGGTGCCGCGGCCAACCGGCGCCGGCTGAGCGCCGGCGAGATGAGCAGTGCGCGCCAGCGCGTTCATCTCGATTCCGCGAAATCGCTGCGCGAGCGCG
>DATBRO010000028.1:0-7702 GCA_036560265.1 Gemmatimonadaceae bacterium | reverse complement strand
ATATGGGGTTTCTGCGCACCAAGCAGGGCCGGCACGGCAAACATCAAACTCAGTCTCAGTCGCATGGCGGCAAAGGTGCCGCGGTTGAGGCACCAACGAAAGATCGGTCTCTCCACGATTGGTCCCGTGGCGAAACTGCGATGTCCACGGTAAACTACGAGGACGTAGAACGTTGCCAGTGAGGCTGCGATGCGTACTCGTGCTGTGGTTGCGATCGTCTTGTTGCTGCTCCCTGTTGGATTGAGCGCACAGCGCTTGCCCCGGATCGGACGACAGGGCCCGGCCCAACCGGCTCCGCTCGGACCGCAGCCGCCGGCGATCGCGCGCGAGCTCGCTTATAAAAGGATGCGCATATCGGTGGAGAGCTATCCGCTGATCAGTTACGTCCAATCTCCAGGCGTCGATGGAAATCCCCTGGCCAAGCGTACGACCTTCGGCGCGGGGACGCGGGCCGATTATAGAATCACCCGCCATCTTTCGGCGACGTTGGACATGACGTCGTCGCTCCCCAACGGCAACGCGAATACTGAAACGGCGGAGCTTGGATTTCGCCTCCGCCCCGAACGATCGGATCGCAGAGTGTATCCGTTTGTCGACGTTCGCGCCGGCTATGTGCACACATTCGATACGTATCTCCGGCCGTTCGACGTCATCGCCGGATCGACAGGTCAAGCCGGCTATGGTGAACGCTACAGTCAGGGGCTCGGCGTCGTGGGTGGCGTCGGTATGGAGTATGCGCTGACTCGGCGGTTTTCGCTGACGTCTGCTGCCTCTGTGCTTCGGAGTGGCATGACCGCGTACCGCGTGTATGGCACCGTGCCTCGCAATGGCAGCTACTCGATGACGTCGTACCGGTTCACGGTTGGAATCAGATACAACCCGGTGCGTCTCATCACGCCGATAGAGACCGCATCGCCCTAAGCACGGTTGTTGGCGTTTCACGAGCGCTACGCACCCGCCGAATTCCTCAGCGCGGTCGTAGCGCTCGAGCTTCGCGCGGGTGCGAGGTCGCTCATCGAGGCGGCGAACCTCCAGCGCCATCTCTTTGCGCCTTTCGAGCGCCGCGGCCGAGTCTTCGCGCCCAGCTATTCCACGTGGAAGGTCGCCGGCGCCGCGGTTGCCAAACTTCGCGGCACGCAGCTCACGCGCGCGTTCTACAACGATATTCTTCTCGCCGCATCGGGCGGCGAGCACGGCGTGACGCTCCTTTCGAGAAACGCTGCTGACTTCGAACGGATACGACGCGTCCTCCGCTTCGAATTGTTACCCGACTGGCCAGCGCTGTAGTGACCACGCGCATTCCCCAACAACGGTCGGTCGAGCTATTCTCCAGTGCGCAAACGCCGTGACCGTGGCGCTCAACCGTTTTGTGTCGGAGGACTTTCAATGACATCGATGCGCTCTCTCGCCGCCGCGTGTATGACCTGCATGACCCTCGTCGTCGCCGCATGTCATCGTCAAGCCGCGAGCGACGAGCATATGGCGCACATGAGCGGCGCTGACCTCGCCGCGCCGGCCGGATCGTTCGCGAGCACGCAGAGCAACAGCGCGCTGCCGCCGAGCAACAACGCAGCCAAAGCGCGTCTCGCGTCGAGCCCGCGTCACGGCGAGTGGGTGAAGGTTGCGTGGGAGCCAGGCTCTAACGATTCGCTCATGGCGTGGATCGTCTATCCATCGACGTCGAACGCGAAGACGCCGGTCGTCGTGGTCGTGCACGAGATCTTCGGCCTCTCGAGCTGGGTACGTGGCGTCGCGGATCAGGTGGCGGCAGACGGGTTCATCGCCATCGCGCCGGACCTGATCTCACGCGTCCGCGGCGGACCGAGCACCGAGGAGTTGTCGGGTGACTCGGCGCGCAAGTTGATCCAGGGCGTGAACTACTCGGAGCGAAATCGAGGAATTATCGCCGTGGCGCGCTACGCGATGTCGCAACCTTCCGCAGCACCCCGCTACGCAGTCATCGGCTATTGCTGGGGCGGGTCCACGGTGTGGGGGCACGCGGTCAACGGCGGCACGTCAGGGTTCGTAGGCGGCGTGGCGTTCTACGGTGCTCCTCTCCTGAATGGCACCGTTCCGATTGGCGATTCACTCTCCAAGATCACCAAGCCCGTCATGCTGCTGAACGGGTCCAAGGACCAGCGCATCGCGGCCGCGATGCCGGCGATCGATTCCGCCATGAAGGCGCTGAGGAAGAATTACGTCGGGATCAACTACGTTGGCGCGGTGCATGGATTCCTGCGCGCGCAGGACGATCCCAAGCCGACGCGGGACGAAGCCGAGGAGCAGGCAAACCTCGCGGCGACGAAGGACGGCTGGCCGCGCACGCTCGAGTTTCTCCGGAGGAACCTCGGCATGTAGGTGGGAAGTGGGAAGTGGGAAGTGGCGCTCCCATCATTCCCCACCGGCACGTGGAAAGCCGGCTTGACATAGCTTTGAGCACGCGCTCATATTTGCTATGGCACGTCAGCTTGACATGACGCCAACCATCAAGAACCGAGTCCGAGAGATGCGCGCCGCGCGCGGATGGACGCAGCAGGAGCTCGCCGACGCCGTCGGTGTCTCCCGCCAGAGCATCAATTCCATCGAGAACGACCGCTACGTGCCGAGCCTGCCTCTGGCGCTCACGTTCGCGCGCGTCTTCAAGTGCGCGACCGACGACATCTTCACGCTCGAGAAGAAACGATGAGCCTTCCTCTCCCCGACTTCGTGGACGAACGCTTTCTCAAGCATCGTCTCAAATCCACGAGCAACGCCGGCATCACGTGCGCCGTGCTCGCCCTCGTGCTGTTCATGTACCGCTACTACCACGATCATGTCGTGAGCCGAGATCTCCTGGCGCTGGGCGCGGCGTTCGTCGTCGTGAAGTACGCGCTGTTGTTCTGGTACCGCCGCACCGATTGACATCCAACCCATTGGAGAATTACCCATGCTTCTGAGACAGAGCAGAAACCCACGCACCGTTTTTCGCGCCGCCATGGCGTGCCTGCTCGTTTTCTCCGCGCTGCCGCTGATCGCGCACCCGACGACGATCTACTGGATCGATGTCATGGATGGCGCCCGCGGCGCGTTGCTCGGCGCGACGATCGCATTGATCGCCGTGTCGGGGATCCTACGGCGCCGAGGTGGTGGCGACGCGTCTTCGCAAGCTCGGTGAGTCGACCCGTAGCGCTACCGCAAACACGACGACCAACTTCCCGCGCCGGCGCGCGCCGACCAGCGCGCGGCCTGATCTTCCTCGCCCAGCCTGTGTAGCGAGCACGCGAGCCAGCCCATCGCGGCCTGATCGCGCGGATTCGCTCGAAGCGCGCGCACGAAAAACCGGCGAGCACCCTCCAAGTCGCCGCGCGCGAGCAGCACTGAGCCCACCTCGCGTGACGCGAGCGAGTTCTTGGGCTCCAGCTGCACGCCACGCGTCGCTTCATCGAACGCGGCGTCCAGGTCGCCGCGCTCACGCGCCAATCGCGAGAGATAGATGTGCGGCAGCGCGCTCGCAGGCATCTCACGGGCGGCAGCCGTGAACTCGGGGACCGCGTTCGCACCTTTTCCCTGCTGCCAGAGCTGCACGCCACGCTGGAGCGCCGCGTTCCGCTGCGGCGTCGCGCGGCTCGCTCTCACCTTCTTCATTCCGAAATAGCCCGCAAGCAACAGGATGAAGACCGCGGGCACCGCCCATCGAGCGGCGCTCGAACGTTTGCGCGGGGCGGCGCTCGATTGGGCCGGAGCGGCGGGCTGTGCGACCCGTGTCACCGGCACAGGTGTACTCGACGGCGGTGGCGGCGTGCCGGGCATGACGGCCGTCCGTGCGCTCGGCCGCGTGGCCGGCAAGGGACTCATCGGGACGCTCAAGCGCGGCTTCCGATCCGGCGAGCTGCGCGCGATGGACATCAGCCGGCCACGCGCCGCGTCTACCTGTCCCGGGTCCGGGGGACCGAGCGCAGCGATCGCCGCATCGAGATCGGGAAAGCGCGCGGCCGGTTCCTTCGCCAGCATTCGCGTGATCGCGTCCGACACGCTGCTCGGCAGATCGGGGCGATCGAGCTTGATGTCGGGCGGTGGATTGAAGAGGTGCTTCGTAATGATCTCCGCGAGCGTGCTGCCGTCGAAGGGCTTTTTTCCCGTCAACATCTCGTAAGCGACGATGCCGAGCGCGTACTGATCCGCCGCCGCGGTCAGCGGCTGGTTGTGAAACTGTTCGGGCGCCATGTAGTGCGGCGTGCCGACGGCGGTGCCCGTCGCGGTGAGATTGCTCCCGTCGTCCACCTTCGCGATCCCGAAATCCGTCATCACCGCCCACCCGTTCTCGTCGATCATGATGTTGGGCGGCTTGACGTCGCGGTGGATCACGCCGCGATGGTGCGCGAAGGACAGCGCGCTCGCGGCTTGTTGCAAGATGAGCCGAGTCGTGTCGAGGTCCATGGCACCGTGCTCGCTGATGACCCACTCCAGGCCGCGACCTTCGATGAACTTCATGACGAAGTAGACGAGACGGCTCGTTTGCTTGACGCTGTGGATCTGAACGATGTGCGGGTGGCTGAGTCCCGCGGCCATCTGCGCCTCGCGCTTGAAGCGTTGCACCATGGCCTGACGTCCGATGAGCTCGGGCAGCATGGTCTTGATCGCCACTTTGCGATTCAAGGAGACATCACGCGCCAAATAGACAGCCGCCATGCCCCCTCGGCCCAACTCACCGAGGATTTCGTATTCGCCGGCGGTGGCTTCCTGGATGAGAGGGAGCAGGGAATCCGGATCGTTCGCAGCCGCGTCGGTGGGGAGTACGGTGGGCAGAGAGCTTGGGTTTTGTCCTTCGGTCGCGCTCATGGAGCAACAGTGTCACCGTGCGCCGTATCGCGCAATTGACCACTAGCAAGTTGCAGTTCAACGGCTCGAAGAGCTTGTCACGTCGTAGTTGTAGCGCGTGCGCGCGAGGTCAACGCGCCGCGGACGTCGCGACAGGGAGCGTGAACGTGAAGCTGCTCCCTCGTCCGGGCTCGCTCTCGACGCGGATGCCGCCGCCGTGGGACTCGACGATCCCTTTCGCGATCGCGAGCCCGAGGCCGACGCCGGCACGCGTCGTCTTCTTGGCCTGCCAGAAGCGATCGAAGATGTGTGGAAGATCTTCGGCTGCGATGCCCGGACCCGTGTCGCTAACCGTGAATTCCACCGTGGTGTCGCGAGCGATCGCGCGAAGCTCGATGCGGCCGTTCTCGGGCGTGAACTTGATCGCGTTCCCGCCGAGGTTCGAGAACACCTGGAGCAGACGCTCGCGATCCGCTTCCACTGAAGGCAGCGTAAGCGACGAGTGTGTCACGAGGTCGATGCGCTTCGCCGCGGCGAGCGGTCCGAGCAGCTCCAGCGCATCGGTCAGCAATACGTCGCTTGCAAGTGGGGAGCGCTTCACCGCCAGCTGGCCAGCCTCTATCGCGGCGACGTTCAGCAGATCCTGGATCAGCCGGTACATTCGCTCCGCCGAGCGATGGATCGCATGCAACTGTTTGCGCTCGGGCTCGTGCGTTGCGTCATCGGGCACCATCTCCTCGAGCATGAAGCTCACCGCCATCTGAATGGTGGCGAGCGGATTCCTGAGGTCGTGCGAGACGACGGCCATCATCTGCTCGCGCGCGCGGGCGGCCTGCTCGGCGGCACGGAAGAGGATTGCGTGGTCCACCGCGAGAGAAGCCCGCCGCGCTACCTCATTCGCGACGGCGACGTCCCGGTCGGTGTATCGGCGGCCCGACTCGCGGCTGGTGGCCATGATGAGCGATCCCAGGACGCGGTCGCGCGCGGCGAGCCGGAGATAAATGACCGACGTGGGTGCGAGCTGGCGCAGGGCGGCGAGGTGTCGCTCCTCGCGGGCGATCGTGCGCAGGAACGCATCATCCACGTCTTTGATGACCACGGTCTCGCCGGTGCGCAGCGCTCTGGCCGTGGGGTTGTTCTCGATGGTGACCTGCGGCTGATACGTTCGTAGCTCGGCGGCGAGGTCCTGTTTTTCGGGATCGGCGTGCGCGGAGTAACCCCAGTTCAGCGAACCGTCCTCGCCGACGAGCGCGATGGCCGCGTAGTCCGCCATGCTCGGAACGACGAGCTCCACGACGTTCGTGAGGGTTTCCTTATAGTCGAGCGAGCGGTCGAGCGCTGTGCTCGCTTCGGCCAGGAACTGCCACCGCGCGCGCACGAGAGCCGCGCGCTCGAGAACGCGCTGCGGCTCGGCGCGCTCACTCCGCGGCTGCGCGACCTCAGTGTCCTTGACCGGTTCGCGCTCTATCTCACTCTCCATCTGGCCTCGGAGGAGTTCCTCGGTTCCTCGTCCGTCCACGACCAAACGCACTGCAATGAACCGACCACGACATCGGAGCTTTCAACTTTCCGCGCCGTGGATTTCGACGAACCAGAGCCACTTGTCGATCCCGCGCGAAATCTCCGTGAAGATGTCCGCGGAGCCCGCGTCCTGGAGGTCGTTCATCTCCTCGATGGCCACTCGCGACGCACGCCCGAACTGCGAGAGAACGTCCGAGAGCGCAGCGACATGTTCGTTCCCGCGAGTGAGCGTGAGCGGATAGTCATTCAACGTGCTGCGCTGAGCGGCAACGCGCGCCGTGCCCTCGGCAGTGCCACCGAGTTGTGCGACGCGCTCCGCGATCAGATCCGCGTAATCTCCGACGGCCGCGTAGACGTCGTCGAACAACTTGTGCAGACTGATGAACTGCGGCCCGCGCACGTTCCAGTGGGCCTGCTTGCAGAGCGACTGCAAGTCGATCGCGTCCGCGAGCCGGGCGTTCAGCAGGCGCACGACTTCGGTGCGCGTCGCCACGGGCAGATCGTTCTTGGTGACTCGAAGCGTTTCATTTCCATCCAGCGCGCCGCGGTTACGGCTTGTGGTTATCGTGGGAGCTGCGGACTCCTTCGCGCCGCGGTTACGGGTTGCGGTTGCCATCTGACCTCCACTTCTCTTGGAATGACGGGTGGTGTTTAGCACGCGATGTCCCCGAGAAGACTAGCCAGCCGAGACCAAAATGCATCAGCCCTTCGGGTGAGCTCGACTTCTAGTCATCGGTCCGCTCAGTCAGTTTCGCGTACTCGTCGTGTCGTTTGAGAAAGGCGCGAACGAACGGGCAGGTAGGGATCACACGCAGCGAATGTTGCGCCGCGAACTCCAGCCCAGCGCGTGCCAGCTGATTCGCGAAGCCCTGACCGCCGAGAGACGCGGGCACCTCGGTGTGAATCAACTCGATCTCATCGCCGGTAATCTCGTATTTCAGACGAGCGACCTGATCGTCGACCCGAATCTCGAACTGATGCCCTTCGGCGTTATTCACGGCTTGCGGCGGCGGCACTCGCATTCTATAGAATGTAGCGGTGACGCTTTGCGCGATACCGACGCCGGACAGATGAAATTTCATGACATCGAGGCGCGGATCAGTGCGCTCGACGTGGACCTCCGCTACGTGCGCACCGGCCCAGGCGCCACAGTCGTGCTCGTGCACACCCTGCGAACGCAGGTGGAATACTTCGTTCCGCTGATGCGTGAGCTGGAGCAGGACGTCAAGATCGTGGCGCTCGATCTTCCAGGGCACGGCCGATCTTCCGCGCCGCGTGTCGAGTATACCGCGACGTACTTCACCGACGTCGTGGAGAAGTTCCTCGACGCGCTCGATCTCGAGAGCGTGCTGCTCGTCGGTGAATCGATTGGTGCATCGATCGC
>DATBRO010000027.1:0-2850 GCA_036560265.1 Gemmatimonadaceae bacterium | reverse complement strand
TTAGATTTGTGGGGTCTTGAGACCCGAGCTGCCGCGCGTACTGATCGTCGAGGATGACGACGACCTGCGGACACTGATCGGTCTGGCGCTCTCCGACGCAGGATACGCGGCCGTCGAGGCGGCCGATGGCGCCGCGGCGCTGAGGGCGTGCGAAGAGCGCGACCCCGACGTCGTCTTGCTCGACCTGAACCTGCCGCGTTTGGGCGGCAAGGAGTTCGCGGACGCATATCGGCGCGGTCTGGGTCACGCCAAGTTCATCGTGATGAGTGGCGCAGAGAGCGGAGGTGAGACCTCCGGGCGCATGCATGCTTCGGTCTTCCTATCGAAGCCCTTCGAGCTCGACAAGCTCGTGGGGGCGGTCAGGCATGTCTTGCATCCGGCGACGGCCTAGCGGCGCTCAGTCGCGCACTCGCCTCGGCTCGAAGGCCGACCGCCCGTGCGAAGAAGACGTTCCCGAATCCGAGCAGCATCACGGCAGGGGCCCGCGATCAGCAGGCAGAGGCGATGAGCGCAGCGATGCTCATCTGCGTCGAAGTGGGCGGTCTACGAAGGCGATGAGCCGGCCGCCAGCCTGGCCTGCGCGTTCCGGAGCCGGATTCCGCTGAACTCGAGCGTCGAACTGATGACGCGATCCCATAGTGGCCATAGCTCGTTCATGACGCGGAGCTCGATGCCAGCCCTCGCGTGCATTCGTATGACGTCATCGATCTCTACCCGCGCGAGGGGAGCGACCGACTTGCGCGATACGTGGTAACCCGCACGCTGATCGTGCACTGTGAACGTCGCGGGCGGCATGCGGTAGAGATATACGCGAGCGGCGCGAAATCGGTCCCACCACTCCCACTCGATCGCATGCACGCGCGTCGCGCCGTTGAGCCAAGCGGTGTCGGCGGGTGTGGTGTTCGGACCGATCCAGAACGTCGCGCGCGGACAGTCCCGCGGGAACCAATACGCGGGAACGTGCGCGTCGTCGACCGCCCACACAAGGTCGCATTGACTTGTGCCGTCGGCGCTCGATGCGGATGGAAGATCTCGATCGATGGACCTTCGCTCGCATGCCACAGCGGAGTTGAGGTCACCATGCTGTGGACGAGCTATGAAGCTGCGTTCCCAGAGCGGGTGAGCGGGATCGAACCGCCGCTGCGACGTTGGGAACGTCGTTTGCTACCACTACAACACACCCGCGTGAAAGCGATTCTAAGCCGACTCTCGGATCGACTTCGCCCAACCGAACTGTTCCGCCGTCCGCACGCGGTGGCAATTCGCGCACCGAACGTCGCATTTCGCGATCTCATTCAGGAGTTTGGACCAGGAGGCCCTGCTCAAGAGCGTTCCAACGGTCTCGACCTTTTTCGTCCCGTCGCGATGATCGAATTGGAGGACGACGGGATCGGTTTCTCCGCAGTCGACGCAGGGATGCACAGAGAGATACGTCATCAACCAAAACCAGTACGCGTCGCGTTCCCCGCCACGGCGACGCCGTGCCCTCCGGCGCGACATGTACGTATCACGGTTCCGCTCGTAATGGAGCTTGCCATACGCGGAACGACACGCCCGGCACCATGTGCCACGCCGTCCGGTCTTCTTGTTCTTGACGCGGAACTCCGTGATCGGCCTCTCGAGTCCGCAACGGGTGCACTTCTTGGCCTCGCCGCCGATGTCCGCCTGCGTCGTTGTGTCCATCGCAGCCGGAAGCTCGCGCGCGAGCCATGTGCCATCCACGAACGGGCGCCTAAAGAGTTTCCTCCAGTTGAACTGCCGAGCCGTCCTTCGCAGATGGCAGTTTGCGCAACGCACATCGCATTTGGCGATCTCGACGAGGACGAGTCGCCACGGTTTGCGCATCGCAAGCTCGCTCACGTTGCCCTTCTTCTCGGCGGGATCGCGATGATCGAAGTCGAGCTTGATCGGATCGGTCTCCCCGCAATCGACACACGGATGCGCGAGTAGATAAGCCACCATCAGCGCGCGATTGTCGATCCGATATCCATTGATCCGTGCGACCTCGCGGCGGATGTACTCCTCGCGATTGGCCAGGTAGTGAGCGCGCCGATAGGCGGCTTGGCACGTCCGGCAATGCCGCTGTCGGGTCCCTTTCGCCATGTCGGCGAACGCGAAGTCCGCCTCAGGCTTGGTCTCGCCGCACATGTAGCAGGTGAGCACGGTCGCCTCCGAGGGACCGTGGCGAACACCTCAGGTCTCCCTCTAGAACATCTGTTCTAGCAGAATTACCGCGCCGGCGCAAGGGAATTTTGCGCGCCCGAGTCTTGTCATGCTTCACGCATGCGCTTCAACAAGGACCTCGAGATCGAACGCGCGATGGTCATCTACGCGCATCCCGATGACGCCGAGTTCGGTGTGGCCGGCACGGTCGCGAAGTGGGCGAAGGCCGGCGTCGAGATCACGTACTGCATGGTCACGAACGGCGCATCGGGTTCGCAGGACCCGGAGATGACGCGCGAGAAGCTGCGCGATATCCGCTACGCGGAGCAGCGCGAGGCCGCGAAGGTCCTCGGCGTGAAGAACGTCGTGTTCCTCGGCTACGAGGACGGCTACCTCTACCCGACGCTCGAGGTCCGCAAAGACGTCGCGCGTCAGGTCCGCATCCACAAGCCCGACGTGATCCTCGCGATGGATCCGCGCTTCCGCGTCGCCGACGAGGGCTACGTCAACCATCCCGACCACATCGCGGCCGGCGAGGTCGCGCTTCGGACCATCAACCCCGACGCGTCGACTCGACAGATGTTCCCCGAGCTCTGGCGCGACGAGAAGCTCGAGCCGCACAAGCCGAAGGCGCTGTTCCTCGAGACGTTCGGCGATGGCGGCACCGTCGTCGATATCAGCGACACG
>DATBRO010000026.1:0-12245 GCA_036560265.1 Gemmatimonadaceae bacterium | reverse complement strand
CTTCTCGGTCAGCACGCCGAAGGGCTTGGACGCGTTGCGAAATGTCCCGCTCCCCTCGAAGACGTACGCGAACGCGTGGTGCTTCCAATCCACCGGCAGCGTCTTGCGCTCGAGCGGCGGGACGTAGACGTCGAGATACCGCGGGTCGGCCGCGACGCCCTCGACGGGACCGGTCTTCCCCCAGAAGTCGCCAACGACGACGCGCACGATCGTCCCGTCGTCATCCGTGATCTCGGCGACGTCCTTCGCGGCGATGTCCTGGTAGCGCGGCTTGGTCATCTTGAGCGACGACGGAAGATTCGACCAGAGCTGAAAGCCGTGCATCCGTCCGCGATCGTCTCCCTTGGGCATTTCCTGATGCAGGATGCCGCTCCCCGCGGTCATCCACTGCACGTCGCCGGCGCCGAGCGTCCCCTTGTTGCCGAGACTGTCGCCGTGAGACACGGCGCCCGCGAGCACGTAGGTGATGGTCTCGATGCCGCGGTGCGGATGCCACGGGAAACCGGCGAGATAGTCCGCGGGGCGGTCATTGCGGAAGTCGTCGAACAAGAGAAAAGGATCGAACTCCTCGGTGTCGCCGAAGCCAAAGGCTCGACGGAGCTTGACGCCGGCACCTTCGATTGCCGGTTGGGATTCGATTATGCGTTTGACTGGACGAATGGACATGACGGTTCCCTGAAGCCTCTAGTTCGGAAGCTAGTCCGCCTGTCAATTGCGCTGCCAATTGCGACGAACGATTCCGCGCCTCCAAATGTTCGCTCCCGTGAGCCGAGCTCACCCAACCACGGCGACAATGTTTTACGCGACAGAGGTTGACGGAATCCTACTGACTGCCAACCATTCCTTTCCCGCTCGACAGCAGCTTCGCCGAGTCGTACGCGACGCCGTCCTTGAACACGAGCTCCACCTTTTCGATGTCCGCGATCCGCGCGGAGGGATCGCCGGCGATGAGCAGCAGGTCGGCGTCCTTGCCCACCGCGATCGTGCCGACGCGATTCGCGCGGCCGAGGTACGTGGCGCCGTTCAGCGTCGCGATCTTGATCGCCTCCAGCGGTGTGAACCCGGCCTCCACGAGCAGCTCGACGGCGCGCTGACTGCTCAGCCCCGCGATCACGCCGCCGTAGCCCGTGGGATCGGTGCCCACCAATAGCAGTCCGCCCGCGTCCGCGAACTTCTTCTCGAACGCCATCTCGTTCGCGAAGATCCTTGTCCAGGGCGACGCGGTGTCGCCCGCGCGCGCGGCCCGGGTCTGCAAGTAGCGGAGCCGAGCGTCGTTCGACATCGCGTCGAGAATGCGCTGGGGTGTCGCCGGACGATTCGGCACAAAGCTCTCGAAGACGGCGAGCGTTGATGTTACGGCGACGTGGTGATCGACGAGGGTCCGGATCAACTCGGGAAGCGGGAAGCGCGATGCGGGAAGCGTCGCATCGAGCTCCGCGATGGTCTGCTGGACCTGCGCGGCGGGAGGACACACGTCCGGCTGTTTGCCCACGACAAAATCCGTGGCCACCGTGATTCCGTGCTCCAAGTCGTCGATGCCGATCTCCGCGGCCTCCCGGAACGTCACCGAGCAGAGATGTCCAGTCACCTTGAGGCCGCGCTTGTGCGCTTCGTCCACCGCCGCGCGCAGCTCGTCGCGCGTGATGGTCATGTACGCCTTGAACGACGTCGCGCCGAGGTTCGCCCAGTACTGCACGGTGCGTCGTGCATCCGTGGAGTCAGCGAGCTCGTGGAACTGCGCCAGCGACTGGCCGGGCCCGGAGAGATACGGGCCGGTGACGTCGAGCTTGGGGCCGGGGATGGTGCCGGCGTCGATCCACTTCCTGAGGTTGATGTCCGCGTACGGCTCCATGCTCCCGCCGGTGCGCGCGGTGGTGATGCCGGCGCCGAGGTAGAGTCGCGGAAAGCTGTAGGCGTGCTCGGTATAGGTGGGCGTCGCGGTAGCGACGGGCGGTGGATAGAACATGTGCTCGTGCACCATGACCAGACCGGGAAGCACTGTCTTCCCTGCGCCATCAATGATCAGCGCGCGAGCTAGATCCTTCGCTTCGCTCAGGATGACCGCCGTCGGACCAATAGCGGTCATCTTGCCGCCGCTGATCACGATCGTCTGGTTGTCCCTCGGCGGCGCGCCGGTGCCGTCGATCACGCGCACGTTCTTGATCACGACCGTTGGAGTGTCGATCGAGACGTACTGTCGAACGGCAGCCGAGAGCGTTGGACGTTGTGCGGCGAGCGGATGCGCAACGCTCATCGCGACCGCAAAGGCCACTATGACGAAGGTTCGGCCGGATTTGCCAGATTGAACTGATTCGGCAGATGGCGGCGACGAAGGGATTTTTCCAGTGATCGGTCGCATGGATTGATGATGGGGTTGCCGCAAGGCGCGTCGAGATGGAGATCGCCAAGGTCCGAGCGCGCATCGCATTCTAGGCTACCAGCGGGAGAGATTGCGCCCCGACACACGCGGGTGCTGCGCGTAGTGCGACGTGTCGTTGAAGAGCATGAGACGCACGCGCACGGGATCGCGGAAGTCGAGCACGTTGAGACACGCGGGCGCCTGGTCCAACCGGTCGCGGTAGCCGCGGCCGTCGAATCCCAGCAGACTGCTGATCACGAGCCGGATCGTCGCCTTGTGCGACACGACGAGGACGCGCTCGCCCACGTGACGCGTCACGATCTCGCGAATCACCGGCAGCGCGCGCGCCAGCACCGCGACCCCGGACTCGCCCTGTTCCGGCGCGAAGGTGAACGGGTCCGCGTCCCACGACGCATACTCGTCCGGGAAGCGCGCCTCCACCTCACGACGCGTCAGTCCCTCCCAATGCCCGTGGCTGATCTCGCGCAGCCCGTCGCGCGTCTCCACGGTGAGCCCGCACGCCGCCGCTAGAATGCGCGCGGTCTCCACGGCGCGAGAGAGTGGACTGGCGTACAGCGCACGAATCTCCTCGTCGACGAGCCGCTCCCCAAGACGCGCCACTTGCGCCCTCCCCTCCTCGGAGAGCTCGACACCCTCGGCGCCCGAGAACCTGTCCTCCGCCGTGAGCTGCGTCGCGCCGTGGCGCACGAGGTAGAGCCGCGTGACGGTCGATCCCACGTCATCCGCCCGCGGTCACCGGAGTCACCGCGGCCTGATCCTCTTCACCCGTCCGAATGCGGTACACCTTCTCGACAGGCAAAACGAAGATCTTCCCGTCGCCAACGTCCCCGGTGGATCCGGCCGAAAGAATCGCCCGCACCGTGGGCTCCACGAAATGGTCCGAGACGCCGATCTCCAGCCGCACCTTGTCGTGCAGCTCGACTTTCACCGTCGTGCCGCGATAGGTCTCGACGGCTTCGAGCTCACCCCCATGTCCCCGCACCCGGCTGATGGTGAGGCCGCGGACCTCGGCGCGGTACAGCGACTCGAGGACGTCGTTCAATTTCTCCGGACGCACAACCGCGACGACGAGCTTCATCTCACACTCTCCCTTCGCTCTTCGCGAATCAGAATCGCGCCTTCTCCCCTGTTGTATGCTTCCTCGCCGTGCTGCGTCACGTCGAGGCCCACGCCCTCCTCTCTCGTCGACGCGCGCAACGGTGCGAGAACACCGATCACTTTGAGAATGCCAAACGTCCCGACCGCACTGTATGCGATGGTTGCCGCGACCGCGAGAAACTGTGGCCAGAGCTGCGACACGTTGCCGAACAACGCGCCATCCGCGACGTCGTTCCAGCTTTTTTGGGCGAACACTCCCGTGAGCAATGCGCCGGTGACGCCTCCGACTCCATGCGCCGCGATGACGTCCAGCGAATCGTCGAGACGGGTGCGCGCTCTGAACAGCAGCGCATAGTAGCTCGGCACAGCGGCGAGGCCGCCGATCGCGATCGCCGAGATGGGGCTCACGAAGCCGGCGGCCGGCGTGATGGCGACGAGTCCGACGACGATCGCCGTGGCCGCGCCCACCGCCGTGACCTTGTGAGTGCGGGTCATGTCCAGCAGGGTCCAAACACCCAGGGCCGCCATGGGCGCGAACATGGTATTCGCGAGGGCGAGCGCGGCGACCGCGTTGGCGCCGAGTGCGCTACCGGCGTTGAATCCGAACCAGCCGAACCACAGCACGCCCGTTCCAAGCAGCGTGTACGGGACGCTCTGTGGAACGAGTGCCTGCCGGGCAAAGTCCTTCCGCGCGCCGACCACGATCGCGATCGCGAACGCGGCCGCGGCGGCGTTGACATGCACGACGGTCCCACCGGCGAAGTCGAGCGCTCCGAGCTTCGCGAGCCATCCTCCGCCCCACACCCAGTGCGCGATGGGCGCGTACACGACGATCGACCACGTCGTGATGAAGGCGAGGTAGGGTCCGAAGCGCATTCGCTCGACGATCGCGCCCGAAATGAGCGCTGCGGTGATGATCGCGAAGGTCCCCTGATATGCCATGAACAACACGGCGGGGATGCTGCCTCGCGCCTCGCGTCCCACGTGAGCCAGCAGGGCGTATCGGAGTCCCCCGATCAAGCCATCCGACGCACCGAATGCGAGCGAGTATCCGACCACAGCCCAGGCGAGTCCGACGAATCCGAGGGCGCCGAAGCTCATCATCATGGTGTTGAGCGTGTTCTTCGCCCGCACCATGCCGCCGTAGAAAAAACCGAGGGCCGGCGTCATGAGCAGCACCATGGCCGTCGCGACGAGCATCCAGGCGGTATCGGCCGCGCTGATCGTGTTCATGACGAGACATATAGTATGCAGGCACGGACCGCGCTGCTCGGGACGGGGACTCCCACGCTAGCGGGCAAGCTCCAATTGGCGTCGATTTCGGTTCTATGCGTTCGCGCCCCTGGATCCCGCTGCTGCTCGCGATGTGCGGCGTGATCGCGTCCGCATGTGGCCGTGGTTCGGTCGCATACCGAGGGGCGGGGCTCCAGGTCGACACGCTTCCGCTGAGCGACATGGTCGCGGTCTATCGCGCGGCGCTCGCCGGTTCCTTCAGGCTCGACGATCCGGCGCTGTCCATTCTGATCGACGCAAAGTTTCTTCCTCGCGAATCGGGCCTTGCCGGTGGCGACACGATGCCCTCGGCACTTGTCGCGGCGCTGCGAGGCCAAGGGCTCGTGAAGGGAACGTGCCAGGTGCCGGTGCGCGATACGCGCATGCCGCTCATCTGTCGGGCAGACCGCGCCGGCTACGTCGTACGTTTTTCCGAACCGTTCGCGCTCGGACCGGACTCGGCGCAGGTGCACGTGGTCGTGCAACAATTCGCGATTCCCAACGGGCCAATGGCGGAGCGTCTGCGCTTCGAGCGGGCCTATCACGTGGCGCGGCGAGGATCGGCGTGGCGTGCGGTACGCGAGGCGAGGCTACCGCAGCCATAGGCGAGGCACGCTCAAGGACGGAGCACCGCAATCGTCTTCGGGCTCGTGGAAGTACACCGGCGGTACCGGCAAACTCACGGGGCTCAAGGGCAAAGGCACGTACAAGTGCGCCTGGGGCGCTGACGGGGCGGCGACGTGCGAGATCGACGGCCACTACACAATTGCAAAGGGCAAGACGTAGCAGGGAGCGCGGAGGCAGCGACGTGCGTGAAAGCAACACGAGGGCCGGGATTCGCGACGCGAACCCCGGCCCTCGCGCTGCCTAATTCCGTCGCCTTACGGTGTGCAGCCCGCCGGCTGTGGCGTCCGAACCAAACACTCGGCCTCGGGGAACGGAAACTTGCTCGGCCGAGTGTGCGTCGCGACGGCCAGTGGAAGCGTGTTCAGAAGGCCGTAGCGGCGCATGTCGATCCAGCGATGCCCGCCCTCGAACAGCAGCGAATACCGCTTGTTGTAAAGCAACTCGGTCAGAGCGTTCGCAGCGGTGAGCACGGTCGGCGCGAGGCCACCGGACTTCACGCGGATCGTGTTGATGTCTCTCTGGGCCGCGACAAGGTTGCTCAGCCCGACATTCGCCTCGGCGCGCAACAGGATCAGCTCCTCGTTCCGAATGATCGGGATCGACGCCGACGGGGAGTTGTAGATCGTGAACAGCAGGTCCGTCGACACCCCCTGCACGGTGCGCGTCGAACCAAGCGACGTCACTTTCCTCAGGAAACGATTGTCGGGTGTGCCGTCGGCTTTGTTTTGCGCGTCGCTCCTGATCGACGGGTGCGCCAGAATCGCGCGTCCGGTGGGATCGTACAATGTGTTCTCGACGTCGCCCGAGCCGGTGGAATGCACGTGATACGCACCGAGATCCAGCGATGCCGTGGTATCGACGAACGACAGGGACAGCGACGTCAGCGCCGCCGCGTAGTTGCCCATGTAGACGTCCACGCGTGCCTTGATCGCCCGATTGAATTGCACGAACGTCGCGGGCGTCGTGAATCCGGCGAAGCCCGGGCCGAGTGAGAATGGGAAACTCGCGCCACCCGCATTGAGGCTCGTGCGCCCATCATCCAGGAGTTGCACGATTCGCGCGAAGACCTCCGCCTTCGTCGCGATAGGCGCCGGCGTCCCGGTGGCCGCGATGTCCACGTCGATCGGCGCCCCGTTCACGTCGCGCGTGTTGATCACCATGAGAAGATCGTGCGCCTGTATCGTCTTCACGAATCCGCGAACGGCCTCCTTTTCCTGGGCGGTCAGGCCGGCCACCTGTCCCAACGCGGTGAGAATGGTGTTGCCGAGGCGGATGTTGCGATAGCGCAGCGAAAACAGATTGGCGCCGAACGCGGGACTGCCCGGGTCGAGTGGACCCACGAGCATCTCCGTGATGAAACGCGTATCCGCGGGATCGAAGTTGTACGACTCGCGGCCGAGGATGCCCAGCAGTGAGACGTATCCGTTCTGCGCGCCGCTGTAGCTACGCGCGCCGATCAGCATGCCCTGCGCTGCCTGGCGAATCGTGGTGGGACTCGGACTTCCCTGGAGCTCTTCGAGGCTGGGGTTGTTGAAGTCCGGTACGGTGAAATCGCTACACGCCGGCGCAGCGATTGCGAGAACGCCGGCGGCGATGATCGTCGGGAGAACCCGATTGAAGCGCGGTCTGTGCATAGTCGATGTCCTCACTGGCCGCGGTTAAAAAACGATTTCCGCGCCGAACCAGAAGCTGCGGCTCGGCGGGAAAGGGGCGACGTCGATATTCCGGGCGATGTTCTGATTCCCGAAGTTGCTCACTTCGGGATCGAGCCCGGTGTACTTCGTGTGGGTCCACAGGTTGCGTCCGCTCAGACTGAGAGTCGCGCGGTGCCCCGAGCCCCACAGCTTGGCGAGCACGTTCGGCGGCAGCTCGTACGACAGTGTCAGCTCACGCAGCTTCATGAACCCGCCGTCCTCGACGTACACCTTGGTCTTGTGCGGGAATTCCGCGAGGCGGTTGTCGCCAACCGTCGTCGCCTTGCCGTTGACGGTGATGGGATCGGCGTAGTCGGCGGTGTTCTGACCGAGATCGTACAGGAACTTGGTCAGATTGATGATGTCGCCGCCCTTCTGCCAATCGAGCAAGCCATACAACCGCACTCGGCGCCACGTGACTTCGTTCCCGAACGACATCACGAAGTCGGGATTCGCATCGCCGATTTTTCGCACGACGACCGAGGCATCGCCGGCGGTGGAGTCATTGCCGACGATTTGCGTCGCGGATTTCCCCTGAGCGATCTCGAATGCGCCGAGAGACGTGCCGAAGCCTCCCGTACGGAACGTAGGAACCGGCAGCTCGGTGATCGTGCTCGTGTTCGAGAAGTACGTGGACCGGAAGACCCACTGCAGGTCCCGGGAGATCACCGGAACCACCTGAAGCGCGAGCTCGACGCCCTTCGTGCGCAGCTTCCCTCCGTTGAAGATCTCGGTCGCAAAACCGCTCGACGGCGCCAGCGTCCGCTGCAATAGCAGGTCGCTCACGTTCTTCTGGAAGAGCGAGAACTCCACGGTGCCGCGATTGCGGAGCATCGTGATGTCGAAGCCACCCTCGATCTCGCGCTGGCGCTCGGGAGCCAACTTCGTGGATCCGACGGTGCCGTCGACCACGAGGCCCGGCAGGCCGTTGAGATTCTGCGTCGCGATCATCGGCGTGAACTTCTGGCCGTACAGCGGCTGGTTCCCCGACTCGCCGTACGCGAGACGGAACTTGATGGCGTCGAGCACGCTGTACGGAACTTCCAGCCGATACGAACCAGCGAGCTTCGGATACACGAACATCTTCTTGGAATCCGAGTTGACGCTGCTCCGGTCGGCGTTCACTCCGGCCGTGAGCAGCAACTTCTCGCCAAGCGTGAGCACTTCTTCCTGCGCGAAGACGCTGACGTCCTGCACTTTCTGCCGGATCTGGTGCACACCAATGCTGGTGCCGGCGTCGATGATCTCGAGACCGCCGACGAGGTTGCGGCTCACGACGCGCGCGATATTGAGGTCGCGATTGGCGTAGGTCGTCCCGAACGAGGTCGTCGTCGAGAACGAACTCCTCGGCGTGTACCTGTGGACGCCGCTCAGGCCCACGTTGATGTTGAGATTGTCGCTGTTGCTCAACAGTGACGTTCCGGGCTGGCCGTCCACCGGCTCGAACTGGAGCTCGGGCGGGAAAAACAGTGAGTTCTTTTGTGAGAAGTAATCCGTGCCTCCCGACGCGATGAACTGCAGCTCATGTGTCTCGTTGCTGAAGGCGTCGAGGGTGAGCCGTCCCGACCCGAGATACCGCCAGACGATCTCGTCGTTCTTCATGAGCGCCGCAGTCTGCATCGGATTGCTTGCCTGGAATGGATGCGTGCGCCAGGTGCCGTCCGGATTCTGACCCAGGTTCACGAAACTCGGTGTGAACGGGAAAACCATATAGAAGGAGACGCCGGCATTGTCGTTGTTGGTGAGTCCCCTGCGCGCATCTGTGCGGATGATGTTCGACCCGACGTCGAGGTTAACCCGCGACGAGAAGCGCTGGTTCAGGTTCGCGCGAAGCGACTGGCGCGCGAAGCCGGTGTTTTTGATGATGCCGCCGTCGTCCTGCCACGCGCCCGAGATGAAGTACTTGGTGCTCTGACTTCCGCCGCTAATGTCCAGGAGCGTTTCCGAGGACAGCGGCGTGTTTCCAGCGAGCTCCTTTTCGTGATCGTACGTGGCGCCGGTGAAGAGCGCGGTCGCCGACGGTCCCCACACGGACGCCGCCTCGGCCGCGCTGGTGAACTTCCGGGCGCCGAGCGTATTGGAGAGCTGGTAGAATCCGTACCGCTGGGTCGCGTGAATCTCCGCAGCACCGGTTCGCCCGCGCTTCGTCGTGATGATCACGACGCCGTTCGACGCGCGTGATCCGTAGATCGCGGAGGCTGACGCGCCTTTGAGGATCTCGATGGTCTCGATGTCGGAGGGGTTGAGATCAGCGATGCGGTTGACCTGCGCGTCCTGCGTCAGCGCGGGGTTGGATCCCCCAGCGGCATTGGTCACCGCATTCTGGTTCGACGGGATGGCGACGTTGCTGGCCATCACGCCGTCCACGACGTAGAGCGGCTCCGACTGCGCGTTGATCGACGTGACGCCGCGCATGCGCACCTGGACGCCACCGCCGGGCGCGCCGGAATTCGTGGTGATCACGGCGCCGGCGATCTTGCCTTGCAGGGCGTGCTCGAGACTCTGTGACGACACGCGACTCAGGTCCTCCGCGCTCACCGTCGCGACGGCGTTCGCGAGGTTGCGCTTCTCGATCGTCGTGGCCTGCCCTGTCACGATGACCTGGTCCAGCTGGAGAGGGTCGGAAGCCATGGCGACGCGAACTTCGGTGTCGGTCTCTAGAACGACGATCTGTCTGAAGCGATAGCCGAATCGCCGGACGAGGATCATGAGGTTGCGCGGTGGAAGGTCTGAGATGGTGAAGCGTCCGTCCGCGCCAGTCGTTGCGCCGAAAGAAGTGCCGCGAACCAGGATGTTCGCTCCCGCGATGGGGGATCCCGACGAAGAGTCCACGACGGTGCCGCGAAGAACGCGCACCTGGGCGGCGAGAGGTGCTGGGGCCAGCGCCCCCAGGATGGTGAGGACAACGGCTATGGCCAGCAAACCGCAACGTGCTCGCATTGCTTCCTCCGTGTGGTACTGCGTGCGTCCAGACGCGCGATGCCCGAGGCCACGGCGCCTGTAGATCACACTGAGTCACACGGCTGGATGCGGCGAACAATAGCGCGTCCGTCCTATCGGGCAAGCGTTGCAGGGCCATAACGCGTAATTTTGTGCCCGAGTATGATGACACCAAATCGCAGCTTGTCCGTCACGTGAGCGACCTCGCCAGAGTGTTGGCGGATCACCGCCATGGACAGGCGTTCATGCGGGACTTCCTCGAGCGGAATCCCAAGCATCCGACCGAGGAACGGATCGTCGACGACCGGGTTTTCCTGCTCGGCCTCGACGAGCTGTATCGCACCGGCATCAAGCCGCACGAACGAACGGAGCTTCTCGTGGCGGCCCGCGAGGTGGCGTCCACGCTCGGTCTGTCTCCCACCGACGTCCCGGTGGAAGGCTACTACGGGGAAGACGACCAACTGCGAGAGTACTTCAAGCTGATGCGCGCGCTGCAGAAGGTGGACGCGAGCGCCCGGGCGCGCGTCGCGAGCTTGCGCGACTTTCAGCGCCTGTCGCAGGTGGCGGCGTCGCCGCTGTTCGGCGAGGCCGCGTTCGGCGGGATGCTCTTCCCCGTTGGGCGCGATCCGCTCGCGCGAGCGCTGGACAGCATCGGCAAATGGTCGGTCGCCGAGCTGGTCGATGCGGCTCACCGCATCGTCACGGAGTCCGACGACTACTCGCTGGTGGGCCTTGCCTGTCTCGTGCGCGACCCGGTGGTGGTCACGGCGCTGCGCGAGTCCGTCGTCGTGTATGCCGCGGCGGCTACGATGGGCGTCGGGACGCTGCCGTTGTACAGATGGCGCGTCAGCGACGAAGTCGCGAAGCGGGCGGCACGTTTCGTCGCGACGTTCAACGCGCTGTTCGCGGAGGAGATCCCTGCGCCCATCGCGGACAACGCGGACTATTTCGGCGCGGCGGCTCTCAAAGTTGGGGACATCAGCGGTCGCTGCGTCCGGATTGCGCAATCGCAGTCGCCTGTGAAGTACTACCACTGGGCGATCTTCAGTGGCGCGGACAAGCTGCTAGGCGTGCACGAGTTCTGGCACGAGGAGCTGTGGACGACCGCACGGTATCGCAAGGCGTTGCCCGAGAATCGCGTCGGCCCGGCGGCCGTGGTGTGACTGATTCGCCCATTGCCGGTCCGCCTCGCATATTGGGTGCTCTCAGGAGGCTCCGACGAAGAAGCGCAGCGACGCGAGTTCCCAGCCCTCGAGCTTCAGCCCCGTCACATCGTTCGAACTGGGCGCTCAACCTACCCGCATCGGCCCGTATCGCATCATCAGAGCGTTAGGCGAAGGCGGGATGGGTGCCGTCTACCTCGCGGAGCAGACTGAGCCGGTTCGCCGCGAAGTGGCGATCAAGATCCTGAAGATCCACGTCGTCTCGGACCAGGTGTCGGCGCGCTTCGAGGCGGAGCGGCAGGCGCTCGCGGTGATGGAGCATCCGAACATCACCAAGGTCTTCGACGCCGGGATCACCGAAGCGGGGCTGCCGTACTTCGTCATGGAGCGCGTGTCGGGCGTCCCGCTCACAGAGTACGCCGACGCCAAAAAACTCTCCGTCGACGAGCGCATCCGGCTCTTCATCCAGATCTGCCGCGCCGTGCAGCATGCGCACCAGAAAGGGATGATCCATCGGGACCTCAAACCGTCCAACGTGCTCGTGACGGAATCGGACGGCGTCGCCGTCTGCAAAGTGATCGACTTCGGCATCGCCAAAGCAACCGAAGGCGCTGACGCCGCGCATCTGACGCAGACGGGGGTGGCGATCGGCACGCCGGCGTACATGAGCCCCGAGCAAGCGGATGGCTCCGGACTCGACGTCGATACCCGCTCCGACATCTACTCGCTCGGTGTCGTCCTCTACGAGCTGCTGGCCGGTGTGCTTCCCTTCGACACGCAGCAGTACCGCGGTCTCGCGCTCCTCGCGCAGCACATGGGAGCGGACGCGCCGGCGCCGAGCGCGCGTGTCGCGGCATTGGGCGCCGAGGAGCGAACACGGCTCGCCGCGCTGCGGCAGCTCGACGGGCCAAGACTCGTGCATGCGCTCGAGGGAGATCTCGACTGGATCACGCTCAAGACGCTCGAGAAAGAGCGCGAGCGCCGCTACGAATCGGCCAACGCGTTCGCGGAGGACCTCGAGCGGCATCTGGCGAACGAGCCCGTCGTCGCAAGCCCGCTGACCGGCACATA
>DATBRO010000025.1:0-5025 GCA_036560265.1 Gemmatimonadaceae bacterium | reverse complement strand
GAAGGCGATCTCCTCACTCACTTCGTCCCGAGCGAGGTCGCGCCGGTGCAACGCGAGACGAAGGAAGCGTCGCACGCCGGCGCGAATGCCGCGGTCGGTGTTCGCCACCGGCTACGTCCTCGCCGGCACCGTGAGAATGCCCGTGACCGTATCCGAGTACTTCATCCAGCGCGCGGTCTCGGCGCGGAGATGGGCCCGTCCGGCAGCCGTCATCCGATAGTAGCGCGCTTTGCGATTGTTGCCGGTCACGCCCCACTCGGCTTCGACGAGCTCGCGTTCTTCCAGACGCCGCAGCGCCTGATACAGCGCGCTGTCCTCCACGTCGAGCCGGCCGCCCGAGTGCCGCTCGATCCAGGTCGTGATCTCGAAGCCGTGCATCGGACCCCAGGTGAGCGTCTTGAGGACCAGCGCGTCGAGCGTTCCGCGGAGAAGAGCGATCGAGTCTGGCACGGACGAGTATCTCCCCTGAGAATCTGTACCTAAACTATGTCGTGTCGAGCCGACGTCAACGGTTGAGCGAAGTTGCGGAGCGAAGTTGCGGACCGTGGACGACGGCAGTCTTGAGAGATCCCGAGGCGAACATGCCGCGCGCACGCTATCATTAGCCGCCTCATCTGTTGCACCGTTTCCCGCCGAATGCTCACGCTTCTCAAGCTCGTTCGCTCGCTCTTCAGTACGCTGCACTCAGACGGCTCGCCCGCGCAGATCGCCGCCGGGGTCGCCCTCGGCGCCGCCCTGGGTCTCACTCCGATCGCGAACGTGCACAACGTGCTCGTGGTGATGCTGCTCGCGGTCCTCAACGTCTCCTTCGCGGCGGGTCTGCTCGCGTGGGCCGTGTTCGTACCGATCGGCTTCATGCTCGATCCGGTCTTCGATCGCGTCGGCCACTGGCTCCTGGTCGACACGCAGGCCTTGCGTCCTCTCTGGACCGCTTGGGACAACATTCCCGGCCTCGCGCTCACGAATTTCAACAACACCGTCGTCCTCGGCAGCGTCGTCGCCTGGCTCGCGCTCTTCCTGCCGATCTACTTCCTCGCCCATTTCGGCGTGCTGCGCTACCGCGCGACGATCGGCGAGCGGGTGCGTCGGTCGCGCTTCTACAAGGGCCTCCAAGCCTCACAGCTCTACAATGTCTACACCTGGTTCCGTCCGTAGCGGCGAGGAGTCGCAATACACTGCGCCCGAAACCGCCCGGGAAGCGGGAAGCGGGAAGCGGGAGGCGAAGCCCCGCCGGACGCGCATTTTCCGATGGCAGGGAATCATTCCTCTCGTGCTCGGATTCGCGCTGCTCTTCGTCGGCTGGACGTTATTCGGCGAGCGCACAATCCGCGACACGATCAGCGAGGCCGGAACGAAGGCCCTCGGCACGCAGCTCGACATCGGCGAGCTGAAGATTCGCACGTTCGCGAGCACCGTCGAGCTGCGGGGCATCGCACTCGCCGACCCGTTCGATAGAACGCGCAACCTCTTTGAGGTTGCGCGCGTCCAACTCGAGCTCGAGCCGCGACCGCTGCTCGAAAAGAAGCTCGTCGTCAAGCGACTCAGCATCGCCGACGTGCGCACTGGAACACGACGCGCCACGCCGGCGAGCGCCGTCACCGGGCCGGGCTTCGCGCCGCGAGCGCTCGCCGAAGTGAAGCGCTTCGCCCAACAGTTCAACGTCCCGCTGTTGTCGCTGACGCCCTTCGACACGCTCAAAGCGCTCGCGCTCGATCCGACGAAACTCAAAGCGGTCCAAGCCGCGCTCTCGCTGGCGAGCAGCGCTGATTCGTTGCAGCGATCGATCGACAATGCGTACGCCGCGCTGCGTCTTCAGGAAACCGTGGATTCTTCGGCGGCGCTCGCGGCCCGGCTCCAGAACACCAACGTGCGGACGCTCGGCCTCGACGGCGCGCGGCGCGCGGTGGCCGATCTCAGACGCGCCGGCTCCCGTGTCGACTCGGCGAAGGCGCGCGTCGAAGGACTGATGACTCTGGCGCGGCGTGGCGTGGATTCATTGCAGACCGGCTTGCGCGGGATCGACGACGCGCGACGGGCCGACTACGCATTCGCGCGGGGACTGCTGCAACTGCCGAGCTTCGACGCGCCCGACATCGGGTCGGCGCTGTTCGGTAAAGTCACGATCGACAAGTTCCAGCAGGCGGTGTACTGGACCGAGCTCGCGCGGCAGTACGCGCCACCGGGACTGCTCCCGAAGGAATCACCGGGGCCGAAGCGCATGCGTCGCGCGGGGAGCACGGTGCACTTCGCCAAGCCGCAGAGCACTCCAAGATTCCTTTTGCGACGCGCGGACGTGAACGTCACGGTCGGCGGTAGTTTGTCGAACGGCGCCTACGCATTCGCTGCCAGCGACGTGACGACCGATCCGGCGATCGTCGGACGTCCGACACTGTTCGCGATTCGTCGCGCCGCCAAAGGCAGCGATCTCGACTCGCTCAGGGTCGTGGGCTCGCTGGACCACACGGGCGCGCGTCCACGCGAGATCGTCAACGCGCAGGCGGCGGGTGTCAAGCTCCCGACGGTCTCGCTGCCGGCGCTACCATATAGTATGGATCCGGGGCGCGGCACGAGTGAGATGCGCTTCGTCTTCGACGGCGACCAACTCTCTGGCAAGTGGGTCGTCCGCTCGGCCAACGTCACGTGGAAGCAGGACTCGTCGCGCGTGCGCAAGTTGAATGCACTCGAGTCGCTCGTGGCGCGCGTACTTACCGGCGTCAATCAGCTCGACATGACGGCGGACATCAGCGGGACGCTGAAAGCGCCGCGGCTTGCGGTCAAATCCAATCTCGACCGCCAAATCGCGGATCGGTTAAAGGCGGTCGCCGGCGAGCAGATTGCGGCCGCGCAGGCGAAGGTTCGCGCTCAGGTGGACAAGCTCGTCGACGAGAAATCCGCACCGGTCAAAGCGAGAATCGGCGAGCTGCGAGCGGACAGCGAGCGGCGAGTTGCCGATGCGCGCACGAAGCTCGAGGCGGAGAAGCGCAAACTGGACGAACGGATCAAGGCGCTGAGTGGCGGTCTTGTCGGCCTTCCAAGACTTCCAGGCGACTAGAGACGCTCGCGAGTCACCGGATTAGGCAAATAAATGGCGCTTAACAGCGAAAATCGCGCGTTTGCTTGCGACTTCCTGGTCCAATTGCTACAGTGTAAGCCCCACCGCGGCGCCGCTCCTGCCCGGCAAACCGCCCCATTCGCTCCCAGTCGTGATGTCTTCACGAGCCTCCCAGCGCTTGGTTCAACTGTTCGAGCGCGAGCTTCGGGACTTCAGTGCCGAAGATGGGAAGAGCGCGTCCGTGACGAAGGAATCACGGCGCGTGAGCGGTGAACTGGACGAGCAGGTCGTCGAGTTCGCGGCCGAGGTCCGTACGAGCGGCAGCACGCCCGAACAAATGCTCGTGGAGCTGAAGACGCTGCTCGCCCGCGTCGCTCCCGAGGTGCCGTCATCGCAGCGCAATGCGCTCGTTTCCACGATGACTGGTCGTGCGATCGACGCCTTTTTCAATCCCTCACCCGACGGAAGCAAGAGCGACGGGAAAAAGGGCAAATAAAGCGGATGCTGTTCAGCGCGGACCGGGGCGAGCGTTGCCGCCGTCCACGATGAACTTCAACGATCCGTCCGGCTGCCGTTGCCACACGGTGAGATACTTGGAGTAAAACGGCGCAGCTCCGGGAACGCGAATCTCCGCCTCACCGACAGTCGCGCCCAGGTCGCCGGTAGCCGCGACAATGCTGACCACGGGATGCCAGCGCCATTGCGCGCCCGCGCGACCCTCCATCATGCGCGCACGAATGCCACTGGGGCCGATGTTGATCTCGCCGGAGCCAGCGAACGTGACTGCGTCGGGAGCGGCGTAGCGCGCGAACGCGTTCGGTGCGCCGCTGTCTGCCGCCAAGCGCGCGAAATCGAGATCGGCTCGCGCAAACGCGTCTCGCGGGCTCGAGTCGCCGAGCGTAAGCGGGATGTCCGGCGGCAATCGCAGGGTGGGCGGCGTCGGTCTGATGTCCGCATGCGCGACCGCTTGCCAACTGTTCTGCGCATTGCAGCGCCACACCGTGATGTAGCGCGCGAGCGTGCTTGGGCGCCCGGCTCCGGGACCGATCGCGGAAATGCCGAAGGTCGTCCCCAACAGCCCATCGCGCGACACGAGCACGCGAAGCGGCTGCCACGTCTGTGGCGCTCGACGTCCCGGCATGACACTCAGTAGGCGAACCACGTTCTCGCGTCCGCGGATGACCGGGGCGTTCGCCACGAGCACAACGCCGTCGTCGGTGAGTATTCCCGGCAGCGTCTCTCCGAATCCCATGCCGCCCATCGCTGCCGCCGCGTCCTGCTCGGCGGCGGCAAGCGATGAACGAGCCTCGGTTGGTTCTCGCTCGCCCGGCGTCCCGCACGTCTGCCCGCCTCCGGTCCGCGTCAGTGCCGCGATGCCCAGAGCGACCGTCGCGATTCGTGTTCCTACGTGCACCTTGCTGAGCCGAGCCGGAATCCGCATCGTGTTGCGCTCCTCGTCGTCTCGAAGCTGGCCCTCTCTCAACCACCCCGCCAGGGCAGGAGAATCCATGGTACCGCTCGCATTGCTGTGGCTGCCGATCCTACTGTCCGCCGTCCTTGTCTTTGTCGCGAGCTCGCTGCTGCACATGGTACTGAAGTATCACCGGTCCGATTTCGCAAAGGTCCCAAATGAAGACGCGGTGATGGACGGTCTGCGCCCGATTCCACCGGGCGACTATTTCATCCCGTACTCCACCGGGCCGCAGCAGATGAAAGATCCGGCGTTCGTCGAGAAGATGAAGCGCGGACCGATGGTGGTCATGACGATCATGCGCGGTGATATGCAGAGCGCGTTCAAGAGGTCCCTCGCCATGTGGTTCCTGTACTCGCTGGTGGTGAGCATCTTCGCCGCGTACATCGCCGGGCGCGCGCTTCGCCCCGGGACGGAGTATGCGGAAGTCTTCCGCTTTGTCGGGACAGCGGCGTTTCTCGGATACTCGTTCGCGATGGCGCAGCAGTCCATCTGGTACGGA
>DATBRO010000024.1:0-6967 GCA_036560265.1 Gemmatimonadaceae bacterium | reverse complement strand
AGCTTCGGGAGATTGATCGTACCTCCCGATGTCTGCTGCGTGAGGTGCTCGACCCGGCCGTCGCGTCGCAGAACTGGAAGGTTGAGCCCAAGCATCTCGGTCTTGGCGGGATAGTCGAGCAGAAGCTCGCCAGGCGCGAGGCCGAGCGTCGGCGCGAGCTCGTTCTCCACCCGCATCGTTCGCCGCCAGTCATCGGCGATCCATTCTCCTACGTTCGCGGGCAGATCGGCGGCCGGTATTTCGATGGCGCGTTTGTACAGTTTCCGCTCGCGCAGTGCCTGGAGCAGCGGATTCGAGCCTTTCGATTCCAGTCCGAGCAGCAGGCCTTCGTCCGTGAAGCTCGCCAACTGGTCGGCCGTGAGTGAGCCCGCGTCCAACGCATCGGACACGAGACGCTTGTACATCGCGGTCGCGCTGCGCACGGCGTGATGCCAATACACGTTGCGGTACATCTGGTATTTCGCGAAGAGAAGCGACTCGACGGCAGACAGGCCTTTCTCCTGAATGCCGATCGTGCGTTCCAGGAGTACGAGAGAGTTCATCAAGCGATCCGCGTCGATCTCGCCGTACGGCACGCCACACATCAACGCATCGCGCCTGAGGTACTCGATCTTGTCGAGGTCCAGCGAGCCGGAGATCAACCCCTGGAGCGGATTGTCGCTCTTGCCGCGAATCAGCTCGACGATGCGCGCCGGCGCGTCGTTGCCCAGCTCCTCGCGGAGAATCTCGCCAATCTCGCCGCCGCAAATCAGGGGACGCGCGACCTCTTCGTGATTGAGCGCGCCGATCTCCTCGAGCGCGTGCGAAAACGGGTAGTGTCCGATGTCGTGCAGCAGGGCGGCGATACGAATGTCGGCACACGGACCGTCGCGCAACTCCCGCAGGTCGTCGCGTTCTTCGAGCAGCGAGAGCGCACGCCGCGCCAGAGAGTACGTGCCGAGGGCGTGCTCAAAACGAGAATGGCTGGCGCCCGGATAGACCAGGAACGCCAGCCCGAGTTGTCTCACGTACCGCAACCGCTGAAACGCGGGTGTGTCGATGAGTCTAAGAGCTAGTGGCTCAACGCGTATGTTGTTCCAGAGTGGGTCGCGGATGACCTTCATGTTGCGTCAACTGCGGAAATGGAAAATGGGAAATCGGAAATGGGCCGCCGAGGTAAGATGCGTCCCGGACCCATTTCCCATTTCCCATTTCCGATTTGCCATTTCCGCAGTTCAGCCTTGCGGACCAACTCTTTTCACTGCATCAGACGCAAACGACCCAAACTTCTCGAAATTCTTCTCGAACATCTCGGCGAGCTTCTTGGCCTGAGCGTCGTATGCCTTTTTGTCCGGCCACGTGTCCCGCGGGTGCAGCACCTCGGAGGGTACGTCTTTGATTTCAGAGGGAGTGGAAAGGCCGAACACCGGGTCCACGTCGCACTTTGCCTTTGCGAGATCGCCACGGAGAATCGCGTGGACCATCGACCGCGTGTGCGACAGTTTCATCCGCTTGCCGACACCATACGGGCCGCCGGTCCACCCCGTGTTCAAGAGCCACACCTGTGAGCCATGCGTGTCGATGAGGTCGCCGAGCATCTCCGCGTACTTGGTGGGATGCCACACGAGGAACACAGCGCCGAAGCACGACGAGAACGTCGCCTGCGGCTCTTTCACGCCGCGCTCGGTGCCCGCCACCTTCGCGGTATAGCCGGACAGGAAGTAGTACATCGCCTGATCGCGCGTCAGCCTCGCTACCGGCGGGAGTACGCCGTAGGCGTCGGCCGTGAGGAACACGACGTTCTTCGGATGTCCGCCCCGGCCGTTCGGCACATGGTTGCGGATGTAGTGCAACGGATACGATGCACGTGTGTTCTCGGTGATCGACTGGTCCTCGAATTTCACACGTCGGCTGACCGGATCCAGCACCACATTCTCGAGCACCGTGCCGAACATCTGCGTCGTGCGATAGATGTCGGGCTCACCCTCGCGCGAGAGATTTACGACCTTGGCGTAACATCCGCCCTCGAAATTGAACGTGCCTTCGCTCGACCAGCCGTGCTCGTCGTCGCCGATGAGGTTGCGCTCGGGATCCGCGGACAACGTCGTCTTACCGGTTCCAGAGAGGCCGAAGAACAGCGCGGTATCGCCGCCCTTGCCCGTGTTCGCGGAGCAGTGCATCGAGAGCACGCTCTGCTTGGGCAGGTAGTAATTCATCACCGTGAACATCGACTTCTTGAGCTCACCGGCGTACTTGGTGCCGCCGATGAGGATCATGCGCTTGGCGAGGTTCAGCACGATGAACGTGCCGGTACGCGTGCCGTGTTTCGTGGGATCGGCCTCGAACTCCGGTGCGTGCAGCACGGTAAAGTTCGGATCGAAGGTCGCGAGGTCGGCGATGTTCGGGCGGATGAACATGTTTCGTACGAACGCCATGTGCCACGCGCTCGGCGACACGTATCGCACCGAGAGCCGGTATTTGGGATTGGCGCCGCAGTAGAGATCCTGCACGAACAGTTCATCACGTTTGTTCAGATATCCGCGCACGTCCTTGAGAAGCACATTGAATTTCTCAGGCGTGAGTGCCTGGTTTACCTTGCCCCAGTCGACGTCTTTTTCCGTCGACGGCTCTTTTACCACGAACTTGTCGTTCGGCGAGCGGCCGGTGTGCGGAGCGGTCACGGCGACGAACGGTCCCATGTCCGCGAGCTCGCCTTCCTCGCGCCGGATGGCCGCCTCGATCAACACGGTTCCGACGAGATTCCAATTGACGCGGCCGGTGGGCTTGAGTCCCTGGCCATCCAGCGTCCGTTCTTCCGTCTCGTTCGACCTCGGACGAGCCTGAATTGCCATCGTGCTATAACCTCGAGAAAGCGGCTGTTGACGTGTCCTCGGCGGGAACGGCGCGACCCGGGCGCCCGCGCTCGCGCTCCTGCACATCCACCACTGCGACGGCGGCCATGTTGACGATGTCCTGCACGTCCGCACCGCGCTCCAGCACGTGCACGGGAAGGCGCATCCCGACGAGGATCGGACCGATCGCGGTCGCGCCGCCGAGGTGGTTCAACAACTTGTACGCGATGTTGCCCGCGCTCAAGTTCGGGAAAATTAGTACGTTCGCCTTCTCTTTAAGAGCGCTGAACGGATAGTCGCGCCGCAAGATCGCGGGCTCGACGGCCGTATCTGCCTGCATCTCGCCGTCCACGACGAGCGATGGGTCGCGTTCGCGCAGCAGTTGCACGGCGCGCGCCACCTTTTCCGTCTCAGGGTGTCGCACGGAGCCGAAGTTGGAGAACGAGAGCATCGCGATGCGCGGCTCGATCCCCAGCGTGCTCCGGACGATGCGCGACGCGGCGTACGCGATCTGCGCGAGCTGCTCGGCGGTCGGGTCGATGTTGACGGTCGTGTCGCCGCAGATGACGACATGATGCTCGAAGACGAGCATGTACAATCCGCTCACGATCCCCGCTTTCGGATGCGCGCCGATGACCTCGAGCGCCGGCCGGATCGTCTCCGGGTAGTGCAAGTTGACGCCCGAGACGAGCGCGTCGGCGTCGCCGTTGGCCACCATGCACGAGCCGAAGTAGTTGCCGTTGTAGATCCGGCGACGAGCCTCGTCGAGGCTCCACCCTTTGCGCTGACGCTTCTCCCAGAGGAAGCGCGCGTAGGCTTCGCGCTTGCTCGATGTCCCCGGGTCCTCTATCTCGATGCCGCCGAGATCGATGTTCGCGTCTTTCGCGATCGATGAAAGTTTTTCCCTGCTGCCGAGCAGCACTGGGATCGCGATGCTGTCGTCGACGAGGATGGCGGCGGCGCGCATGACCTTGGGCTCGTCGCCTTCCGGAAAGACGATGCGCTTCGGCGTTTTGATCGCCCGGTTGATGATGCCGCGCATCAGACCGCGCGCCCGCCCGAGGCGTGCCTCGAGCTGCTGCCGGTACTCTTCGACTTCGCAGAACTCGCGCGCTACGCCGCTCGCGACCGCAGCCCACGCGACGGCGGGCGCAACCCAAAGGAGAACCCGCGGATCGAACGGGAAGGGGATCAGATAGTCCGGACCAAACCGGACATCCCGAAGACCGTAGAGTCCAGCGACGGAGTCCGGGACGTCTTCTTTCGCGAGGAGCGCGAGCGAGCGCGTCGCGGCCATCTTCATGTCTTCGTTGATCTCGGTGGCGCGAACGTCGAGCGCGCCGCGGAAGATGAAGGGAAATCCGAGGACGTTGTTTACCTGATTCGGGAAGTCGCTGCGGCCGGTCGCGACGATCGCGTCGTCGCGCACCGAGCGGACTTCGTCCGGAAGAATCTCCGGAACGGGATTGGCGAGCGCAAAGATGATCGGGCGCTCGGCCATCTTCTTGAGCATCTCTGGCGTGACCGCGCCGGCGACGGAGAGGCCGACGAACACGTCCGCGTCCTCCAACGCGTCGGCGACGTCATGGAGATCGCGCTCGGTGGCGAAGCGCGCCTTGTACGGATCCATATTCTTCGCTTTGCGGTCGGCTCGTACGACGCCCTGGCGGTCGCACAGAACGATGTTCCCTCTCGCGACGCCAAGCCGCACGTAGTGCTCGGCGGTGGCGATCGCCGCGGCACCGGCGCCGGAGAAGACGACGCGGATGTCGGCGAGGTTCTTGTCGACGATCTCTACCGCGTTGAGCAGCGCGGCACCCGAGATGATGGCGGTGCCGTGTTGGTCGTCGTGAAAGACCGGAATGGTCAGCGTTTTCCGGAGCGTCTCTTCTATAAGGAAGCAATCCGGCGCGCGGATGTCCTCGAGATTGATGCCGCCGACGGTGGGCTCGAGCAGTTGACAGAAGCGGATGACGTCCTGGGGGTCTTCGGATCCAACCTCGAGATCGAAGACGTCGAGATCGGCGAACTGCTTGAAGAGGTTGCCTTTCCCTTCCATGACCGGCTTGCCCGCGATCGCGCCGATGTTACCGAGTCCGAGCACGGCAGTGCCGTTGGTGACGACCGCGACGAGATTGCCCTTCGCCGTGTACGTGTACGCTTCCTCGGGGTCACGCTTGATCTCGAGACACGGCTCGGCGACGCCCGGTGAGTACGCGAGCGCGAGATCCCGCGAGTTGTTGAGCGGTTTGGTGGGGACGACCGCGATTTTTCCGGGGCGTCCTTTGCGGTGGTACTCGAGTGCTTCGTCGCGCCGGGTCATTTTGGGTAAGGTAGCGTCGAATAGGGGGTTGCGGGAATAAGTCGATACGGACTCTGCGGGCCGGCCGGTTACTGGCTGCGGCGCTACATCCGATTTCACGGGCGCCGGCATCCTCGGGATCTGGGCGCCGAACAGTGCGTGCATTTCTCAGCCACCTGGCGGTGACGGAACGCGTGTCGGCCTCGACGCAAAACCAGGCACTCGCGGCGCTGAGTTTCTTGTATGGCCCGGTGCTCGGCGCACCCTTTGGAAGAATCGATGGAGTAGTGCCGGCACACACGAGGCGTCGAGTAGCGTTGGTGCTGTCGAAACAGGAAGTTCGCAGGCTGGTTGGCGCGATTCCGGAGCGGTTGCGGGTGTGTGCGCTGCTCATGTACGGCGCGGGACTTCGGTTGACGGAGTGTTTGGCGCTGCGGATCAAGGACGTCGATTTCGACAGGCACGAGATCGTCGTGCGCGACGGGAAGGGTGGAAAGGACAGGCGCACGCCGTTGCCCGAGCGGGCGGTCGCGCTGCTGCGCGCGCAATTGCGATGGGTGCGCGGGGTGTGGCGTCGCGATTGGGGCGCGAAGGTGGAGGTCACTGGGATTGCCGACTCGCTACGTCGCAAGTATCCGCGCGCCGGGTTCGATTGGCCGTGGCAATACGTGTTTCCAGCGACACGAACGTTCGAAGCCGCGGACGGCCGGCGTATGCGACATCACATGCACGCTTCGCTCGTGCAGCGCCAGGTTGCGCTTGCCGCGCGCCGGGTGGGATTTGCGAAGCGCGTGACCTGCCACACCCTGCGGCACTCCTTTGCGACGCATCTGCTCGAGTCTGGAGCCGACATTCGAACAGTGCAGGAGCTGCTAGGCCACACGGATCTCCGGACGACAATGCGCTATACGCACGTACTCAACCGCGGCGGCTTGGGCGTTCGGAGTCCAGCGGACGCGTTGTAAGACGCCGGCGGCAGCGGTGGGCTCAGGGGTCCAGTGCGCGACCCTCTTGAAATTCAAATGAATCGCGCGCGTTATCACGCCTGCGCACGCAAGATAACGCTCAATTGTCTTGCTGACCGTTCTCGCACTGCGGCGTCGCACATGGACTTGAGTCATCACACGCGCGAGCGCCCCTTTTTATTTGATCATTGCACTCGCAGCAATCGTCACGCGACCGACACATATTGAGAGCGTATATTTAGCGTTAGCTGGCGACGACCTTCGATAACGGACTGAGAATGATTGCATCTCGGGCATCTGATGCGCCGCATGCATTCGGGTATTCGCCGGCTCCGAATGCCGCGTCGCAAACCGTAGCCAATCTCGAAGTCGCACGGCGGTACTTGGCCGCGATCGAAGCAGGCGCCACCGGCGACGAACTGGCTGCGTTCTTCTCACCCGCGGTCGAACAGATCGAATATCCGAACCGCTTGGTGCCGACCGGCGCGCATCGACGACTCCCGGATTTGCTCGAGGGCGCCGTACGCGGCCGCAAGGTGATGCGCGCTCAGCGTTATCAGGTTGAACATGCGTACGCGGACGGCGCGATTGTGATGCTCGAGGTCGTGTGGATTGGTACCCTCGCCATAGATCTCGCGAACACACCAGCAGGCGGCGAGATGCGCGCACACTTCGCGGTTGTCCTCGAGATGATGGACGAACGTATCGTCGCGCAACGCAACTATGATTGCTTCGACCCGTTCTGATGTCCGCTTCTCAACGCTTCTCACGCGCGCCAGCTAACGAACGCTGAACCTGTCGAGCGATTTTCGGAAGCTCGGTTCGCTCGCATCTTATTTGACTCGCTCGCAGGTTAGCTGGGGCGTTAG